>JBEKNT010000348.1:0-7591 GCA_049522565.1 Acetobacteraceae bacterium
GTTTATCCTCCCCCCCCCCCGGGGGTGGGGGGGGGGGGGGGGGGGGGGTGCGGTCCTTCTGCCGGCTGGCGGTTGTTTGCACCCCTCCCCCCGACCCCCTCCCTCAAGGGGAGGGGGAGAAGACTGCACGGACACGACCTTGCCCTGATGCAAACGGGGTAGGCTGAACATCACGCGGGCACCGGTTCGGCGACGCGTCCGTCGGACAGATGCACGCAGCGGTCGCAGCGCGCCGCAAGGTCAGCGTCGTGGGTGATCAGCAGCAGCGTGGTGCCGTGCGCGGCTCGCAGCTCGAACAACAGGTCCATCACCGCGCCGCCGGTGGCGTGGTCCAGGTTGCCGGTCGGCTCGTCGGCCAGCAGCAGCAGCGGTTCGGCGACGAACGCCCGCGCCAGGGCGGTCCGCTGTTGCTCCCCGCCGGAGAGTTGGCCGGGCAGGTGGGTCAGGCGGTGCCCCAGCCCCACCGCGCGCAGCGCCTCTCGCGCACGGTCGAGCGCGTCGGCGCGTCCGGCCAGTTCCAGCGGCACCGCCACGTTCTCCAGCGCGGTCATGGTGGGGATCAGGTGGAAGGCCTGGAAGACGATGCCCACATGGTCGCGCCGCAGCCGCGCCAAGGCATCTTCGTCCAGGTCGGTGACCTCGTGGCCAGCGAGCATGACGCTGCCGGCGGTGGCACGCTCCAGGCCGGCGAGCACCATCAGCAGGCTGGTCTTGCCGGAGCCGGAGGGGCCGATGAGGCCGACCGCCTCGCCCGGCGCGATGTCCAGGTCGATCCCGCGCAGAATGTTGACCGGCCCGGCAGTGGCGGGCACGGTCAGATGCAGGTTTCTGATTCGCACGAGTGGCGCGGCGGACACGCCCGGCATTATGGGCGCACCGGACGCGGTGGGCGAGGCGGGAACCGGGGACGGCGGGATGGCATCCATGGCGGCAGCATATGGCGTCCGCGACGAACGGGATAAGGGCGTCCCTGCGCGGGGCAGGTGCTGGCGAGCGGCAACGGCAAGCCTTCAACACGCACGCAGGCCAAGGTCCACCGCGCGTCACGGAGCGGTGCCCACCGTGTCGCCGGTGGCCTATGACGACGCGCGGCGGCCATCTGGCGACGCTCGCCGCCGGTCGCGGCTTCTCTCGATGGCCCTCCGTAGCGCTTGCTTTGCCTCCTTGGGGAAGGCTTGTTTTGCTGCGGCGTATCTGATTTGCGGTGCGCTGGCACTTTCTGCCGCTTGTCCGCCAGCACTGGCCGCCCCGCTCCGCCTGCTGGTGCTCGGCGATTCGCTGACCGCCGGCTACGGGCTGCCGCACGCCGACGGCTTCGAGGCGCAATTGCAGCAGGCTCTGCGCGCACAGGGTTTCGACGTGAGCATCGTCGACGGCGCGGTGTCCGGCGACACCAGCGCCGGCGGGCGGGCTCGGTTGGACTGGGTGCTGGCCGGCGGCGCGGATGCGGCGATTGTCGAGCTGGGCGCCAATGACGGGCTGCGTGGCCTGGACCCGCGTCTCATGGCGGCCAACCTGGGTGCCATCCTCGATACGTTGGCGGCAATGCACATCCCCGTATTGCTCGAAGGCATGTACGCGCTGCCCAATCTTGGACCGGATTATGAACGCTCGTACCGGTCGGCGTTCGCCGGACTGGGCCAGCGTCCGGGCGTGCTGTACGACCCGTTCTTTCTCGCGGGGGTGGCAGAGGACCCGGCATTGAACCAGTCGGACGGGCTGCACCCGAACGCCGAAGGGGTGCGCCGCATCGTCGCGCGGCTGCTGCCCCTGGTGGAGAAGCTGCTGCGAGAGGCGCACCCGGCATGAGGCTGTTCGTCGCCCTCGACCTGCCGTGGCCACTGCGCCAGCGCGTGGCGATGCTGTCCGGCGCCGGCATCCCTGGCGCGCGCTGGGTGCCGCCGGAGAACTACCACATCACGCTGCGCTTCATCGGCGAGACACCGGCCTACCGCGCGGAGGAGATCGACCACACGCTGGCAGCGCTGAAGGCGCGCAGCTTCGCGCTGACGCTGGCAGGGGTGGGGACCTTCGCCCGCTCGGGCCGCAGCACGCAGCTATGGGTAGGCGTGGAGCGCAACCAGGCACTCGAGCACTTGCAGGGCAAGATCGAGACGGCGCTGCAGCGCATCGGCCTGGAGCCGGAGCGCCGCCGGTTCGCCCCGCACATCTCGTTGGCAAGGCTGGACAACGCGGTGGAAGGCAAGCTCGCCGCGTTCGTGCAAGCGCATAACCTGTTCCGCGCCGATCCCGTACCGATCGAGCATTTCACGTTGTTCAGTTCGCGGCTGGGCAAGGAGCAGGCGGTCTATACACCGGAGGTCGAGTACCCGTTGGGGTGAGATATCCAACCGTCATCGCGAGGCGCGCAGCGACGCGGCAATGTGCGCAGCCCCGACTCCCCGGGCAGGGACTGCCGCGTCGCGGCGCTTCTGGCGATGACAGCGCATGCCCGTTCCGAGCCCGCCCGCAACCTGCTCAGGACAGCGCGCGCAAGGCGGCGCGCAACCGGTCGGCGTCGCCAACAACACGTTCGATCGTCGCCTGCGTCTGCACCCATAACGGCATCGCCGCGGCCAGTGCCGCCCGGCCCGCCGGGCAAAGCACCAGGCGGCGGCTGCGCTTATCGGCGTCGTCGATCGTCACTCGCACCAGGCCGCGGCGTTCCAGCGGTTTGAGAGCTGCGGTGAGTGTCGTGCGATCCATCGCAAGCAGGGCGGCAACCTCGCCGATACGCGGCGGCTCGGGGCGGTTGAGCGACATCAGCAGCGAGAACTGGCCGCTGGTGAGATGCGCCGGCCGCAGTGCCTCGTCGAAGCGCCGGGCCAGCGTACGCGCGGCCCGTTGCGCGTGCAGGCAGACACAGGTGTCGCGAACGTGAAGCGTCGTGGCAAACGGCAGCGCATCGCGCTTTGACATGAGCCAATCATGTTGATATCAACGTTATATGTCAAGTGGCGGGGAGGGACGGTGTCGCTCCGCCAGCGGGGAGGCGACAATGGCACAGCGGATCCTCATCCTTGTCGGCACCAAGAAGGGCGCTTTCATCCTCTCCAGTGGGCCGGATCGACGCTCCTGGGCACTGCGCGGTCCGTTCTGCGAGGCGTGGCCGCTGAACCACGTCATTGCGGACCCGGCGCGCGGCACGATCTACGCCGGCGGCGGCAACGAATGGTTCGGCCCGGCGGTGTGGCAATCCACCGACCTGGGTGCCACCTGGACGCATTCGAGCGACGGGCTGGCGTATCAGGCGGGCGATCAGCCGATCAAATCCGTCTGGAGTCTGGCGCCCTCCGCGGGCGGGCTGTACGCGGGGGTCGAGCCGGCCGGGCTGTTCCGCAGCGCCGATGGCGGCCAGTCATGGCGGCATGTCGCGGGACTGCGCGAGCACCCCTCGCGACCGAACTGGCAGCCGGGGGGCGGCGGGCTGATCCTGCATTCGCTGGTTCCCCATCCGACCGATGCAAAACGACTCTGGATCGGCATTTCGGCGGCCGGGGTGTTCCACACGGAGGATGGCGGCGACACCTGGCAAGCCCGCAACCAGGGGACGCGGTGCGACTACCTGCCGGAGGAGCAGCGCTATCCGGAATACGGGCAATGCGTGCATTGCCTGGTGATGGCGCCGGGGATGCCCGACCGACTCTACCAGCAGAACCACTGCGGCATGTATCGCAGCGAGGACGGCGGCCAGCACTGGAGCAGCATCGAGCAGGGCCTGCCTTCAAGTTTCGGGTTTCCCGCCGCGGCGCATCCGCGCGATCCGGCGACGCTGTATCTGCTGCCGCTCAACGGCGATATCGCCGGCCGGTACGTACCTGACGGGAAGACCGCGGTCTGGCGGACCCGCGATCGCGGCGAGACCTGGCAGGCGCTGCGCGACGGCCTGCCGCAGCAGAACACATTCTTTGGCGTGCTGCGTCAGGCGATGGCCACCGATCGTCTTGAGCCGGCGGGGGTATATTTCGGCACCAACACGGGCGCGTTGTTCGCCAGCAACGACGAGGGCGACAGTTGGGCCTGCCTCGCTCAGCATCTGCCTCCCATCCACTCGGTGGAGACACTGGTCGTCGCGGCATAGATGACCGCGCGCGGCAACAGCGGCCGGTCGCCCGAGCGATGCGCGGCAGCATTGCCTCGGGTGCGGGTGACGCTGCCCGCCGCTCTGCTGCCGCTGTTCCCGGGTTGCGAGCGGCATGTCGAACTGGCAGCGGCGAGCGTGGGCGGGGCGATCGATGCCTTGAACGCGCGTTGGCCCGGCATGCGCGACCGCATCTGCGACTCGACGCCACGCATCCGCCGCCACATCAACGTCTTCGTCGCCGGCGAGCGTGCCACGCTGGACACGCGCCTGGCGCCAGGGGTGGAAGTGCTGATCATGACGGCGATCAGCGGCGGCTGACCGCGCGCGATCGCGCGCCGCGGGCTTTCGTGACGCGACGACAACCTGTGCAGGGATCCGGATAGAATTGATTGTGCCATCCCGGACGACCCACCGATGCGGCTTCGTTAGCCCAGCCGTCCGAACGATTGGCTCTCGGCCGGTGCGCACGACCCGCCCCAACCGTCATGGCCAGGCCTGACACGGCCATCTATCGCGCCACCACGGCTGCATAGATGGCCGGGTCAGGCCCAGCCATGACGTGAGGAGCGCCGGTGCGACCATGATCCCCCCGGTGGGTCGGTTAACGTGATGCCTATGGGGTCGAGCGCGGCCATGAAGGCTGGGACGCGTCGTGGTGTACGTCGATCTTTCCGGCGCCAGGCATGACACGCACGCCTGAGCCGCCCGCGCTGCCTGCCATGCTCCCCTGCGCCCCGTTCATCACTCCGCGGATTGCGTCGTCGCTCGGCTGCCCGCAATGACACGCGGATGATGCGCCTGTGGAATTCAGCCTGGACCCTTCTCATTCTCGCCAATCTGTTCTGGGCGGGAAACATCGTGCTCGGGCGCGGCGTGGCCGGGCTGGTGCCGCCCATCGCGCTCGCCTATTGGCGCTGGACCGGGGCGTTTCTCGTCGCCATCGGCTTCGCCTGGCCGTACCTCAAGCGCGACGCTCCTGTCCTGCTGCGCCACTGGCGCATGATGCTGCTGCTGTCGGCCACCGGCATCGCCACGTACAATACGATGTCGTATATCGGCCTCGCCAGCACCACCGCGCTCAACGTGCTGCTGCTGCAATCGGCGGGGCCGCTGATCATCATCCTCTGGGCCTTCGCGCTGTTCGGCGAACGCCCTACCATCTGGCAGACCGCCGGCGTGGCGGTGTCGTTGCTGGGGGTGGCCACCATCGCGGCGCACGGCTCGGTCGAGACCCTGCTGCAATTGTCGCTCAACCGCGGCGACGTCTGGATCCTGGTGGCGATGGCGATCTACGGAGTTTACGCGGCGGTGTTCCGCCGGCGCCCGCAAACCCATCCGCTGAGCTTCCTGGTTGCCGCCATGGGCATCGGATCGATGATGATCCTGCCGTTCTACGTGTGGGAAACGCTACGGGGCGGCCGCATCCACGGCGGCCCGCCGGCCTGGCTCGCCATGGCCTATATCGCGGTGTTTCCGTCGTTTGTCGCTTACCTGTTCTTCAACCGCGGCATCGAGTTGATCGGTGCCGCACGCGCCGGACAGTCCTGGCATCTGATGCCGCTGTTCGGCAGCATCCTCGCCGTGGTGTTCCTGGGCGAGAGCTTCCACGTGTATCACGCAATCGGAATCGCACTGATCGGCACCGGAATCCTGCTGGCATCGATCAAACCTGCACCTGTCCCCCGGCGCGTCCTCGGCCGCAACAGAACTTGAACGGCGGCAAACCGCGCATGACTTGATCGCGCACGTCCAATGCCGAGTTGCCCCACTGGGGTAACCGGACTCATGCAGGTTCTTCGGCTTTGCCTGGCAGTTGCGTGCCTTTTGGTCTGGGATTGCCCGGCGATCGCGGCCGATCCGCAGCCGGCGGGCCAGGTGGAGCGTGTCCCGCCCGAGGACGCGTTGGCGATCCTCGGTAGCCCGGTGACGGAGCCGGATGGCAAGGCGATCGGCCGACTGGTGGACATCCTGGTGGACGCGTCCGGCACGCCCCAAGCCGGGGTGATCGATGTCGGCGGCTTCATGGGCGTGGGCGCGCGCAAGATCGCCGTGCACTGGAGCGTGCTGCATTTCGCGCCGGCAAATCCGAAGCAGCCGATCACGCTGGATCTGACCCTGGATCAGATCAAGGTTGCGCCGGAATACCGCAATCCCGCCAAGCCGGCACTGGTGGTGCTGCCGGCGAAGCCTCCCGGCGAAACGAGCAGCGACGCGGCGGTGAGCGCTACGACGGGCGGCGAAACGCCCGGCAGCGGGACGGCGGGGGGCGCCACCGGCGTAACCGGAGACGCGACTGGCGGCAGCGGGACCATCGGCAGCGGCGCGACAGGCAGCTTGCCGACGCGCAGTGCCATCGCCGGCAGTTCCACCACTGGCAACGCGACGACCGGCAGCAATGCGGCGGGCAACGCCGCGACCGAGAGCAGTACGACGGGCAGTGAATCGGCCCGCCAGACGCCTCCCAGATCCCAATAGCGCATGCCCCGAGACGGGACCTTTCCGGTGCGCGGCACCCGCGCCCTCGATCTGCTGAACTTCTTCGTCGCCGACGTGCAGACCGGCTTCGGGCCGTTCGTTGCGGTCTATCTCACCGCCCACAAATGGCCGCAGACGGAGATCGGCCTGGCGCTTAGCCTGGGCACCATCGTCGCGCTGGTCAGCCAGATCCCGGGCGGCGTGCTGGTTGACGCGGCCCACAACAAGCGCCTCGCCGCCGGCGTGGGATTGCTCGGGGTCATGCTGGCCGCGCTGCTGCTGGCGCTCTGGCCGGCGGAGCTGCCGGTCTTGCTCGCACAGGCACTGCACGCCGTCGCGAGCTGTATCGTCTCGCCGGCGATCGCCGCCATCAGCCTGCACCTTGTGGGACATAGCGAACTGGGCGAGCGGCTCGGACGCAATGCCCGCTTCGGCTCGATCGGCAACGGCCTCGCCGCGGCGGTCATGGGGATGAGCGGCCTGTACTTGTCCAGCCGGGCGGTGTTCTGGCTCACCGCCGGGTTATGCGTACCGGCGCTGCTCGCCCTTACGGCGATCGGCCGCGGCACGCATTCACGGCGGCAGACGACGGCCCGGCCGCTCGACCGGCAGGGGCTGGGCAAGCTGTTCCGCGACCGGCGGCTGCTGATTTTCGCCACCTGCGTGGTGTTGTTCCACTTAGCAAACGGAGCCATGCTGCCGCTGGCCGGTGCGGCGGTGACGATGCGCGCCGGCAATCTCGCCAATCTGATCATTGGCGCCTGCATTGTGGTGCCGCAGGCGGTGGTGGCGCTGGCGTCGCCGTGGGTCGGACGGCGTGCGGCGGCGGTCGGGCGCCGGCAGGTGCTGCTGCTGGGCTGGCTGGCGTTACCGGCGCGCGGCGTGCTGCTGGCCGTGCTGCCAGGGCCTTATTTGTTGATCGGTGGCCAGGCGGTGGCCGGCATCAGCGCGGCGGTGTTCGGCGTTATGCTGCCCCTGGTCGCCGCCGACCTCACGCGCGGGACATCGCATTTCAACCTGTGCCTGGGTTTG
>JBEKNT010000349.1:0-12924 GCA_049522565.1 Acetobacteraceae bacterium
TCCCCTCGTCATGGCCAGGCTTCACCCGGCCATCCATGCAGCCGTGGTGCCGCGATGGATGTCCGAGCCCGGCCATGACGAGGGGAGCGACGGTGCGACAACACCTTGTCTTCTACGGCCTGGCCGTAACCTGCTGCTTGTGGGGGTCAGACCCGGCCATGACGGTCGGAACGGCCGGCGCTGCGCTACCAACGGGCGATGTCAGCACCGGTTGGTATTATCCGCCCCGCCGTTCTCGCGCCGCGGTCGCCAGCGCGTCCGCCCGCTCGTTCATCACGTCGCCGGCGTGGCCGCGCACCCAGCGCCACTCGATCCTGTGCTGCGCCGCCGCCGCCAGCAGGCGCTGCCACAGATCCATGTTCTTCACCGGATCGCCGGTCGAGCCGCGCCAGTTCTTGCGCACCCAGCCGGTATGCCAGCGCGTGATGCCGTTCTTCACGTACTCGCTGTCGGTGTGCAGCACCACGCGGCAGGGTCGCTTCAGCGCCTCCAGCGCCGCCGCCGCCGCGGTCAGCTCCATGCGATTGTTGGTGGTGGCGGGTTCGGCGCCCGACAGCTCCTTCTCCACGCCGCGAAAGCGCAGGATGGCCGCCCAGCCGCCCGGCCCCGGGTTGGGCTTGGAGCCGCCGTCGGTCCACACCTCCACCACCTCGGCCGCGTCCGGCCCTGGCGTGATGGTGACGTCTTCGTCAGATGCCATAGGCATGCTCGTCCGGCGCGGCGAGGTGGAAACGCAGGCGCCGCAGATACTCCAGCGGGTCCTTGCGCGTCACCAGCGCGCCCGGCGGCGTGTTCAGCCAGTCGTAGAGCCGGGTCAGCAGGAAGCGCAGCGCCGCCCCCTGACACAGCACCGGCAGCGCCGCTTGCTCTGCCGCCGACAGCGGCCGCGTCGCCGCATACCCCGACAGCATCGCCCGCGCCTTGGTCACGTTGAACGTGAAATCCTGCTCGAAGCACCAGGCGTTCAGGCACACGGCGATATCGTAGGCCAGGATGTCGGTGGCGGCGAAATAGAAGTCGATCAGCCCCGACAGGCGCCCATCCAGGAAGAAAACGTTGTCGGGGAACAGGTCGGCATGGATGTGTCCGACCGGCAGTCCGGATGGCCACGCCGCCAGGATGCGGGTCAGCGCTGCCGCGAGTTCCACCGCCAGCCCCGGCTGCACGTCGTCCGCCCGAGTCCGCGAACGCTCCAGCAAGGGCGGCCAGCCGTCCGGGCCGAGGGCATTGCGCCGTGCCGGCACGTAACGCGCGCCGGCGACGTGCAAGGACGCCAGCGCGGCGCCGAGCGGGCCGCAATGCTCCACCCGCACGCGGCGCGGCCAGACGCCGGGCAAGAACGTGGTGATGGCGGCGTGCCGGCCGCACAGATGCCGCAGCGCCTGGCCGTCGCTGCCATGCACCGGCAGCGGGCAGACGATGCCGCGCCTGGCCAGGTGCTCCATCAGGCCGAGGAACCAGGGCAGCTCCGCCGGGTCCACCCGTTTCTCGTACAGCGTCAGGATGTAGTCGCCCGTCGTGGTGCGCAGCGAGTAGTTGGAGTTCTCCACCCCCTCGGCGATGCCGCGGAACGCGACCATGGTCCCCAGGCTGTATTCAGCCAGAAACGCCGCCAACGCGTCGTCGGAGACCTCGGTATAGACCGCCATGTCAGACTGGGCTCAGGCGGTCATCGCCGTCCGCGGGCCAGGCCGGGGGACGGCAATCCAGGGGGAACGGTGGCCGGCGCGACATCTTCAGACCAATCCTGTGCCGTTGCGGGCGGGTCGCCCGCCGTTGCTTCGTCGTTGGCGCCACGCGCGCTCCCGAGGCTGTGAAACGTCAGGTTGCCAGGGTGGCCGCGCCTTGCGGCAGTGTCGAGTCCGCCGGCGTGACAGTCCGCCGGCGTGGCGGCGGCCGTCCCGCCGGTCCAGCGGATGCCTCCCGCCGTGCGGCACCCCGCATTTCCCATGCCGCGACTCCCGTGGTCAACCCGCGCCCCGAACCTCGGGCGGTGCCTGCGATCGCCCCGCGTGGGCACGCACGGCGAGTTGTCCTGCGGGCCGGCGCCCGGCACTATGCGGTCGGCTTGCCGCGCCGGCAACGCGTTCCGGAGTCCCTGATGCCCACACGACCGAGCTTCCTCCTCCACACCGCCGCATTCGCCGCGCTGCTGCCGCTGGTGTCCGCCTGTGCGCCGGAGCGGGACCAGTTCCCCCCGGCCTGCCCAAGTGTCGCCTTCCTCACGCCCACCGCGGACCTCGCGGTGTTTCGTCCCGGCAGCGATGGGCGCGACCTGACCGCCCTGATGCTGGCAGGCCGCATGCAGGGCATCCAGGGCAAGTGCAAACCCGGCGACAAAAAGGGCACCGTGGAGGCCACCGTGACGGTGGGCGCCGAACTCACCCGGGGCCCGGCCCTGAAAGGCAACCAGGTCAATGTGCCGATCTATGTCGCGGTGACCGAAGGCGACCGCATCCTGGACAAGCATGTCTACACGTTGAGCGCCACGTTCCCGCCCAACGTGGACCGCACGGCGGTGAGTACTCCGGACGTATTCATGGTGCTGCCGGTGAGCCCGACGAAGTCCGCGGCCGCTTATTCGATCCTCGCGGGGTTCCAACTCACCGCTGACCAACTCGCGACCACCACCGGCCGTTAATCGCTCCCGCCAGCCCGCGGAAGAGGCGGCGGCAGGGCAGCGCCAAGGCATGCAAGGCATGCCGCTTCGGCCTGACGGGCGAGGTGTGGGAGGGACTGGTTGCCGCTGGGCTTGCCGCGTGGCACGGTCGTGCACGGCGCTACCCCCCTCCATGGAAGCTGATCGTGACACTGATTCAGGCCAGTCGGCCCAACGTCTACTCCTCCAGCTCGCTCGACCGCGTTGGAACGCGGCGCGAGGACGCCGCCTGGATCGAGCAACAGCTCGTGCATCCGGACACCCTGTTCGTGCCGGTCTGGCGCAACCGCAACCTGGTGCGCGGCATGGAAGAGGGGGAGCCGGAGGCGGTGTTCGTCTCCGGTGAGGCGGCCGCCGCGTTGCGCATGCAGAGCGGCCCCTGGGCCTTCCTCGGCATGCAGGGCGAACAGGCGGTGTTCGCGGTCGATGTCAGCACCGCCGACGACCCGGTGCCGCTGCTGCCCGAATCGGAGGGAAAATTCGTCGACCTGCGCTCGGTCGGCTGGGGCGTGCCGCGGCCGGAGGCGGCGGTGCTGGCGCATGCCCGCGGGCTGATGCACTGGCGTGCCAGGCATCGGTTCTGCGGCGTTTGCGGCGGGGTGTGCGACGCGCGCTCGGCCGGCCACATGATGGTCTGCACCGCCTGCGAGGCGCAGCATTTCCCGCGCACCGATCCTGCCGTGATCATGCTGGTCACCCGCGGCGACCACGCCTTGCTCGGCCATTCGCAGCGCTTCCCGCGCGCCAACATGTACTCGACGCTGGCCGGCTTCGTGGAGCCGGGCGAATCGCTGGAGGAGGCGGTGCGCCGCGAGGTGTTCGAGGAAGCCGGCATCCAGGTCGGCGCGGTGCACTACCACTCCAGCCAGCCCTGGCCGTTTCCCGGCAACATCATGCTGGGCTTCTATGGCGAGGGCCTGAGCGAGGCGATCACCATCGACCCGGAGGAGATGATCGACGTGCGCTGGTTCTCGCGCGACGAGATCCGCGACCCTGAGGCGCACGGCTTCGCCCTGCCGCGGGCGGACAGCATCGCCCGGCGGCTGATCGAGGATTGGATGGCGGCGGCATGAGGTGGCACGGGGTCTGGCCGCTGGTGCTTGTTCTGGCCGGCTGCGTGTCCGGCGGCCAGGCCAACACCCCCGAGGCGGAGTGCCGGCGCCAGGCGTACGACGATCCCACGGTGAAGAATCTGGCGATCCAGAACCTGGGCCGATCCGCCCCCAATCCGGATACGGACTTCGCGTACAACAAGGCGTTTCGCGACGCGAACCAGGCCTGTCTGCGGCAGAAGGGCGTCCTGGTGCGCGGCGGCGTCGAGTCGGTGCGGACGCAGTGACGGCGTCTGCGCGTCCCGCTGGCGCAGCGCCGGCCTTGCTGACGGTCGGCTACCAGGGATGCACCATTCAGCAGGTTCTGACCGCTCTGGTGGCGGCAAAGGTCGGACTGCTGATCGATGTCCGCGCGCTGCCGCGCTCGCGCAAGCCGGGGTTTTCCAAGCGGCAGCTTGCGGCGGGGCTGGACGAGAAGGGCATTCCCTATGTCCACCTGCAAGCGCTCGGCACGCCGAAACCCGGGCGCGACGCGGTGCGTGCCGGCCATCCGGAGATCATGGAAGCGATCTTTCGTGAGCACATGACGTCCGACCGCGCCCGCGCCGACCTCGGCCAGGCGACGGCGCTCGCGCGTGAAACCCGTGCCTGCCTGCTGTGCTTCGAGCACGACCCGGCCTGCTGCCACCGGCGCATCGTGGCCGAGATGATCGCGGCCGAAACCGGTCAGCGGATCACCCACCTTTCCCCCGACCGCCCTGGTTGACTCTCGCCTGGTTCGCACGGGCCGCAACGCCTCCCCTTGCGTCATGGCCGGCGAAGGCCGGCCGCCCACGACTTTGCTGTGTGGGACAAAGGAAAGACGTGGGTGGCCGGCCTCGCGCCAAACCCCTGGTATGCTACACGGGCACCCCCATCAGGCGCGGGCCGCGCTCGGACAAGCGGCGACAAGCGGAAGCACCCCCCATGCAACCTGACCATCCCCGCCGCCGCCTGCTCCCCCTTCTGCTGCTCTTTCTCGCCGCGGCGGCACCCCCGGCCGGCCCCGCACCCGGGCCGTTGCGCATTATCGGCGGTCCCAACACCGGCGGCTGCATCGCCGGCGCGGTCCGCCTGCCCGCGCAGGGTCCCGGGTTCCAGACCATCCACCTGGGACGCAGCAGCTTCTGGGGGGCGCCGCAGACCATCGCGGCGGTAGAATCCCTGGCCGCCGAGGCCCACGCCGCCGGCCTCGGCGACCTCTATGTCGAGGACATCTCGCGCGCCCGGGGCGGTCCGCTGCCGGGCGGCCATGTCAGCCACCAGATCGGCCTTGACGTCGATATCGGGCTCGACCCCGGCCGCAAGCCGCCGCTCACCGCCGACACAAGGGAAACCGTCGAACTCCCCAGCATGGTCAGCGCCGACCAGCGTGGCATCGACCCGGCGCATTGGTCGCCCGGCGTGGTCACCCTGCTGCACCTCGCCGCCACCCTGCCGGGGGTGGACCGCATCCTGGTCAACGCCGCGATCAAGCGGCAGCTCTGCACCGAGGTGCAGGGCGACCGCGCCTGGCTGCGGCTGATCCGCCCGTGGTACGACCACGCCGCCCACATGCACATCCGCTTCCGCTGCCCCGCCGACCAGCCCGACTGCGTGCAGGCCCCGCCGCCGCCGGCCGGCGATGGCTGCGACGCCACGCTGCAATGGTGGTTCGACCAACTCGGCGTGCCGCCGAAGCCGTCGCCGCCCTATCACCCGCCACCGCTGCCGGCGGCCTGCGCCGCGGTGTTCGCCGCCCCGCCCGATTGACGCGGTGCCCGCCCGCGCGCGCCCCACCGTCTGGCACGCCGCACACGATGCGGCTACACACCGATCGCATGAGCGAGAGCCGACCGCGCCGCTTGCGATCGCCCCTGTCCGTCCGCACGCATATGCTTGGCCTCATCCTGGTCATCCTGCTGCCGCTGCTGGCGTTCGGCGCCTTCCTGGTGCTCCGCTCGGCCGAGCATGAGCAGCAGATACTCGCCGCCACGGTGCAGGATCGCACCCGCGCCGCCGCCCGCGACATCGAGCGCGAGATCGGCAACCTGCGGAGCCAGTTGTTCGTCGTCGCCAATGCCGGAGAGCTGCAGCCGGGGAATTTCGCCGCATTCTACGCGCGCGCCACCACGGCGCTGGGGCAGCGCGGCCTGGCGCTGGTCCTCAGCGAGCCGGACGGCAAGGAGGTGCTGGACACCCGCCTGCCGCTCGGCGTGACGCTGCCGGACAATCCCGATCTCCGGGCCGTCCGCCAGGTCGCCGACAGCGGCCTGCCGTACGTCTCCGACCTGACGGTCAGCCCGGTGACCCACCTGCCGGTGGTGATGATCCACGTGCCGGCCATGCAGAACGGCAAGGTCGCCTACGTCGCCAGCCTGGACGTGATGCCGTCGCTCGAAGCGATCCTGGCACGCCAGCAACTGCCCGAGGACTGGCTGGCCACGATCGTGGACCGTCGCGGCTATACCCTCGCCCGGACCCGTGGGGCCGAGCAATTCGTCGGACAGCCTGGCCGGCCGGACTTCCTGCGGCGGGTGCGCGATGTCGACGAGGGCTGGTTCCCGTTCCCCTCGCGCGACGGGATCGCGCAATCCGTCGCCTTCAGCCACGTCAAGCCGACCGGATGGACCGTCGTCATCGGCATTCCGCTCGACGTGCTCTACGCGCCGGTCCGGCACTCCACCCGTGTGCTGATCCTGGTCGGCACGGCGACGCTCGCGGTGGCGCTGCTGCTGGCGCTGCTGATCGGCCGCCACATCGCCCGGCCGATCACCGGCCTGGTCAAGTACGCCGAGCTGGTCGGGCAGGGCCAGCCGGTCGCCCTGCGCCTGACCGGCCTGCGCGAGACCGACGCGGTGGCTTGCTCGCTGTTCCGCGCCAGCGAGAGCCTGCACCGCACCATGGCCGAGCGCTCGCAGACCGCCGCCGACCTGCGCGCCAGCGAGGAGCGCAAGCAACTGCTGCACGAGGCCGTCCTGGCCCAGGAGAGCGAGCGCAAGCGGATCGCCCGGGAGCTGCATGACAGCCTGGGACAGTACCTGACCGCATTGCAGCTCGGCCTGAGCGCGATCGGGCGACGCTGCGCGGCCGACGCCGGCGCCACCGCGGATGTCGCGAAGCTGCGCGACCTGACGTCGGAGATCGGCGCCGAGGTGAACCGCATGGCCTGGGAGCTGCGGCCCACGGCGCTTGACGATCTGGGCCTGGAGACGGCGGTCACCCAGTACCTGGAGGAATGGGGCGAGCGATCGCGACTGCACTTCGACCTGCAAGTCAGTCTCGGCGACCGGAGGCTGCCGCAGATGGTCGAGACAACGGTCTACCGGGCCTTGCAGGAAGCGGTGACCAACGTCGTCAGGCATGCGGACGCGGAACGGGTCGCCGTCATTCTCGAAGCGACGGACCAGCAACTGCAACTGATCGTCGAGGATGACGGCAAGGGGTTTCCGGCGGACGAGGGCGGCAATGTCGCGGCGGGGGCGTTGCGGCTTGGCCTGCTCGGCATCCGCGAGCGTCTGGCCCTGGTCGATGGAATCCTGGAGGTCGAATCGACCCCGGGGCTGGGCACGACGCTATTTGTCCGGGTGCCGGTCTGAATGCCACGTCCGGGCTTTAACGTAGCGTCAGGAAAAGCCCGACTGTGATTTCCGCCCATTCCTGGCTAAGGAGTCGGGCGCCGGGCCGAGCCATTGACCTCGGTGGCGGACGGGATCGCCCACTGTCATGGCGCGTTGACCACCGGCCGGCGGCGGCCGACCCGCCCCGGATGTAACCGTGGAGGTCGCCGGAGATAAGGCGGCTCCCCCTCCCCTTGTGGCAGGGGGGTCGCCGGAGATAAGGCGGCTCCCCCTCCCCTTGTGGCAGGGGGCAGGGGGGAGGGGTCCCGCGCCGCACGACCCCTCCCCCCAACCCCCTCCCACAAGGGGAGGGGGAGTTGTTTCTTGCGAGCGGAGCGCGGCGAACTCCCCGAGATATCGCACTCGCGCACGCGGGAGATTGTTTCGCTTCGCTGGCAATGACGGCGTCGGCCGCGGGGCCGAACAGTCAGGATCGCAACGCTGGCAAGCTGCACAGATTGACTGCCCCCGCCGCTTCGCGCAGCGGAGAGACGCAGGTCTCGCCTGCCTACTCCGTCGCCTCGACCGCCACAGCGGTGACGTTGTCCGACGCGTTCAGCGCCAGCGCCGCGGCAATCAGCGTGTCCGGCGGCGGCACGCCGGAATTGTCCGACAGCAGACTTGCCAGCTCGTGTTCCGGCACCGTCTTGCACAGTCCGTCGCTGCACAGCAAAAACCGGTCGCCCACCTGGATGCGCCCGCTCACCTTGTCCAACGCAAAATCTTCCAGATCGGCACCGACCGCGCGCGTGATGACATTGGCACGCGGATGGTGTTCGGCCTCCTCCGGACGGATCACGCCCGATTCAACCAGCTCCTGCACCAGGCTGTGGTCGCGCGTGATCTGTTGCAGGATGCCGTCGCGCAGCAGGTAGGCGCGTGAATCGCCGGCCCACAGGCAGGCGAAGTGATCGTTGCGTGCCAGCATCACCACCACCGTCGAGGCGATGATGACATCCGGACCGCGTCGCTGTGCCTCGGCGCGTAGCGCGTCATGGGTCATCTCGATGCGCGTACGCACTTCCGCAAGCAGCTCGGAGGCCGACAGGCCGGGCGGGATGGCTTCCAACGATTCGCGGATCATGCCGGATGCGACTTCGCCGGCATCATGCCCGCCGGCGCCGTCCGCCACCGCCCAGACACCCAGGTCGGGACGATCGACATAGGCATCCTCGTTGTGCTTGCGTTTTGGGCCCGGATTTGTCGTCGCCCAGGAGCGGAGATGAACCGCGCTCATGACGGTGACTCCCATGACTCTCCCCCTGCTGGTGCCTCTGGCACCGTGGCCCCGGGCACCGCGGCCCCGAGCATCGTGGCATAAACCGAGGCATCCGGCAGCCCCGCCAAGACGAAGCGCGTCGCCGGCACCCGCGGCGCGCCGTCAGTCCACCAGATGCTTTGCATCATTCCGGTTTCCGTTCGTCCCCCCGTGCCCTCCGCCGCTTCCGGCACGCCGAGCATGGCGCCGAGCTGTTCCGGGCCGGCATCCTGTTCCAAGGCAGCACGTCCGGCGGCTTCGCAGCCGTCCAGCCAGAGCGGATCATCCTCGGGAGCGCCACCGTCGTTGTACAGCGCTGCGAAGGTCAACGGAAAATAGCGGCCGGCCCGGTCCACACTGGGCAGCATCAGGCCGAGCGCAGCGCGATCGCCGCACAGCCCGGCCGACAAGGCGAAGCGCCAGACCGGTGCTTCCAGGAAGGCGGGCAGCCAGGCCTCACCCATGCGTTCGCGGCTGCCGGCGATGGCGGGGGCAAGCCAGGCATCCCAACGGTCGGTGAAGTCGCGCGGCAACGCGCCGCGCACGAAATCGCCGCGTGCCGGCAGCTTGCCGTAGAAACCGGCGATCACGGGGGTCATGGCCACACGCATGGTGCCGCCTCCCGCATGCCGGCCCGGGCGGCGACGCGGACCAAGCCAGGGGACGGTTCCGCATGGGCCGCACCCACCCTTCCTCCCAGCCTTGATCCGCTTCGCGGCGCAAGTCCACCAGGGGAGGGGGCGACGGTGACGATCATCACAACCCCGGGCATCGGAAGTCGTGCAGCATGCCCGGAGCGAACGGATTCAACACCGATCCGGCACGAATTTCGAAACTGGCCTGGCGATCGCCCATGTGGAAGGTCAGCGTGTAGCGCTCAGAGGAGCCGGCCTGTTGCAGCGTGCCCTGGTCGAACAGCCGGAACAGGGCCCACGGCCCGTTGGCCGACAGCACGGGCGGTCCGCTTGACGGCGCCGGCTCGAACACCAGCCGCGCGCTGTCCATTCCGTTCGGCCCCGGCCAGGTTATCGACGTCGCACGTTGCGGACCATGGGCGTAGTTGATGGGCTGCCCGCCGAGTTCCAGCGTCACTTGCTTGGCGCCCGCATCCAGCGTTTCAGGCGTGATATCGAAGCGTACGCTCGGCTGCGCCCCGCCCCCGGCAAAGAACAGCTCGCCGATGGCCGCCGCGCGCTGGAACTGCGCCAGGTCGCCAGGCGAAACCGGCGGCGCTACGCCCGCGACGGGCTGCGCCTTCCACGTCGCGCCCGACGTATCGACGAACGGCCGGAGTTGCGTGTTGAAGAACTGGTTGATCATGCCGTTCGGTCCGAACAGCCGGCCGAAATCGTCCAGCGGGATGCCATTCGGCGAGCCGGCGGTGAATGGATACCGTCCGGTCACCGCCTGCTGGCACAACGAGGCCGGACCGCCCGGAGCGTTGAACGCCGCTGCGGCGGCCTTCTTCGATCCGGCGCTGCGTTGCGAATTGCCGCTCATCGCCAGTGCCGCCAGCCAGCGTTGCGCCGGCTGCGGATCGCGCGCCGCCTCGGCTTGCAACATCTGCGCCGGGTCACTGCCGCCGGCCGGGGGAGCGGCGGCGGCGCCCGGCCCGGCATTCGCCACCTGGGCAAGTTGCACTTGCAGGTCATTCAGCAGCTTCAGTGCGGCGTCGATCGGCGCACCGGGGGGCTTGCCGACAAACGCAATCAACGCGGCGTAGCGGTCGTCGATCACCTTGCCAGGCGGTGGCGCCGGCTGTCCGTTCGTCGTCGCGAACATTCCCGCGAAAGGATTGGCGATACTGCTCCCCACGGTCGAGGCGTTCGCCGCGCTGGCGGCGGTCGAGCTGACGGCGCCGGCGGCACTGGCGGCCTGTGTCGCTCCGGCGAGGAGGCCAGCGGCTCCGGGACTCTGCGGCGCCGCCTGGGCCAGCGCGAGCTGGTGGGTGATGCCCGCCAGCAGATCGCGCATCGGCGATTGCGGCGACGACAGCACGTAAAGCGCCTGCACCGCCTGCTGAAGATTGGTCAGCGGCGTGACGTCGATGTCGTTCAGCAGCCCGTCCCACTGCTTGGCGTAGTCATTGGTGTACAGCTTGACCACGTCGCTTTGCAGATTGAGCACCTGCGGGCTGGCGGGATCGATCTCCGACTGCTTGCCCAGCACCCAGCTTTCCGAGGCCACCTGTCTCGTCGCGAGCGGCAGTTGCGGCAGCAGCACCTTGTAGAACCCGTCCACGGTGTAGAACCCGGGAATGCCATCGGTCAGAGGCGCCCCGGAGCGGCGGTAGAACACGCCGACGCCCGTGGTGCCGAGCGGATCCGCCGGCCGCCAGGGCGGCAGCGCCGACGCCTGGGGCGAGTTCTGGATCGACGCATAGACCCGATCCGCCAGCGTCACCCGGCTGAAGGTGCGCCGCGCGTCCTCCACCAGGGCGCCGTCCAGCGTCACTTTCGGCAACGGCTGATCGAGCATGAAGGCGAGGTGCTTTTCCAGCGAGTCGCGGATCGGCTGCGCGGCGGGACCGGGATACGCGGCCTGCCAGTCGTAATGCATCCACGCCTTGACCGTATTGCGGTCGAGCGGTCCCAGCGAGCCGAGCATCAGGTAGACCTTCGTCGCCTGGTACAGGAAGGCGGGGTTGTTGAAGTTCTGCCGCATCTGGGCTTCCAGCCGGAAGATCAGCCGCGGGAACAGGATGTTGTCGACCGCGTGGACATAGACCTGCTTGGCGCCCTCGCCGAGCTTGCCGGTCTGATCGAGACCGGGGAAGAACTGCCACGGCGTCGGCCGGGCATCGACCCCGAAGGGAAGCGCCCGCGCCATGTCCAGCACCGGCGCGACGGCCGGCAGGTTGGCGTCGTTGACCGGATCCAGCGGCAAGGCCTGCGCGGCCTTGGTGTATGCGGCGAGTGCGTCGTCCGACTGCGCGGTGGCAGTGCTGTTGATAGAGCGGGTCTGGATCAACGCTGCGGCGCCGAGCACCGCGACCAGCGCCGCGACCGCGGCCACGCCGATATAGGCCAGCCGGTTGCGCCGCACCGCGCCCGGGTCGCGCGACACCAGCGTCGCCTCGCCGAATATCACGTCCTTCAGCAGCCGCGTCAGGAAGTAGCTGCGTCCCGCCTCCGGGCGCAGCGTCGGCGCGCGCTGGGCGTCGATGCCGAAGCTGCGCGCCATGGCGCCGGTCAGCCGGTCGATCGGCGAGCCTTCCTGGGTGCCTGACGTGAGGTAGATGCCGCGCAGGAACGGTGCCGGATCGAGCCGCGAACCGCCGAATGCCTCACCCACAAATTCTGCCAGCGGGGTCTGCAGGCTGGCGACCTGCGCCGGGAAGCCGGCGATGGCGGTGCGCTTGTCGGGGCTGCGCTCGGCCTGCAACCGGTCGAGCAAGCGCTCGTTCAGCCGCTGTACCAGGAGGGAGAATTCGGTGGTGAAGGCTGCGGCGGTGCCGGTTTCCGACTTGTTCAGCGGGAAGGTCATGCCCCAGACCTGGCCGCGCTTCTCCCGATCCAGGTCGTCGAAAAACTCCATGAAGCCGGCAATCAGGTCGGCCTTGGTGAACAAGGCATAGACCGGGACCTTCACGCCGAGCTGGTCCGACAGTTCCTTCACCCGGCGGCGGATGGCGCGGGCATGCGCCAGTCGCTCGTGCTGCGGCGCGGCGGCGATATCGGACAGCGCGATGGCGACCATGACGCCGTTCAGCGGCTGGCGCGCGCGGGTCCGTTTCAGCAGGTTGAGGAAGGCGTCCCAGCCGGCCTTGTCCACCGCAGCGTCGGAATCCTGCGTGGTGTAGCGGCCGGCGGTGTCGATCAGCACCGCGTCCTCGGTGAACCACCAGTCGCACATCCGGGTGCCGCCGACGCCGGCCACCGCGCTCTGGCCCATTTCCGCGGCGAGCGGGAATTTCAGGCCGGCATTCAGCAGCGCCGTCGTCTTGCCGGCGCCGGGCGGGCCGATGATGGCGTACCACGGTTGCTCATACAGATAACCGCGCGTGCCGGAGGCCTTCTTCAGCAGGTTCAGCGCGGTGGTGAGCTTGTCGCGCATCGCCGCCACTTCTTCCGCCGATGCGGCGGCAGTGGGATCTTCCTTGGGGCCGGCGGCGATGCCCTCGACCAGCGCGGCGTCGTTCTTCTTGCGGCGCCGGTCGAGCCAGAAATTCACCCCGAGCCAGATCAGCACCATCACCGCGATGATCGCGGCGCGGGTGATCCAGGATTCGAGGAACGAGAGGAACGGGCCGAACCACCAGACGAGCAAGGACAGCAGGACGACGCCGATAAAGCTCAGGAACCAGCGGGAGCCGAG
>JBEKNT010000350.1:0-7539 GCA_049522565.1 Acetobacteraceae bacterium
CGCTGATCTGGCGTTTCGCCTTCCGGCCGATCGCCGACGCTTCGGTGCTCGCGCTGCTGATCCTGTCGATGGCGCTGCATTTTGTGCTGATCGGGCTTGGGCTGGTGTTTTTCGGACCGGAGGAAGCCAGCGCGCCGGCGTTGACCGATGCCAGCTTCGACGTCGGCGACCTGAACGTGTCCGGACAATCGCTGGCCGTCCTGCTGTGCTGCGCATTGCTGGTGCTGGGTCTGCGCTGGTTCTTCGGCGCCACCATCCACGGCAAGGCGCTGCGCGCCGCCGCCTCCGACCGGCTGGGCGCGCGCCTGGTGGGCATCGATGCGGGCGCAACCGGGGCGCTGGCGTTCGGGCTGGCGTCGTTCATTGCGGCGTTGGCCGGCATATTGATCGGCGCGGTCACGCCGCTGTCCTACGACGCCGGGTTCGATATCGGTCTCAAGGGCTTCGTGGCGGCGATCATGGGCGGGCTGGTCTCCTACCCGATGGCCGCCGCCGGCGCGGTGCTGGTGGGCGTGCTGGAATCGCTCGGCAGCTTCTGGGCGAGCGCCTACCGCGAGGTGATCGTCTTTACGCTGCTGATCCCGGTGCTGGTCTGGCTCTCGTTGCGCAGTGGATCGCCCGAGGACCGGGCGTGATGGCCCCTCCTTTCTTTTCCATATCGGCAACAATCGCGGTCGTCGTGCTTGTCCCAGCGGTGTTGCCCGCCTTCTACGTCACGCTGTTCGGCTATGTCGGTCTGGGCGCGCTGGTCGCGCTCGGCCTGGTGCTGCTCACCGGCGTCAGCGGCCAGACGTCGTTCGGACAGGCGAGCTTCGTCGGCCTCGCGGCCTACGCGACCACGTTGCTCACCAAGTTCGCGGGCGCGCCACCCATCGCTGGCCTGGCTGCCGGCCTGGTCCTCACGGGCACGGTCGCCTGGCTGCTTGGACTGGTGACGGCGCGGCTGTCCGGCCACTTCCTGGCGCTGGTTTCGGTGGCCTGGGGGATGAGCTTCTTCTCGCTGTTCGGCACGCTGCCGTGGCTGCACGGCTTCAACGGCATCGGCAACATCCCGCCGCTCAGCCTCGGCCCGCTGTCGGCGGAAAGCCTGCGGGTCAATCTCGGCGTGATCTGGGCCGCCGTTGCGATCGTCACGGCGATGTCCGCCAGTTTGCTCGACAGCCGCATCGGCCGCGCGATCCGCACGCTGAACGGCGCGCGGCTGATGGCCGAGAGCGTGGGGATCGACACCGTGCGCCTGAGCCGCGCGGTCTTCGTCATCGCCGCGTTGTACGCCGGCATCGCCGGATTCCTGTTCGCGCATTTCCAGCGCTTCATCAGTCCGACGCCGTTCAGCCTGGGGGCCAGCATCGACTACCTGTTCATGGTCATCATCGGCGGCGCCGGATCGCTGTGGGGTGCACCGGTCGGTGCGGCGCTGGTGGTGGTGCTGCGCGATCAGTTCAACGACTGGATTCCCCGTCTCACCGGGCGCGTCGGCGACTTCGAATTGCTGGTGTTCAGCCTCGCCGTGATCGTCCTGTTGCAGCGAGCGCCGGACGGCCTGCTGCCCCTGCTGGCGCGCGTGAAACGTCGCCGCCCACCGCCGGCCGCGGTGGCATCCGACGCGCCCGCCGAAGCGCCGCCCCTGCCGGCGGCCGCACCCACACCCGGCACGGAGTTGCTCGCGCTGGAGGCGATCTCCCGCAACTTCGGCGGCCTGGCCGCGAACCGCGACGTGAGCTTCGCCGTGCATGCCAGCGAGATCGTTGCGTTGATCGGCCCGAACGGCGCCGGCAAGACGACGCTGTTCAACGTGGTCAGCGGCGTACTGCCGCCGAACTCCGGCCACATCCGCCTGTTCGGCGCGCCAGCCGGGCATCTGCCGCCGCGCCGCGTCGCCGGGTTGGGCCTGGCGCGCACATTCCAGCACGTGAAGTTGCTGCCGGCCCGCAGCGTGCTGGAGAACATCGCGCTCGGGACCCACCTGTCGGGCCATGCCGGTTTGCTGCGCGCGATGCTGCGGCTCGATCGTGCCGAGGAAGCGCGGCTGCTGTCCGAGGCGCGCGCGCAGGCGGTGCGTGTGGGCCTCGGTGCGGTGCTGGATGCGCCCGCGGGCGACCTGCCGCTGGGCCGGCAGCGCGTGGTGGAGATCGCCCGCGCTTTGTGCCTGCGCCCTCGTTTGCTGCTGCTGGACGAACCCGCCGCCGGACTGCGGCTGCCGGAAAAGCAGCTTCTCGCCGCGCTGCTGCGCCAATTGCGTGCCGAAGGCATGGGGGTGCTGTTGGTGGAGCATGACATGGACTTCGTCATGCAGCTCGCCGATCGCGTGGTGGTGATGGATTTCGGCCAGAAGATCGCCGAAGGCCCACCCGAGCAAGTGCAGTCCGATCCGGCCGTGATGGAAGCCTATCTGGGCGGCCTGACATGACCGCGATGTTGTTGCAACTGGACGGACTGCGCGCCGGCTACGGTCATGTGGAGGTGCTGCACGGGGTTAGCCTGGTGGTGCCGGGCGGAAAAATGGTCGCGATCGTCGGACCGAACGGCGCGGGCAAGACCACGCTGATGGGTGCGGTGATGGGCTTGTTGCCGCGGCGTGGCGGCACGGTGCGCTTCCGCGACGCGCCGGCCGGCGCAACTGAGGCGATGGTCGCGGCCGGCGCGGTGCTGGTGCCGGAGCAACGTGCGCTGTTTGCCGACATGAGCGTCGAGGACAATCTGCTGCTGGGTTTCTATCCGCGCCGGCGGGCGGGCGAGCGCGATGCACGGCCGTCGATGCGCGAGGTGTTCGCGATCTTTCCGCGACTGGAAGAACGCCGCCGCCAGCTTGCCGCGACGCTGTCCGGCGGTGAGCGGCAAATGCTGGCACTCGGGCGCGCGCTGATGGGCCGGCCGCGCCTGCTGCTGCTGGACGAGCCGAGCCTCGGGTTGGCGCCGATGCTGGTGCGGGAAATCTTCCGCGTGCTGGTCGATTTGCGATCCCGCGGCCTGTCGATCCTGCTGGTTGAGCAAAACGTCCGCGCCGCGCTGCAAGTCTCCGATTACGGCTATGTGCTGGAGATGGGCGAAGTGGCGGCGGAAGGGCCGAGCGCCGACCTGGCACGCAACCCGCGTGTGCTGGAGACCTATCTGGGGCAGCGGCGTCGCCATGCCAGCGAATGACGCCGGGCTGATTCCCGACCGCGAGGCTGCCGTCAGCGACGGGGCGCGTCTGCCGCTGCGGATCTGGCTGCGCCTGCTGACCTGCATGACCAGGACCGAGGCGATGATCCGCGCCCGCCTGCACGCGCAATTCGCCACCACGCTGCCGCGGTTCGACGTGTTGGCGGCACTGGATGCCGCCGGCACGGAATTGACGATGGGTGCGTTGTCGGCGCGGTTGATGGTCACCAGCGGCAACGTCACCGGGTTGGTCAATGCGATGGAAAAGGACGGGCTGGTGGTCCGCCGCCCGCATCCCGCCGATCGGCGCAGCACGCTGATCGGCATGACGGAGGCGGGCCGCGCGCTGTTCGCCCGCATGGCGCCGGCGCACGCGGGGTGGATCGAGCAAGCAATGGCGGGCCTGGATCGTCGGGAGGCGACGCAGCTTTGGGAGGTGCTCGGGCACCTCAAGGCGTCAGTGCGCGATTCCACCACGCCGGCTGCTGCCACGCCGTTCCAGCAGAAGAAGCGACGCTCGTCATAGCCCTAGCTGACCCATGGGCCGCCCGCCGTATTGCCGCAGCACGCGGCCCCGGTCATTGCGAGGCGCGCGGCGACGCCGCAATCTCCCGCCTGAGGAGCCGCTGCTCGCGGCGACTGCCGCGACGCTGCGCTCCTCGCAATGACAACGGTCGTGCGATACGGCCTCGTTTGACAATGGAGCATGACATGGTGGCCGAGGCGCATAAGGTCGGTCCAAACCGCTACCGCGAGAGGTTCGGCCGCTACTTCGAGGATTTCGCGGTCGGCGACATCTATGAGCATCGTCCCAACCGCACCATCTCGGAAACCGACAATACCTGGTTCACCTTGCTGACGATGAACACCCACCCGCTGCATTTCGACGCCGAATACGCCAAGCACAGCGAGTTCGGGCGTTGCATCGTCTGTTCGCCGCTGACCGTGGCACTGATGGTGGGAATGAGCGTCAGCGACGTCAGCCAGAAGGCGATCGCCAATCTCGGGTGGCGCGAGATCAAGCTGACCCATCCGCTGTTCGTCGGCGATACCCTGTCGGCGGAATCGGAAGTGCTGGACAAGCGCGAGAGCAAGTCGCGGCCGCAAGCCGGCATCGTCACCGTGCAGACGCGTGGCTTCAATCAGCAGGGCACGCTGGTTTGCGAGTTCGACCGGACCATCCTGGTCGGCAAGCGCGGCTTCGATACCGAAGACAAGGCCGGCTACTGACGGCAACCATCGCGTGGCAGCCAGTGGAACATCGCCGCATCGCGTGCCAACCGGGCGGAAGATTGACGTACGGCACGGGCTGCCGCAATTCGTCATGCCCGGGCTCGACCCGGGCATCTGTCGCGGCACCGCGGCTGCATAGATGGCCGGGTCAAGCCCCATAGGCGTCAGGATAATCGGCGCCCGGGGTCAATACTCCCCCTCCCTCAAGGGGAGGGGGAGTTTTCTTCTCCGCGTCCCGGCTATCCTGACGCCTATGGGGTCAGGCCCGGCCATGACGGTTCCGGCGGCCGGTGCGAACAATCGGCGGCCGGGCGAACAATCGGCGGCCGGGGCGAACCACCGGGAGTGTCGATGTCGGCGCCGGTCGGAGGCGTGGCGAGCAGGAGTGTGGGCAGTGCAGCCGTTGCAGGGGATTCGGGTTCTTACGATTGAGCAATACGGTGCCGGGCCGTATGGCACGATGCATCTGGCCGATCTGGGCGCCGAGATCGTCAAGATCGAAGCGCCGGCGCGGGCCGGCGTTGCACCGGGGGACAGCGCGCGACATGCGGGACCGTTCTTCCTCGGGCCGAACGACAGCCAGTTCTTCCAGAGCTTCAATCGCGGCAAGCGCAGTGTGGTGCTCGATCTGCACCAACCGCAAGGCTACGCGGCGTTCCTGAAGCTGGTGGCGAAAGCCGACGCGGTGATGAACAACCTGCGCGGCGACCAGCCGGCGAAACTCCGCATCACCTACGCCGACCTGCAAGCGGCCAATCCACGCATCGTCTGCGCGCATCTCTCGGGCTATGGCCGCACCGGCCCGCGCGCCGGCTGGCCGGCGTACGACTATCTGGCGCAGGCCGAGGCCGGCTACCTGCACCTGACCGGCGAGCCCGACGCACCGCCGACGCGGATGGGTCTGTCGATTATCGACTACATGTCGGGCGTGACCATGGCCTATGCGCTGACGGCGGCGCTGTTGGGCGCTTACCGCGGCGGCAAGGGGTGCGACGTCGATGTGACGCTCTATGACGTGGCGATGCACCAGCTCAGCTATCCGGCGACCTGGTATATGAACGAAGGTTTTGTGCCCGAGCGGCGTCCGCGGTCGGGACATCCCGCCGTCGTGCCCTGCGAGATGTTCCCGACAGCGGATGGCTGGCTGTTCGTCATGTGCATGACGCCGAAGTTCTGGAACGCGCTATGCGGCTGCATCGGGCGCCCCGAGCTGACGGCGGATGAACGCTTCCGGGGCTTCGCCGAACGCTTCGCCAACCGCGATGCGCTGACGGACATCCTCGACGGCGAGTTCCGCCGGGCGACGACCGGGGCGTGGATGCAGCGCCTCGGCGGACTGGTGCCGGCCGCACCGGTGCTGACGCTGCCGCAGGCGCTGGACAACCCGCATTTTCATGCCACCGAGGGGGTGCTGACGCTGGCCCACCCGCAGCGGCCCGATCTGAAGATGGTTGCGGCGCCGATCCGGATCGATGGCAAGCGGCCCGGCGCGAACGCAGGGCCGGCACTCGGGGCAGATACCGAGAGGTTGCTTGGCGAGGCCGGGCTCAGCGCCGCGGATATCGCCGGCCTGCGGGCGGCGGGAGCGATCTGACCGCGGCGCCTGGACGTCACGCTCTCCGCGCTTGCTCGCCAGGGCAATCGCCTTTGGCCGCACTGGCCGATTCGTCGTGGCGACCCCCGGGCGCTCGACCCGCGGCCGCCATGACGAGAGGACGGTCGCAGCGCAGGACTCCAATGCGATCGCCCTGACTTGCTCGCTTGCCGTGGCGCATGGGGCACCGGCGGGGTTCAATCGCTCGCATCAGGAGTGCAGCCATCGTCCCGGCGGGGCCGGCAGGCTCGACCGGCAGGTGGCAGCCGCACAGCGCCAACCCGCCGCATTCGGCTACGGCCTGGGCTGCTTGTCGCGGACTGCTGCCGTTATCTCAAGGGCCAATGCGTCCATCATGCTCTTGTCGGGAACGCGGCCATGCGGATACCGCTGCTTCGCCTCCCGGGCGGCCAAGTCGCGCAACACGACCCACAGGCCTTTGGCTGTTTCGGCGTGACCGCACAGGCACGCCCGGCGAATGAGGTTTACCAGTTCGTCGGACATCCGCCGCCGCATGGAGCGGCTGATCCGATCGCGGATAGCCGCCTCGCTTACCTGGTTCACAGCGGCGACTTGTGTCGCGTTGCCCGTTCTCCTCGGGCGCAGAAACTGCCGCATCATTTTCCCCGGAGTAAGCCGGACAGCGGGACTATAGGCTGCATGGCTTCAACCCGGTTTCATTGCCAGTTCACTGCGGGCCCGTGTGCCGCGGCGCGGCAGGGAGTCGGCCTGCCGCCACGGGTCCGGTCGTGCCGTCCGTTTCACGGGTTTGCCGATTTTCGGCGTGGCCGCGGCAGCCGCCGGCGTCGTCGCCACCGTCCCGTGCAAACGCCCGGGTGTCCGGCGTTCTGCGCCTCGACGATCTGACGGACCGCGGAAATCTGCCGTATTGGCTGCCCTTCCTGGACACGTATCGAACCCTGTGCGTGGCGCCGCCGCCGGATTTCCGGCGCCTGCTTAAGGAAATTTGGGAGGTGCGGCTCGTCGCCTGATGCCTCGCGGCCATGTGCATGGGGCAATTGGTCAACCAGAATGCTGCCGACCGGCCGGCACCTGGATTTCGACCCATGCCGGTTCCTCGCGCCCAACGCCCCGCACGGGTAATCCAATCGACAGCGAATGGCCCCGCAGGCAGATCCATGATACCATCAGTCGCAACTGGAGGCTTCCGATGAACCTCGCTCAACCCAGGACCGATGGATACTACTCCCGCGAGGAGTTCAGGCGGTGGTGCGAAGCCCAGACGAAGGGCCGCTACGAACGCGTGGACGGCTGGATCGTGGCCATGGCACCCGAGCGCGGCGCGCACCTGCGGGTCAAGGGAGCAATCTACAAGGCGCTGGATCGCGCGGTGACCGCCGCCGGTGTGCCTTGCCAGGCATTGCCCGATGGCGCGACGGTGGAAACCGGCGACAGTGACTACGAACCGGACGCCCTGGTGAATTGTGGCGAGCCAATGGCCGACGACGCGGTCGCAGCGCCGAGCCCGGTGATCGTCGTCGAAGTGCTTTCACCTGGCACGACGTCGACGGATACCGGCGGCAAGTTGGCGGACTATTTCCGCGTGC
>JBEKNT010000351.1:0-7495 GCA_049522565.1 Acetobacteraceae bacterium
GGACTTCGGCGGTACGCACCTCTCCCCCCGGCCCCCACCCTCAAGGGGAGGGGGAGTATATTGCTGTATGTGCATCGCAACCTCACACATGACGCAGCGCATCGACCACCGGTAGCCGCGCGGCGCGGTTGGCGGGGAGCAGCGCGGCAACCGTCGCCACCAGCACCAGGCCGAGCCAGGTGCCGAGCAGCAACGGCGGCCGATCGGCGGGCATCGCCAGCAGGAACGGTATGGCGCTGGCATTGCCGGGCGGCGTCCAGGTCAATCCGGCATGGTTGATAGCCGCCGCCACGCCGAACGCCAGGATCACGCCGACCGTGGCGGCGATCGCGCCCAGCAACCAGCCCTCGACCACGAACTGCGCGCGAATGCCGTTGCGCCGCACGCCCATGGCGCGGATCGTGCCGATCTCGTTGGTGCGTTCCATGACGTTCATCGTCATCGTGTTCACCACGGCGAACAGCACGATCACGCCCATGATCAAGGTGATGAACAGGAAGATGGCGCTGAACAGCCGGATCACCTGGCCATAGAATGGGGTCAGCTCGGCGAAGTCGCGCACCTCCAGATCGAGGTGGTGTGTGCCGATCAGCGCATTGAGCCGTGCGCGCGCTGCCCTCAGGTCCTCGCTGCGGTGGAGTTGCAGCACGATGCCGGTGGCCTTGTGCTCGCCGCGGCCATAGACGAGTTGCTGTGCCAATGGCAGCGGCATCGCCACGTAGTTGTCGTCCAGCTCCTTGACGCCCTGCGGATCGATGCCGGCCACGTCCATGCTGACGACGTTCGGCGCGCCCCCCGCCGTCGCTCCCAGCAGGTCGAGTTGCGGCAGGCTGTTGGTCGATGCCTCGCGATTGCCCAGTTCTGCCTGCGCCAGCGCATTCAGGTCGTCTCCGGCGGGGGCGTTCGGCGCCGCGGTCTCGCGCGGGGCTGGCGGGGTCGGACAATCGGCCAGCTTCAGCGCCGGACAGAGGCCGAGGATGCGCGCCAGCCCTCCGCCGATCAGTCCGCGTTGCGGCGCGTCGTCCGCGAGCCTGGTATCCGGCACATAGGGCTGTGCCGCGCCGTACTCGTTCCATTGCCGCATGCGCTGCCGGTTCGACGGAACCACGCCGACGCCCAGGAATGTCTTGGCGGCATCGTTGCCGCCGGAGAAATTGCCGGCGATGCCGAGCAGCGACTGTGTGGGTGTCAGCACGCGGATCATCGGCTTCAGCACGGGATCGTCGCCGATCAGGGTCATGACGCCCTGGTAGTCGTCGATGCCGTAGGCCGCGGGGTTGCCGGCGCCGAACACGAAATAGCCGCTGCGAAACACGGTCAGATGGCCGATGCGCTGCACCAGCCCGGTTTCGAACGCGGCAAAGATGTAGCTGATGTAACAGCCGAACACGAGCATCGCCATGGCGCCAACGGCGATCGCCGAGCCGGTCATCAACGAGCGCCGGCGGTTGCGCAGAATGTTGCGGAAGGCGATCTTGAACAGCATCACGCCGTATCTCCCGCCTGATGATCGGGATGGGAATGCGCTTCGGCGCCCGAGCCTCCCGCCGTACCGAGGCGCGCGCGTTCGTTCGCGATGACGATGGACGCATCTTCGGCGCGATGCTCCAGCAATGTGCCGTCGCGAATCACGAAGGTCTCCTCGGAATGCGACATGAGCTGCGGATCGTGCGTCGAGAAGATGAAGGTCGTGCGCTGCCCGGCCTGCATTTGCCGCATCAGCGCAATGATCGCCGCACCGTTGGCGCTGTCGAGATTCGCCGTCGGCTCGTCGGCGAGCACGAGAGTCGGCTGCTTCACCAGGGCGCGGGCGATCGCCACGCGCTGCTTCTGCCCGCCGGACAGCTCGTTCGGCCGCTGGCTGGCTTGCGCCGCCAGGCCAACCGCTTCCAGCATTTCCAGGGTGCGGCGGCGGCGTTCGGCGGCCTTCATACCGACCAGCAGCAGCGGGTATTCGACGTTCTCGTACGCCGACAGCACCGGCACCAGGCTGAACCCCTGGAAGATGAAGCCGATGTTGCGGGCACGGAAATCGGCCAATGCGTTGTCCGACAGCCCGCCGACCGCTTCGCCGCACACCTCGATCCGGCCGGCGGACGGTGCATCGATGCAGCCGATCAGGTTCAGCAGCGTGGTCTTGCCGCTGCCCGACGGGCCGACGATCGTCGTGAACCGATGCGCCGGGATATCCAGGCTGATATCGCGGATGGCGGCCACGTCGATCGCGCCCGCACGATAGGTCTTGGCGACGTGGTCGAGGCGAACGACGGGCGCGGCGGGTTGGTTCATCGGGCGGTGTCCCCTGGACTGGCGATGCCAGTTTGCGGTACCTACCGGTACCGCTATGCTGTGCTATACGGTACCCGGCGGTACCGGCGCAAGAGGAATTCGATGACAATTGCGGACGAAGCCCCGGTCGGAACGCCCGGCCGATCCCTGCGCGAGCGCATCCTCGGCGCCGCATTCTGCGCGTTCATGGAGCACGGCTATGCCGGCGCCAGCACGCTCGACATTGCCCGGCGCGCCAGGGTGTCGAAACGCGACCTCTACGCCCAGTTCGGCAGCAAGCAGGCCATGCTGGCGGCCTGTATCGCCGAGCGCACGGAACGCATGCGCATGCCGCTGGATCTGCCGGTGCCGTGCAGCCGCGAAGCGCTCGCGGCCACGCTGAGGGCGTTTGGCAGGACGTTGCTGCGCGAGGTGTCGCGCCCGGAGGTGCTTGCCACCCACCGGCTGGCCATCGCCGAGGCCGAGCATGCCCCCGAACTGGCGCGCACGCTGGACGAACTCGGTCGCGCGGAGAACTTCGCCGCGCTGCGCAATCTGCTGTCGGCGGCGCAGGCCGCCGGATTGCTCGGGCCTGGCGACGTGGAGGCGATGGCGGATACGTTCCTGGCGCTGCTGTGGAGCGGCGGGCTGCTGACCCGGCTGCTGCTGCGCGTGGCCGCGGCGCCGGAGGAAGCCGAGTGCGCGCGCCGCGCCCTGTTCGCGACCGAACAGGTTATGCGGATTTATGGCGCACTGGCCGGCAACGGGCGTTGACGTCGCCATAGGCGTTTGCGCGGTGGCGGAAGGCGCTGCTGCGGTTTTCCGCCCTGCGCTTCCGTGAGCCGGGGACGTTGCTGCGGGCGGAATGCGCTTCACTGTTCCGCTCCGCCCGTCGCACCCGCTATACCCGCCGCACCACGTACGCCTGCTCCAGCGCCTCGACGATCTCGGCGGCATGCGCCGGATCGCGCGCTTCCACCATCACCTCCAGCTCCGCGGCCTGCACGGAGGCCGCGGCGAACAGGCGCTGGTGCGACACCTCGATGATATTGCCGCCGCTGTCGCCGATCTTGCCCGCGATGTCCGCCAGCACACCCGGCCGGTCGGGGATTTGCAGATGCAGCCGCAGCAGCCGCCCGTCCCGTAGCAGGTTGCGCAGCAGCACATTCGACAGGATGCGTGCGTCGATATTGCCGCCGGTGATCGCCACGCCCACGCGCTTGTTGCGGAAGCGCGAACCGAAGGTCAGCAACGCGGCAACGCCAACCGCGCCGGCACCCTCGGCCACCGTCTTGCCGCCCTCCGCCAGCAGGCCGATCGCCTCCTCGACGGCGCGTTCCGGCACCACCAGGACGTCGGTCACACGGCGACGCACCAACTCGAACGGCAATTCGCCGATGTCACGCACGGCGATGCCTTCGGCGATGGTCGGGCCGCCCACCGATACCGTGCGGCCGGCCAGCATCTGCGCCATGGCGGCATAGGCTTCCACTTCCACGCCGAACACCGCGATGCCGGGGCGCAGCGTGGTCGCGGCGACCAGGCAGCCGGCCAGCAATCCGCCGCCGCCGACTGGGATCACCAGCGCATCGAGGTCCGGCGCGTCTTCCAGGAGTTCAAGCGCCAGCGTGCCCTGCCCGGCCATCACTGCCGGATCGTTGTACGGATGCACGAACACAAGCTGCCGCTCCACCGCCAATTGCTCGGCATGCGCCGCGGCTTCCGCCAGGGTTTCCCCATGCAGCACGACCGTCGCACCCCACCCGGCGGTGCGGGTGACCTTGGTGGAGGGGGTGAATTTCGGCATGACGATGGTCGCCGCCACGCCGGCGAGTTGCGCATGCCGCGCCACGGCCTGGGCATGATTGCCGGCCGACATGGCGATGACACCGCGTGCCCGTTCGTCCGCGCTGAGCAGGGCCAGCCGGTTCGCCGCGCCGCGCTCTTTGAAGGCGCCGGTGACCTGGAGATTGTCGAGTTTCAGCGTCACCGTCGCGCCGGTGGCGCGCGACACGGCGTCGCTGTGCATCGCCGGCGTGCGCAACACGCGGCCGGCGATGCGACCGGCGGCCGCTTGCACGTCGCTGAGGTCGATCATCGATGCACGGAATGTGGGGAGGACTTCTCCCCCTCCCCTTGTGGGCTTGGGCCGCGAAGCGGACCAAGGTTGGGGGGCGGGGGAGTAGCTTGAGACCGGTAGCGCGTCAGCGAACCCGTCACCTGAACTGCAGTTCGAGGATCTCGTACGACCGGTCGCCACCCGGCGCAGGGACCGAGACGGAGTCGCCCACCTTCTTGCCGATCAGCGCCTTGGCCAGCGGCGCGGAAATCGACAGCCGCCCCCTCTTGATGTCGGCCTCATGCACGCCGACGATCTGGTAGGTGGACTCCTTGTCGGTCTCTTCATCTACCAGCCGCACATGCGCGCCGAACATGACGTGACTGCCGGACAGGCCCGACGGATCGATCACCTCGACGGCCGAGATGATCTCCTCCAGCTCGGCGATGCGGCCTTCGATGAAGGACTGGCGTTCGCGCGCGGCGTGGTATTCCGCGTTCTCCGACAGGTCGCCATGCGTCCGCGCTTCGGCGATCTGCCGAATGATGGACGGGCGCTCCTCCGACTTGAGCATGCGAAGCTCGTCTTCGAGTCGCTGCAGGCCGGGCGCAGTCATCGGAAACTTCTGCACAGACGGGATCCTTCGATCAGCAAGCGCAACGTGTGCGTGGGTTACTGGCCATACGCCGCCACCGCTGCCGGGGGCCCGGCGGCGACAGAGCGCCTAGAACGATCTGCGAAAGTAGGATTGCAGGGGCGCGACTTCAAGCGTCCCCGCCCGGAGGGCGGCGATGGCGTGCACCGCGGCCCGGGCGCCGGCCATGGTGGTGTAGTGCGGCACGAAGTGGGTCAGCGCGCCGCGGCGGATCGCGAAGCTGTCGGCGACCGATTGCGGGGTGGACGCGGTGTTGACGACAAGCTGCACCTCGCCGGAGCGAATCGCGTCGACGCAATGCGGCCGTCCTTCCAGCACCTTGTTGACCACGGCGACGGGCAGGCCCGCCTCGCGAATACAGGCGGCGGTGCCGCGCGTCGCCAGGATGCCGAAGCCCATCTCGACCAGCCGCCGGGCGAGCGCCGGCAGCCCCTTCTTGTCGGCATCCTTCACCGACAGGAACACCGTGCCGGCCTGCGGCAGGATCACGCCGGCGCCGAGTTGCGACTTGGCGAAGGCGCGTTCGAAGCTGGCATCGAGGCCCATGACCTCGCCGGTGGATTTCATCTCCGGGCCGAGGATGGTGTCCACGTTGGGGAAGCGGGCGAATGGGAACACCGCCTCCTTCACCGCCACATGCGGCGCGATCGCCTGGTCGTCCAGCCGGAAGTCGGCCAGTTTTTCCCCCGCCATGACCCGCGCGCCGATCTTGGCGACGGCGACGCCGGTGGCCTTGGCGACGAACGGCACGGTGCGCGAGGCGCGCGGATTCACCTCCAGCACGTAGATCTCGTCGTCCTTGATGGCGTACTGCACATTCATCAGCCCGACGACGCCGAGCGCCTTGGCCATCGCCTCGGTTTCCGCCTTCAGCTCGGTCACCGTTGCGGGCGACAGCGTGTAGGGCGGCAGGCTGCACGCGGAATCGCCGGAGTGGATGCCGGCCTCCTCGATATGCTCCATGACGCCGGCGACATAGACCGTCTCGCCATCGGCGATGCAGTCCACGTCCACCTCGATGGCGTCGTTCAGGTAGCGGTCGATCAGCACGGGATTGTCGCCCGACACGCGCACCGCCTCGCGCATGTAGCGGTGCAGGCCGGCGCGATCATAGACGATCTCCATGGCGCGGCCGCCGAGCACATAGCTGGGGCGGATCACCACCGGATAGCCGATGCGTTCGGCGATCGCCTCGGCTTCGTCGGCCGAGCGCGCAATGCCGTTCTCCGGCTGGCGCAGTCCGAGGCGTTGCAGCAGATGCTGGAAGCGCTCGCGATCCTCGGCGATGTCGATCGCGTCGGCGCTGGTGCCGAGGATCGGAATGCCGGCCTTGGACAGTGCCTGCGACAGTTTCAGCGGCGTCTGCCCGCCATACTGCACAATACACCCCAGCAGCGTCCCCCGCTCCTGCTCCTTGCGCACCACGGCGATGACGTCTTCCGAAGTGAGCGGCTCGAAATACAGCCGGTCGGAGGTGTCGTAGTCGGTGCTGACGGTTTCCGGATTGCAGTTGACCATGATGGTCTCGAAGCCGGCGTCCTTCAGCGCGTAGGCGGCGTGGACGCAGCAATAGTCGAACTCGATGCCCTGGCCGATGCGGTTGGGGCCGCCGCCGAGGATGATTATTTTCTCCCGTTCGGTCGGTTCCGCCTCGCAATGCGGCGTGCCGTAGCCGCCTTCATAGGTCGAGTACATGTAGGGCGTCGCGGAGGCGAACTCGGCCGCGCAGGTGTCGATGCGCTTGTAGACGGGGAAGACGCCCAGGTCGGTGCGGTGTTTCGCCACCGCCGGTTCGCTGTGGCCGGTCAGTTCGGCGAGGCGGTGGTCGGAGAAGCCCAGCGCTTTCAGGCGGCGCAAGGCACCGGCGTCGCGCGGCAGACCGGAGGCAGCGACGCTACGTTCGGCTTCGACGATGTGTTCCAGTTCGCGCAGGAACCAGGGGTCGAATTTGGTGGTCTCGTGGATGTCCTGGATGGACAGGCCGGCGCGCAGCGCCTGCGCCGCCATCAGCAGCCGATCGGGGCGCGGGGCGGAGAGCGCGGCGCGGAAGGCGTCGGGGCCGCCGTCGCCGGGCGGTTCGATCTCGTCGAGGCCGGAGAAGCCGGTTTCCATGCTGCGCAAGCCCTTTTGCAAGGCTTCGGCGAAGCAGCGGCCGATCGCCATCGCCTCGCCGACAGATTTCATGCTTGTGGTCAGCAGGGCGGGGGTGCCGGGGAATTTCTCGAAGGTGAAGCGGGGGATTTTCACCACGACGTAGTCGATGGTGGGTTCGAAGCTGGCCGGCGTGACGCGGGTGATGTCGTTGGCCAGCTCGTCCAGCGTGTAGCCGACGGCGAGCTTCGCAGCGATCTTGGCGATCGGGAAGCCGGTGGCCTTCGAGGCAAGCGCCGAGGACCGCGACACGCGCGGGTTCATCTCGATGATGACCATGCGACCGTCCGCCGGGTTCACCGCGAACTGCACGTTGGAACCGCCGGTATCGACGCCGATCGCGCGCAGGCAGGCGATCGAGG
>JBEKNT010000352.1:0-7480 GCA_049522565.1 Acetobacteraceae bacterium
CCCTCCCACAAGGGGAGGGGGAGTTGTTTCTTGCGAGACGACGTGCATCGGGCAGGACAGTCGTGGACCGTCACCGATGCCGAAATCGACCGCGAACTTGCCACCTGCAACACGCAACGCCGGCACCGATCGTCATTCTCGCCAGCACCTTCGTCGCTGCCTCACCCCTCCGGCAGTTCATCTCCCGGACGTGGCTGCGCGCCCCCAGCCCGCGTCAGGAAGCGGATCGCCGCGTCTCTGTCGCCGCGCCCCTTGCGGTCGGCGAAGAAGGCCTCCGCCGTCCGCAGCGCCGTAAGCTTCTCGGCCGCAGCCATCACCAGGAACTGATTCATGCTGGTCCCGTCGTCCGCGGCCAGCTTCTCGACTGCCGCTTTCAGGGAAAGCGGCAGTCGCAACGAAAAGGTGGTGACCTTCGTCGTCACGTTCGTACCCTCCTCAAGGCTTCCGCCGGCGTCAGGACCTCAATTCCGAAACGGGCCGGCGCCAGCCCGAAGTCCCGCCGGTCGAAGGTTACAATGGCGTCGACGTGACCGTTGACCGCTGCTTCCAGCACCATTTCGTCCCCGGCGTCGGAGAGTTGTGGCCGCCATTGGTAATGCACTTCCACTGGCTCGATCACGTCGATGATCGCGTCGATCAGCCGCCCGACATCAGCCGCGCTCGCCTCCGCTGCCAGACGATGTTCTGCCCGCATGCAGGTCGTCTCGTATTCGAACGTCAAAGCGACGCTCAGAAGCATGGTGGCCTGACGCTCCAGGAGCAAGACCAGCAACGCCGCCGATGCCCCGCCGGGACTGCGCATGGCCGCAATGATAACGTCCGTATCGACGACCAGCCTCATTCGCCAGCAGCATCACATCGTCGGCGATGGCACAACTGCCGCCAACCGCCCCTGTTTCCCCTGCCCAATCGAACATATGGCTAAGATCGAACACCGGCCGCGGGCCGCCGGATCGGCCGGCCGGGGGCGCACCGTCCCGAGCTGCCCACCCGCCCGAATGTAGCCTCCCGCCAACCCCCGACCCCCCATTTGTTGCCGGGCAGCCCTGGCGCTAGAATAGATTGACGCGGCGCGCGCCGGGTCGCAGAAGCCTCCGCGCCCAGGGTCCGACGGTGGCGGCACAGCCATCAGGGACCGGAGGAAAGGAGTCCGAGTTGCAGCCCACCGATATCCGGGACCCCGACTACTTCCACAAAGTCGTCGATTGCCAATGGGCGTGTCCGGCCCATACCCCCGTGCCGGAATACATCCGGCTGATCGCCGCCGGCCGCTACGCCGACGCGTTCATGATCAACTGGCATTCCAACGTGTTCCCCGGCATCCTCGGCCGCACCTGCGACCGCCCCTGCGAGCCGGCCTGCCGCCGCGGCCGGGTGGAGCGCGAGCCGGTGGCGATCTGCCGCCTCAAGCGGGTCGCCGCGGATTACAAAGGGGACATCACCGGCCGGATGCCCGGCCCGGCGACGCAGCAGAACGGCAAGAAGATCGCCCTGGTCGGCGCCGGCCCCGCCTCATTGACCGTGGCGCGCGACCTGGCGCCGCTCGGCTACCACTGCGTGGTCTACGACATCGACCCGCGCGCCGGCGGCATGATCCGCAGCCAGATCCCGAAATTCCGCCTGCCCGACAGCGTCATCGACGAGGAGGTGGGCTACGTCACCGACCTCGGCATGGAGATGCGACTCGGCCAGGGCGTGGACAGCCTGAAGGCCCTGCTGGCGCAGGACTACGACGCCATCTTCGTCGGCTGCGGCGCCCCGCGCGGCCGCGACCTGCCGATCCCCGGCCGCGAAGAGGCACGGGCAAATATCCATATCGGCATCGACTGGCTGTCCTCCGTCTCGTTCGGCCACATCGACAAGATCGGCCGGCGCGTCATCGTGCTGGGCGGCGGCAACACGGCGATGGACTGCTGCCGCTCCGCCCGCCGCCTCGGCGGCGAGGACGTCAAGGTCATCGTGCGGTCAGGCTTCGAGGAGATGAAGGCGTCCCCCTGGGAAAAGGACGACGCCATGCACGAGGACATCCCGATCCTCAACATGCTGGTGCCGAAGGAATTCAAGCACGCCAACGGGCGCCTCATCGGCATGACGTTCGAGAAGGTGAAGGCGGAATACGACGAGAAGCGCCGCCGCCGCCTGGTCCCCACCGGCGAGCCCGAGCAATTCTTCGAATGCGACGACGTGCTGGTCGCGGTCGGCCAGGAGAACGCCTTCCCCTGGATCGAGCGCGATATCGGCCTGGAATTCGACAAGTGGGGTATGCCGGTCGTTGATGAGACGACCATGCAGTCCACACGGGAAAATGTCTTCTTCGGCGGCGACGCCGCATTCGGCCCGAAGAACATCATCTGGGCGGTGGCGCACGGCCACCAGGCGGCGATCTCCATCCACCAGCTCTGCCAGGGCGAGAGCCTGCAAGATCGTCCGCCGCCGCTGGTGAACCTGTCGTCGCAGAAGATGGGCATCCACGAATGGTCGTACGACAACAACGTCTCGCTCGACCTGCGCTTCAAGGTGCCGCATCGCGAAAAGGTCCAGGCCCTGCGCGACATCAAGGCCGAGGTCGAGCTGGGCTTCGACCTGGAACTCGCCTATGCCGAGGCGGAACGCTGCCTGAACTGCGACGTGCAGACGGTATTCACCGACAATCTCTGCATCGAATGCGACGCCTGCGTGGACATCTGCCCGGTCGATTGCATCACCTTCACCGGCAACGCCGACGAAGCCGATCTGCGCAACCATCTGAACGCGCCGGCACACAACATGACCCAGGCGCTGTACGTCTCGGGTGAACTGAAGACCTCACGCGTGATGGTGAAGGACGAGGACGTCTGCCTCCATTGCGGCCTGTGCGCCGAGCGGTGCCCCACCGGCGCATGGGATATGCAACGTTTCCTGCTCGACGTGGCACAGGCGGAGAACGCATGCTGCAAACACTAGACCGCGTGGAAAGCCTCCAGCGGGTCAACGACTTCGTCATCAAGTTCGCCAACGTCAACGGCTCGGGTTCGGCCAGCGCCAATACGCTGTTCGCCAAGTCGGTGCTGCGCATGGGCGTGCCGGTGACGCCGCGCAACATCTTTCCCAGCAACATCCAGGGCCTGCCCACCTGGTATGAGGTGCGCATCTCGGAGGCCGGCTATCTCGGCGCGCGCGGCGGCGGCGTGGACATGATGGTGGCGATGAACCCGCAGACCTGGGACCAGGACGTCGCCTCCATCGTGCCCGGCGGCTACCTGTTCTACGACAGCACCAAGCCGCTGCCGCACGCGAAATTCCGCAAGGACGTTACGGTGCTCGGCGTGCCGCTGACCGAGATGACCAACAAGGCCTACACCGACACGCGGCAGCGGCAGTTGTTCAAGAACATCGTCTATCTCGGCGCGCTGTCCGCGCTGCTGGAGATGGACACCGCCGAAATCGTCAAGCTGCTGGCGGAGCAATTCCACGGCCGCGACAAGCTGATCGCGGCGAACGTGCAGGCGCTGAACATGGGGCGCGACTGGGCGCTGGCCAACCTGCAATGCCCGATCGGCCTGCGCCTGCGCCGCGCCAACACCGTCGGCGATCGCATCTTCATCGAGGGCAACGCCGCCGCCGCGCTCGGCGCGGTCTACGGCGGCGCCACGATGTGCGCCTGGTATCCGATCACCCCGTCCTCCTCGCTGGCCGAGGCGTTCACCCGCTGGTGCCACCGCTATCGGGTGGACAAGGAAACCAAGCAGAACAAGTTCGCCATCGTGCAGGCCGAGGACGAGTTGGCCTCGATCGGCATGGTGATCGGCGCCGCCTGGAACGGTGCGCGCGCCTTCACCTGCACCTCCGGCCCCGGCATTTCGCTGATGCAGGAATTCCTCGGCCTGGCGTATTTCGCGGAAATCCCCGCGGTGATCTTCGATGTGCAGCGCTCCGGCCCGTCCACCGGCATGCCGACGCGCACGCAGCAGACCGACATCATCAGTTGCGCCTACGCCTCGCACGGCGACACCAAGCACGTGCTGCTGTTCCCGGAAGACCCGTACGAGTGCTTCACCTTCGGCGCCCAGGCGTTCGACCTGGCCGACCGGCTGCAAACCCCGGTGTTCGTGCTGCTGGATCTCGAGATCGGCATGAACGAACGGCTGACCAAACCGTTCGACTGGGACGACACGCGCAAGCTGGACCGCGGCAAGGTGATGACCGCGGCGGACCTGGAGGCGGGCAAGACGTTCGGCCGCTACCTGGACGTGGACGGCGACGGCATCCCGTACCGCACCTATCCCGGCACGCATCCGACCAAGGGCGCCTTCTTCACCCGCGGCACCTCCAAGAACAGCATGGCGCGCTATTCCGAAGAGGGCGCGGACTACCAGGAAAACATGGAGCGGCTGCTGAAAAAGCACCACACGGCGCGCACCCTGGTGCCGGCGCCGGTGCTGCGGCCGGCCGCGGAACCCACCAGGCTGGGCGCGATCTATTTCGGCTCGACCAGCCCGGCAATGACCGAGGCCGACGAAATCCTCGGCGACCAGGGCATCCGGCTGGACCTGATGCGGGTGCGCGGCTTCCCGTTCGCCGACGAGGTGAAGGAATTCATCGACGCGCACGACCAGGTCTTCGTGGTGGAACAGAATCGCGACGGCCAGTTGCGCATGCTGCTGATGAACGAGCTCGATGCCAATCCGGCCAAGCTGGTGAAAGTGCTGCACTACGACGGCACGCCGATCACTGCCCGGTTCATCGCCGACACGATCGCCGACCGGATCGAAAACACCAGGCCTGCCGCCGGACTCAACCCGGCGGTCGCCTCGCTGGACAAGGTGGCGTCATGACCTTCATTCCCAAGCCGAAGCTGCACCACCCCGACCTGGCGAAAAACAGCCTGGGCTTCACGCGGCGCGACTACGAAGGCGCGGTGTCGACGCTGTGCGCCGGCTGCGGCCATGACTCGATCAGCGCCGCCATCGTGCGCGCGTGCTTCGAACTCGACCTGCCGCCGCATCGCATCGCCAAGCTGTCCGGCATCGGGTGCTCATCCAAGACGCCGACCTATTTCCTGGGGGCGTCGCACGGGTTCAACTCGGTGCACGGGCGGATGCCGTCGGTGCTGACCGGCGCCAACCTGGCAAATCGCGACCTGATCTATCTCGGCGTGTCGGGCGACGGCGACAGCGCCTCGATCGGTATCGGCCAGTTCGCCCACGCCATGCGGCGCGGCGTGAACATGCTCTACATCGTCGAGAACAACGGCGTGTACGGGCTGACCAAGGGGCAGTTCTCCGCCACTTCCGACCGCGGCGCCAAGTCGAAGCGCGGCGTGGTCAACAGCGACGAGGCGATCGACCTGGTCGGCATGGCGCTGCAGCTCGGCGCGACCTTCGTTGCCCGCAGCTTCTCCGGCGACAAGGCGCAGCTCGTGCCGCTGATCGAGGCGGCGATCAAGCATGAAGGCGCCGCCTTCATCGATTGCATCTCCCCCTGCGTCGCGTTCAACAACCACGAAGGCTCCACCAAGAGCTTCGACTACGTGCGCGAGCACAACGAGGCGGTGAACTACCTCGACGTCATCACCGGCCGCGCGCCGATCACCGTGGACTACGCGCCTGGCACGGTGGAGATGGTGACGCAGCACGACGGCTCGGTGCTGCGGCTGCGCAAGCTGCACACCGACTACGACGTGCACGACCGGATCTCCGCGATGACCTACATGCAGGAACGCCACGCGGCGGGCGAGATCGTCACCGGGTTGCTCTACGTGGACCCCGATCCGCGTGACATGCACAAGCACATGAACACGGTCGCGCAGCCGCTGAACGAGCTTGAAGAGGTGGCGCTGGTGCCGGGTTCGGCGGTGCTGGAGAAGCTGAACGCCAGCCTGCGGTAGCCACGCAAAGCTTTCTCCCCCTCCCCGTGAGGAAGGGGGGTGGGGGGGAGAGGTGCGTACAGCCACCGGCCTCGGGGGCGCGGACCCCTCCCCCAGCCTTGGTCCGCTTCGCGGCCCAAGCCCTCACGGGGAGGGGGAGACGTATTTCCGGCGGCCCGCCCCGCAGATCAATATCCCGCGCGCTGGTCGCTCACACCCGGATCAGCAGCTTGCCCATGTTCTCGCCGCGATACAGCCGCGCGATGGCGCCCGGCGCCTGTTCGATCCCGTCCAGGATCTCCTCCTCGTAGCGCAGCCGCTCCTGGCGCACCCAATGCCCCAGTTGCTCGATCGCCTCGTCGAACCGGTGTTCGAAATCCAGCACGACGAAGCCCTGCATGCGCGCCCGCTTGACCAGCAGGTGACGCTCCACGCGCGGGCCGGTCGGCCAGGGCTCCCAGCTCGGCTGCGACACCGTGCCGCAGATCACCACCCGCGCACCAACCGCCAGATGGCGCAGCACCGCGTCGCTGATCGGCCCGGCAGTATTGTCGAAATACACGTTCACCCCGCGCGGTGCCGCCGCCTTCAGCGCCGCATCCAGGTCGCGGGTGGACTTGTAATCGATCACCGCGTCGTAGCCGAACCGCGTGCGGCAAAGTTCCGCCTTCTCCGGCCCGCCGGTAATACCGACGGTCCGGCATCCCCGGGTCCGCGCGATCTGCCCGACGAAGGAGCCGACCGACCCCGCGGCGGTGGACACCACCACGGTATCGCCCTCCTCCGGCTGCCCGATATCGAGCAAACCGAAATACGCGGTCAGCCCGGTCAGGCCGAGCACATGCAGCGAGGCGGACAGCGGCACGTCGTCCTCGTTCGCCTTGCGGCTGATCTGGGCAGACCCTACGGCGGCATGCGTCTGCCAGCCGAACATGCCGACCACCCGGTCGCCGGGCGCATAATCCGGGTGGCGGGATTCGATCACCTCGCCGGCGGCGAACGACCGCATCACCTCGCCGATCCCCACCGGCTGCGCGTAGTTGGCGACCGTGGAGACCCAGCCCCGCATCGCCGGCTCAACGGAGAGAAAGCGGTTGCGCACCAGGATCTGTTCGTCATGCAATTCCGGCTCGGGGACCTCGACGATCGCGAAATTTTCCGCCTGCGGAATGCCGTCCGGGCGGGATGCCAGCCTGACCTGCCGATTGCTCATGGGAGCGTTTCCCTCTCTGTGTGATAGCCGGTTTGCGCCACCATAGCAGGAACGAAGCGGATGCAGGACGAATTGCTGTATGCGGCGCGTGACGGCATCGGCTTCGTCACGTTCAACCGTCCCCAGGCGCGCAACGCGCTGACCTTCGCGATGTATGAGGGATTGGCGGCGATCGCCGCCGATCCCGGCGCGGTCCGCGCCCTGGTGATCACCGGCGCGGGGGAAAAAGCCTTCGCCGCCGGCACGGATATCGGCCAGTTCCGCGCGTTCCGCGGCGCCGAGGACGCGATCGCCTACGAGGCGCGGCTGGATCGCGTGCTGGGCGTGCTGGAGCGCTGCACGGTACCGACCATCGCGGCGATCGCCGGAGCCTGCACCGGCGGCGGCGCCGGTATCGCCGCAGCCTGCGACCTGCGCATCGC
>JBEKNT010000353.1:0-7429 GCA_049522565.1 Acetobacteraceae bacterium
GGCCGGCCACCCACGACTTGCTATGCCGTGCGCTGCAAAGTCGCGGGTCACCGGGTCAAGCCCGGTGATGACACATTGGGGCAGACCGTCGGCCAAACCACTTAAGTTAGCGCCTATGGGGCGCAGGCCCGCCATGACGCATTGGGCGGGACCCGTGCGTTATCTGGCGCGGCAATTGTTGGGCGTCGCCTTACTCGTGCAGAATGGCCACGGCGAAGCCTCGCGCGGCGGCTTCCGCCAGCGCGGAGCGAAACGCCGCGAACGCGGCTTCGGCATCGTCCCCCAGCGGTTCCATCGCCGCATCGATCGTGCTGCCGAAGTGTTGCAACACCGCATGCAGGTGCGGCACCAGCGACGCCTCGAAATAGCCCAGGCGCCAGGTGCCCGGACGCGCGGTGAGCAGCAGTTGCGGCGAGCCGGTGAACGCCAGATTGGGCAGCAAGTTGCTGGTGCCGGTAAAGCGTTCGATCGTCTCGAAGACCTTGGCGAATGCGTCGACGCCCAAACCCACTTGCGTCCAGCGGCCGCCGCGCTCGCGGATCGCGGCAATCACCGCCTCGGGCGTGGCCGCCGCGGTTCCTCGCGTGGCGGCCGGTGGCAACGCTGCCTCATTCACGACGTAGAATGTGAACCTCACCCGGGCGCCTCATCGTCGAGCAGGAACAGCGGGAGATAGTCGGAGGTGGCGCGGCAGGCCATGCCTTTGTCCCGGCCGAGCTTCGCCAGCATCATGCCGCCGAGGCAGATGAAGCCCTGCGGCAGCAGACGGACGTCACCGGCGCGGGCCTCGTCCTGATGCGCGGCGACGCGTTGCGCCAACGCAAGGTTCCAGGCGCGTGCGTCGCGGGCTTCGACGGCGGCGAGGCCACGCACCGACGGCAGCAGGAACAGCCGGTCTTCCTTGGTGGCATTGTCGGTCTCGCAGGCCGCCGCAACGGCATCGAGCGCCGCGTGATCGAGCGGCGCGCCGGAAACATACGGCAGCAGCGCCGCGAGATACCGGGCCAACGCCGCGTGCTCGGGATACGGAGGGTTGCGATATTGCCAAGGTTGCAGGCCCGCGATGCGGCCGCGATCGTCTTGCGTGCCGAAACTGGCGATGACGTTGATGTGCATTTCGGCTTCGCAGGGACTGCGATGCGTTGCCGGGTCCGGTGGTTGCCGGGCCGCCAGGTCACGGCTGAGATGCAGGGCCGCTTGACGGAAGCACTGGCGGATCTCGGTCCGGTCGGACTCCAGCGCGTACAGCAGCAGGGCAAGGTCGAGTGACAGGCGGCCGGCACTGGCGTCGAGGCTGCTCTGCGCGGGTTCGTTCAGCACGTCTGCCAACAGCTCACGGGTGAACGCGGCGCTTTGCTGAGCGCGGAGTTCCGCTATCTGGTTCAGTTCAAGCATCGGCTCACCCTAACTGTATCGCTATGTCTTGTGGTAGACTCCGTTATCAGGGCAAGGGCCGGCCCAACTGGTGCCGTCCCGCTGCTGGTTCAGCACCAGGCCGTGAACGAAAGGCGGAGGACGCAACAGGATCGCTTTTGTCATCCTTCGGGCGTGCGAGATAGCCGCGGCGTCTGAACTGTCGGAGTTAAGCACTTCGTTGAGCGAGTTCAGCACCCATATCGTGCTCATCTGTGCGCCCTTTTGCGCATTTGTCGACAGCTCCGCGTTCAATCCTTTTGCTTCCACGATGCAGTAGGTGTCCGCCGCGGGCGAATACCAGAGCTGATCGATACCGCCGCCTGGAGCGAATGTCCACAGTATCTGATAGTCAGTGCCGACCTTCGCTGCGATGTAATTTTGTACCATATAAAATGTGGCAGCACGTTCGCCCTTTGCTTCCGTGATTTGCGCCTGGTTGGTCCCCTGCTCCTGGAGACGCTTTTCGTACTTTGCCTGATAAGCCGTAAGCGCAGCCAAATGCTCCGTCAGCTTAGCCTCGTCTATCCGACCCGCTATGAGCGCTGCCTCCGCCGCGCAGGTCACGACCGGCGAAGCGGTCAGTCGCGTTATCTTGTTGGGGCGGCCGGGTTGGATTCGCCGGGTCGGGATGGATTGCGGAGGGGGCGGCAGGCTATTGTTGCTGTTGCTGTTGCTGTTGCTGTTGCTGTTAATATTAATATTATCTTTATTGTCGGTATCGTTAGGATCGCCGGGGTCGTAACTCGAACTGCTCTGGTTGTTGTGGAGACCCCAACCGTTCAGGGTGTCATCACCCTCACCCTCGTCCTCGTTTTTGTAGCTGTGTATGCTGCTGTTTGTATTATTATTGAATGTTGTGTTAATCCCATGGCCGACGTTGCTGATGCCCAAATTGGCATTGGGATGTGGGATATTCGAGCTAGAATCCATATCGACGTCGTCTTTGTCGTGCTTCGTGTCATCGTGTATGCTATTGTTGCTTGCGTTGGAGTCGTTGTTGAAGCTGTAGATGTCATTAGGGATATTGAAGCTGTTTACAGAGCTGCCGAAAGGGTTGCCGAAGCTATTAAAGCCGGAGCCGGCAGAGTTGTTGTCAGCCATATCGGTGTCGCCGGAGGTGTTGTTATTATTATTATTATTATTCCCGTTCTGGTTGTCATTCATGCCACCGTTGCCGCCGGCACCGGCATTGCCGACATGGGGTACAGGATAGGGATTGAATTGTAACGCTCGTTGCTCCCGGTTGCGTCGCGCTCTGTCAAAGGCCGTCAGCTTTTTCGGCATGATCAGCCTCGCTCATCGGAATGTCCGCCGGCGTCCGGCCAACCGGCATGATCGGCAAGGATCAGCAGCTCTTCCCACACGCGATGCGGCAGATGCTCCAGCAAATCATCCAACCGGTCGTCGGCCGGAATCGATGGATCTTCCAGAATCGCCCTGACCCGTGGATGGTCGTCGAAATCCGGCCCGAACTCGAACATCAGCATCGTGAAGTGTTGCAGCGCATCGTCGTCACGCATGCCGTATGCCTCGGCACGGTCGAATGCATGGGCGACACGATCCCGCAGACGGTCCGCCGGCAGTCCCGCAACGGCTTCGGCACGCTCGGCGCGCAGCAACTCGGCCGTCTCGTTTATGAAACGGTCCCGGAACAACCGGGCGAATACAGCCATCTGATCGTCGCGGATGACCAGCATCGGGACGCAACTCCGATCAAGCCAGGCGCGGCTTGGATGACAATCGTCCAGTCGTAGCAAACGGCCCGGCAACGAACAAGTCGGGAAAGCGCCAGAGACAGGGCAATCGCATTTGGCCGCACTGGACCATTCGTCACAGTGCGCCCCGGGTCAAGCGCCCGGGAGCGCACCATGACGAGACGACGGTCGCAGCGCAGGACCACAAGTGCGATTGCCTGGCGCCAGAGAGGCTAACCGGCCCCGACCCCGCGCATCCGATCGCACTGTGCCTTGCGACGGCGTGTGCAGACTTCCGCTCGGGCAGTGGTCCACTCCACGCAAGCGCCAAAGGTCTGCTGCCGGGCCACGCCTGGCGTTCCCGCACCCATGCATCCGGCTACACTGTTGCCGGTTCGGCCGCACCGCGCGCCCGCGGCCCCGACCCACGCCCGACATGCCGGCAAACGGAGGCGGTCATGGACCTGTTCATCTTCGCCCGCTTCCACGCCCATGCCGGCCGCGACGGCGCCGTCGCGGCGGCGTTGCGCGAGGTCATCGGCCCGACCCGCGAAGAGCCCGGTTGCCTGGCGATCGCGGCCTATCGTTCCGTGCGGGATCCGCTGCTGTTCTACATCCACTCGCGTTGGACCGATGCAGCGGCATTCGAGAGCCACGCGCAGCAGGTGCATACGGTGCGTTTCATCGAACGGGTGCGGATGCTGGTCGATCACGAGCTCGATGTCGTGCGCACGCGGCCGATTGATCAGCCAACGTCGCAGGTCGCGCCACCCTGACAGCCGGCCCAACGGCCGGCACGCCGGTCGAACGTAACCCGGCCGGCGCTGCGGCCTGCGATGCGCCGCCGCCGGGCCGCCCGATCAGAACGGCAGAAGAATATCCATCACCTGCTGGCCCCAACGCGGGGTCTGGATGTCGGTGAGCTGCCCGCGTCCGCCGTACTCGATCCGCGCTTCGGCGATTTGATTGCTCTGCACCGTGTTTTCCGACGTGATGTCCTGCGTCCGGATCACGCCGGTCACCTGGATCTGACGCAGCTCATCGTTGACGCGGAACTCCTGGCGCGCCGCCACCACCAGGTTGCCGTTCGGCAGCACCTGCGTCACCACGCCGGCCACCGACAGCGTCACCGCCTCGTTGCGCTGGATCTGCCCGGTGCCGACGTTGTTGTTGCCGCTGCTGATCGACATCAGCTTGGACGGATCGACGATGGTCTTGGGCAGCAGCGCCTCCAGGCCGAAGAAGTTCGGCATGCCGGCGGATTCCCCGCTGGTGCGCGTCGCCGAGGTCACGTTGTTCAAGGTCGCGGCGTCGTTCATGTTCACCACGATGGTGATCACGTCGCCGACCTGCGCCGCGCGCTGGTCCTTGAAGAAGGCGCGCGAGCCGGAGCGCCAAAGCGCGTCGGGCTCGTTCGGCGGCGGCTGGCGCGCCGGCATCGGCAGGCTCATCGGCCGCCACTTCGGATCCTTCGTCGGATCGGAGCTTGCGGTCATCTCCGGCGGCCGGCCGACTTCCGACAGCTTGGTCAGTGCGCCGCAGCCCGACAGCAGCAGCCCGAGGCTCAGCAGACCCAGCCGTGACCGGCGCATGCCAAAAGCCCGGGAGATCAGGCTGCGGCTGCTGATCGTTGGTCGCGTCATGCCGCGAGGACCAGCCGCCGCCGGTTTCATTGCACCGACCCCTCGGTGGCGCGCGCCGCGGTGGAAATCGGCGTGCTGTCGGGGGTGACGCGCACCCGCCCGGGGCCGATCACCTCGGCTGCCACCACCGCATGCGACGACGGGTTCAGCACGCGGATGCGCTCGCCGGTCGCGCCCGATTCCATGGCCACGCCCTGCGCGAGCACTGACAGGCCCGGCGATTGCAGTTGCATCTGCACGTTGGAGCCGCGCTGCACCAGCGAGGGACGCATCACGTCGGCAACCGCGAACGGCTGACCGGCGGCGATGGGGTGGCGAAGCTGCAAGCCGATCGCGTCGCTCGCCACGTGCAGCACTTCGCTGTGCACCATGGCCACGTGCACCCGCGCCAGGCGCACGTCGTCCGCCCGCACCACGGTGCCGGCGGCGAGCCGGGCGACGGCGACCGGCAGCTCGATCGTGTCATCCACCTGGCCGGCCAGGCGCAGGTTGATCGGCTCCATGCCATCGCCGGTCACCGACAGCACGGCGCTGAAGCGGCCGTCGCCGGCTGCGTAATCCAACTCGGTCGCGAGCGCCTGCGGGCGGGCTTCGACCGGCACCATCGGCGGGGTGAATCCCGGCAACTCGATCTCGCAATCGGGCGAAGCGCCGGCGGCGACCAGCGCGGCCTTCGCCGCCTTCAGCACGTCCTCGCGCGGCAGCAGGCGCCCGGCCCGCTCCAGCACGGCGCGTTCGGCCGCCGAGGCGGGCCGCCAATCCACGCCGAACTGGCGCGCGATGGCGGCAAGCTGCGGCGCTTCAACGACGATGCTGCCGCCGGGGCCCGGTGCCGTCCCCAGCACGCGGTCGGCGTTGGCCCCCGCATCGTCGAACAAATCCGACAGGCGAACCACCGGGGCGTGCAGCATGGTCGCGGTGCGCAGGCTGGCCGCGCGCGCCTCGAAGGCAAATGCCCCCGCCACCAGCACGCCGGCCAGCACCACCCCGGCCAACATCGAAGTCGTCAACAACAGGACTGTGAAAAGCCGTAACGGTCGCATGGCATCACCGCAGGTTGGTCAGCGTGGAGAGCATGTCGTCGCTCGTGGTGATCACCTTGCTGTTCATCTCGTACGCGCGCTGCGCACTGATCAGGTTGGTGATCTCGGTCACGACATTCACGTTCGACGTCTCGATGAAGCCTTGCATCACGGTGCCGAAGCCCGTCGTCGCGGGATTGCCGGTGACCGGCTGGCCGGACGCGGCGGTTTGCAAGTACATGTTGTCCCCCTGTGCCTCCAGGCCGGCGTCGTTGGGGAAAATCGCAAGCTGCAACTGCCCCACCGTCTGCGGCGCGGTCTGTCCGGCGATGGTCGCCTGCACCTGGCCCGACGTGTTGATCGTGATGCCGGTGGCCGTGGTCGGAACCTGGATGCCGGGCTGCACGATGTAGCCGTCGGCGGTAACGATCGTGCCGGTCGCCGACAGCCCGAACGTGCCGTCCCGCGTGTAGGCCGTCTCGCCGTCCGGCAGCGTGACCTGGAAGAAGCCGCTGCCCTGGATCGCCAGGTCCAGCGTATTCGACGTCTGCTGGAGGTTGCCTTGCTCGTCGATGCGATAGATCGCCGCGGTTTTCACGCCCAACCCGACCTGCGCGCCGGACGGCACGATGGACCCCGAATCGGAACTGTTGGAGCCGACCCGGCGCAGATTCTGGTAGATCAGGTCCTGAAACTCCGCCCGCTGCCGCTTGAAACCGGTCGTCGTCATATTGGCCAGGTTGTTGGAAATGACCTCCACGTTGGTCTGTTGTGCCTGCATTCCGGTAGCGGCAATGTCCAGCGCGCGCATGCGTCGTCTCTCTGTTGCTTAGGCCGAGCTATCGCTCGACGGGTGCGTTCTCTGCCGCGGCATGGGTCAGGCCGACTGCTGCGGCAGCAGCTTGTCGATCGAGTTTTGCTGACGATCGGACTCGGCCTGCACGAATTGCGCCAGGAATTCGAACGTCCGCTGGCCGTCCATCATGCGGGTCACTTCCAGCACCGGCTGCACGTTCGATTCCTCCACCGCGCCTTGCTCAAGCGCGGGTGACGCGACCGGCGCGGTGGTCGAGCGGCTGAGGAACAGCGTGCTGCCCTCGGCACTGAGCAACATCGGATCGCTCGGCTGCACCACGCCGATCTTGGCGAGCTGGCCGTTCTCGCTCGATACCGTCCCGTCGCCGGCAACGCTGATGCGCGTGTCGGTCGGCGCGAGCTGGATCGGCTGCCCGTTGCTGTCCAGCACGGCATTGCCGGCGCTGTCCGCGACGGTGCCGCTCGGCATCAGGCTGAACCGTCCGTCGCGCGTCAGCCGCGGGCCGGCCGGGGTGCTGACGGTGAAATAACCGTTGCCGGTCAGCGCCAGGTCGAGTGGATTGCCGGTGTGGGTGATCGTGCCGGCCTGCTGCTCGCGCCAGGTCGCACGGTCCTGGGTATAGGCGATCGGGCTGCCCCCCGCCGGCGTGGCGCCGCCGCTCTGGCGGCTCAGCCAGTCGCTGAACTGCACCCGTTCCGCCTTGTATCCGGGCGTGTTGGCGTTGGCGAGGTTGTCGGCAACGACATCCAGCGCGCGTTGCTGCGCGACGAGGCGGGAGGTGGCGACGCTGCTGGCGATGTCCATGGCGGACGAACAGCAAGCCGCGTACCAACCTCT
>JBEKNT010000354.1:0-7393 GCA_049522565.1 Acetobacteraceae bacterium
GTGGAACTCGGCTTCCGCCACCTGGTGTTCCACGCGCCCGGTCCGGACCAGGCGCGGTTCCTGAAGCTGTACGGCGAGCAGGTGCTGCCCCGTCTGCGCCGGGCGTTCGACTGACGCTGGCTCGTTCGGCCTTGTCAGCGATGCCGCGCCAGATGCTTGGCTTGTTCCGCTAGCCGCCGGAACCCGGCGGTGGCACGCCAGGAAGTACTGGTTTCGATCGCCTCGATCCGCCGCCGCGCCGCCCTCAGGGCCTGTTCCCCCCGCTCCAGCCGCTGAAGCGTAGCCGATAGCTCCGCATTCAGCCGAGCCACTTCGCTGGCCCAGTGCGCGGCATCGGCGGCTTGCGTGTCACAGTGTACGCGCAATTCTGCAATGCGCGCGCGCATTGCCGCCCGTTCGGCAGCCTCATTGGATGCGGCTGGGGCAGGGCAGCCTCGTGCCAGGACCCCGGCGCGGGCGGTGGCGACAGACAGTGCGGCATAGTCGGCGTCCAAGGCGGCACAGATCCGCGCGAACTCAGCCGAACCATCGAGGCTGCGCTCCTCCTCCCAGGTCTTGAGCCGGTCCACAATGTCGTAGAGTGAGCGCAGCACTGCGGCAGCGGTGGGATAGGCGCCTGCAACCCGGTCCTTGGTGCGCGCCAACCAATGGTCGATCCGTGCATGTGCGAAGGCGGCGAGGTCCTGCCCCGCATGCTCCACCCGCTGCCGGTCTGGACTGGAAGTATAACGGTTAGACTTCTCGATCCATTCCGCCACGTCGCGGTGCGACAAATGGTGGATGGCAACCCCACTTTCTGGCGGTAAATGCACAATCCGATCGGAGCACAACCCAACGCCCCCATGCACCGTGGCGGTGAAGACGATTGTCCCACGGCGGAACAGGCGCGGGTGGTGTTCGGGCCAATAGTACGCAGCCTCGTCATGCACGCCGAGGATGTATTCCCGACGCGGCAAATAGTAGACGTCTGCTCGCGGCGCGGCGAGTTCGGAACGGATAATCTTGCCTGATTGTGGGCTCAAGCATTCGTCGTCGTCCAGGTAAAGTATCCAGTCGCCCGAACACTGCGCGACGGCAAACGCCCTGGTATCCTCGACCGTCGGTGTCCAGGCGACCGTGACGACGCGATCGGCATGGCGCGCAGCGATCTCCGGCGTCGCATCGGTGGAGGACTTGTCGACAACGATCACCTCGTCGGCAAAGCCGAGCGCGCGCAGGCAGGTGCCAATGACAGCGGCACGATTACACGAAATGACGACGGCGCTGAGCGTTCCCGGCACGGCCGCAGCATGGCCATGGACGTCTGAACAAACGGTAAATGTCGTCGTATATGGCTGGCTCGATGCCCGCTGCGTCCTGGCAGGCGCAGCCGGTCCAGCAATTCTAAATTCGGGTCATTTGGCTTTTTCTGGCTCGGTTCTGGGTCGGTTGCGTTGAGGGCGGGTGGCGACCGGCGAGCCTGTCAGGGCGGTCGGAGGTCGGCAGCGGCGATGGATCGGAGCAGATGGGGCCAGTCGTGGAAGACCGCATAGCCGGTGATCGTCCGCAGGGACTCGAACAAGCGGTATGTTACGCCGCATGCGACGAGGGCTTCGCGCCATGCCAGGACGGCGAGAAGCGCGGCGGTGCGGAAGGCGAAGGGCAGCCAGGTTGAGCGTGAGAAAGACGCTGGCCAGGGTCCGTCGTCTGCGACCTGCTGTTCAAGACGGCGGCCGAGACGCTCATCACCATCGCCGCGGACCCCAAGCTCCTCGGTGCGCGGATCGGCGTTGAAACCCGCAGGGCGAAAAAGCGCAGCGCATTCCGCCCATCGCACGAACGAGCGGTCCGTGTCCGTCGTCCTCTCTCCCATTGCGTCCGGTCGCTGGTCGACGGCGCAATGCGCCGCGATTGTCCACCCAAACGAGACTTCCGAGCGTCATGGCTGACGAAGGCCTGCGGCCGCGAGTGCGACACGAGGCTTGCGTCAGCCGGCGCGACAAGAGCGATTATAATTGCCGTAGTGTTCCCCCGCAACTTTCCCACCCGACCAAGCCTTGGCATGATGGCTGAACAATTCGATCGATGGGAAGGAAACGCACCATGACGACCGGCAGCACGGCGCCGACATGCGCCGGCAAGACCCTGGCACCGGACACCGGGTCGGGCAGCGGCGGATCGCGCTGGGAGTCTCCCGCGCCGATCCGTTATCCGGATCCTGACATCGTCGTGCTCGATCCGCGCTTTCAGCGCCTGGTGCTCGGCAATGCGGCGATCGAGCGGATCGCCACCGGCTTCCGCTTCACCGAAGGTCCGGTGTGGTTCGGCGACGGCCGCTACCTGCTGTTCAGCGACATTCCTCACGACCGCATCCTGCGCTGGGACGAAACCGATGGCGGCATCAGCGTGTTCCGCGAGCCGTCGCACTATGCCAACGGCAACACGCGGGATCGTCAGGGCCGGCTGATCACCTGCGAGCACGATACGCAGCATTTGACGCGGACCGAATACAACGGGACGATCACGCTGCTGGCCCACAGTTTCGAGGGCAAGCGGCTGACCGGTCCGAACGATGTGGTGGTGAAGTCGGATGGCTCGATCTGGTTCAGCGACAACGGCGCCGGCACGCGCGGCAACTACCTGGGGCATACGGTGCCGCAGGAGCTACCGTTCCGGGTCTATCGCCTCGACCCGGTCAGCGGGGCGCTGACGATCGCCGTGGGCGACATGGCGCGGCCGAACGGGCTGTGCTTCTCGCCCGACGAGTCGCGGCTTTACGTGGTGGATACGCCGGGCAGCGGACCGAAGACCGTGCATGTCTATGACGTGGTGGCCGACGGCACGAAGGTCGCGAACGGCCGCGTGTTCTTCGATGCGATGCCGGGCTATGCGGACGGCATCCGCTGCGACACGGAAGGCAATGTCTGGTGCGGCTTCTCTGGCGGGCCCGAGCATGACGGCGTGGCGGTGTTCGCTTCCGACGGGACGCTGATCGGGCGGATTCTGCTGCCGGAACGTTGCGCTAACGTGTGCTTCGGCGGACGCAAGCGAAACCGGTTGTTCATGGCGGCGAGTCAGTCGGTGTACGCGCTGTATGTCGAGACGCAGGGGGCGATCGGCGGCTAGTAACTGCCAACGCCGGCGGCTGCGGGTCCCAGTTGTGCCAGCAACTCGCTGATGACGCGATCGGTGCCAACGCGATCGCGTCCCTGTCCCACGTTTGCCGGCAACGTGCCATGTTGCGGAATGACGATCAGCCGCATCCCGTTCGATCGATGTGCCTTTTCCATATAGCAGCGCTCAAGTGTCGTCCACTTGCTGCTGTCGTAGTTCTGGCTGCGCACGATAATTCCGACTTTGCAATCGCTGATCGCACAGGCCAGCGCGGTCTCGAGTTGCGCGGGCGGAGCCGGTATCTGCCCTTCGGCCACGGAGCGAGCCATGCTCCATCGGTCCCACCAGCAGGCATGGGCGGCCTTTTCCAGTTGTGGAACAAGCCGCATAACGATCTGGGTTGCATCGCGCCAACGATAGCTAATAAACACCTGCGGCCGTCGCGCAAGTTGGTCGGCGCAACGGGTCAACTTCTCCGCCAGTTCTGGCGTCAGGCGGCGCGGAGACTGCAACTTCTGCCCAAGCCGCGCTCTGTCTTGATCTGTCAGCGTGACGTCCGCACACGTGCCAAGCAGCGCCGGTCCAATCAGCCGTTCCACATTGTTGAAGCCAAAATAGGTGGCATCCCGGGGATCGGCGATTGCTGCGAATATGCAACCGTCAGGGTTCTTGGCGAGCCGTCGCTCCATGGCTTGCCGAAGGTACGCTCGCTCGCATTGGGCAATGCCGAAAACCAAGCGCTTCACCGACATCCTGGCATCCAGGCTGAAGGGCAGCTTCGAGCCCGGGTCGCTCGGCGCACCCACGAACCACAGGACATGGTGTCCGGGCTTTTTCAATCTCTCCGCCAGGAACGCATGGCCGAAGATATGGGCTATCGGCTGTTTCAGCGCGTCAAGAGCCCAACCCTCCGCATCTCCGGCGGGCACCGCCTGGATCACGCGGCGTTTGACATAAACCAAGTGGTGCGTGGTGGTGGAAGGATTCTCGGCCGCGGTGGTCATGGGCAACCTCGAGGTACCCCACCTCTGGGCAGGGTCACTACGGCAGTGCTGCTCGTGCTCCAGTCACCGTGCAACACGCAGCAAACAGCCAAGCATTGCATATGTCGAGCAGGGTACAGCACTGCCGGTGTGACGAATGATTCTGCTCCGGTTGCTCGCTCATGTTGACGCACATGGCGCTTACCCCCCGAACCCCTGGTCCCACGGCTCGGGCAGCATCACGTAGCCGTCGCCATGCTTCGCCACATGCGCGAAGCCCGGGAAATGCACGTGCATCCCGGCGATCAACTGCCGCTCCGTCGCCACCATGTCGAACACGCGTTTGCGCGTCGCCGCCGCGGCCTGCGGATCGGTGTCGAACGCCATCGTCACCTCCGGCCGCGGCACCTGCACCTCCGGCACATGGATGATGTCGCCCCAGATCAGCAGCGAGTCCTTGCCCGACGAAATCATGTAGCCGGAATGCCCCGGCGTATGGCCGTGCAGCGGCACCGAGGTGACGCCGGGGAACACCTCGACACTCCCGCTGTACCGGTGCATCACGTTGTGATACGGCGCCATCTGCTCTCGGGCGCACTGGAAATACAGCTTCTTCTCGCGTTCGCCGGAGCGCGCCATCGCGCCGTCGTCCTGCCAGTGCTGCGGCTCGTTCTCGTGCACCACCAGCTCGGCATTGGGAAACATTTTTGCCCCCGTCTTCGGATCGGTCAGCCCGGCCGAGTGGTCCGGATGCATGTGCGTCAGGATCACCCGCTCGATCGACGCCGGATCGACGCCGGCGGCCTTCAGATTCTGTTGCAGCTTGCCGGCGGTGGGCAGCAGGTAGTCGCCGGAGCCGGTTTCGACCAGCGCCAGCCGCCCGGCAGAATAGATGAGGTAGGCGTTAACCGAGGTGCGCCGCCCCGGACGGAACGCATCGCTCAACATGCGCGTCGCGTCGTCCGGCGCGATGTTCTGCATCACCTCCACCGTGCCATCCAGATAGCCGTCGGATAGCGCGGTGACGACGATGTCGCCGATGCGGCGATGATACACACCGGCGATCTGCTGCGTCGGAACCTGGATCATGAACCGATATCTCCTGGGCAGTTTGTCATGGCGAGGAACGCTGCGATAACGCAATCCCCACGGGAGATTGCGTCGTCGCAGCGCTCCTCGCAATGAGGGTGTCATACCAACCCGCCAGCGACCGGCCCCGCCGCCAGCGTCGGGGTCCGCTCAGACGATCGTTCCGCACAAGGCCCCCACACAGGTGGTGACCCCCATGGCCAATGCCCCCCAGAACGTGACGCGTATCGCGCCAGGGATTGCCCGTGCTCCCCCGGCGCGCGCCGCCAAGGTCCCCAGAATCGCCAAGGACAGCAGTGAACTCAGGGACACCGCGATGATCAGCCACGCACCCGGTGCCAGGGTCGCGACAAGAAGAGGCATGGCCGCACCCACCGAGAAACTCGTGGCCGACGCCAGCGCGGCCTGAATCGGGCGGGCCTTGAGCGCTTCGGAGATACCCAATTCGTCGCGGGAATGTGCCTCGAGCGCGTCATGCGCCATCAGTTGATTCGCGACCTGCGTCGCAAGCGCTGGGTCGAGGCCGCGACCGACGTAGATCGCTGCCAGTTCCTGATGCTCGCCCTTGTCGTCGACACGAAGCTCCGTGCGTTCCAAAGCCAGATCGGCCTGTTCGGTGTCCTTCTGTGAATGCACCGACACGTACTCGCCGGCGGCCATCGACATGGCGCCTGCGACAAGACCGGCGATCCCTGCGACCAGGACGCTGCTGTGAGTCGCATGCGCCGCGGCGACACCCAAAATCAGGCTGGCCGTCGAAAGGATGCCGTCATCCGCACCCATCACTGCCGCGCGCAGCCACCCTACCTGTCCTGTGCGATGCCGTTCCCGTCTGAGCACTCAACGTGTTCCGATCATCATCTGGCCATGCAGCGGTTTAGCATTGTCCTGGTCTGGCCGCTGTCTGACGGAGCAAAATCTGCACTGCCATGTGCCGTTACGGCAGGTTCGGAAACTACGCAGACTCGATGTATCGGGGCTGCTCGCAAGGACGGTCTCAGCGCTTCGGCACCCAAGCCGTTGCCAGCGCCGCCGCACCACAGGCAAGCGCCGCTACGGCGAAGGCGGCTGGCACCGACCATGCCAGCAGCATGCCTCCCAGCGCCGAGCCGATCGGCGCGCCGGACAGGTTGAGGCTGATCGAGACCGCCATGACCCGGCCGAGCCAGCCTGGCTCGGTACGGCGCTGGCGCAGCGTCAGCACGCCCACATCAACCGGTCCGGCCAGGAAGCCGACCAGCGCCAGCCCGAGGCACAGGCCGGGTAATCCGAACCCCACGCCGAGCGGGAAGATCGCCAAGGGTGTCAGGAGCATGCCGAGCGCCATCATCGCCCGCTCCCGGCCCGGCGCGCCGCAGTGCCCCGCCAGCAGTGCGCCCACCGCGCCCGCGACGCCCGAGACGGCCCATAGCGCGCCGACCAGGAGGTCGCCATGCGTACCGCCGCCGGCCGTGCGGGTGACGAACACCGGCACAGCCACCAGCAGGATGCCCCAGGCCATCTGGTAGAGCGCATAGGCAAGGGACAGCGCGCGCAGCGAACGATGGCGCAGCACGTGCGCCACGCCGGCCACGGCGTCGGCCAGCAATCCGCCCCGCCAGGCCGGCAGGGAGTGTGGCGGGGTTCGCACCGCCGGAAGCAGGGCGACACAGGCGGCGGCGTACAGTACAGCGACCGCAAGCAGAGTAAGGGCGGCGCCGGTGAAGCCGAACAATGCGCCGGCCAAGGCCGGGCCGCACACGTCGACTGCGGCGTGGATGCTGGTGTCGAGCGCATTGGCCCGATCCAGCGCGGCGGCCGGCACCAGCCCCGGCAACAGCGTCCGCACCCCGGCCGCGGACAGCGGATTGCTCAGCGAGTGCAGCGCCACCAGGATCACCAGCGACCAGGCGCTGTCGGCCCGTTCCACGCAGAGCAAGGCGATGAGCAGGACGCAGCCGGCGCTGCACGCCATGTCCAGGGCGATCGCCCCTGCGGCGCCGATGCGGTCCAGCAGCGCGCCGGCGAGCGGACCGACCAGCAATCCCGGCGCCATGGCGGCGAAGGCCACCCAGCCGGCCAGTGGCGGCGACTGGAAGCGCTCCAGCGCGTACAGCACCACCGCCAGCCCGAGCATGCGCTCGGCCAGACGCGCCAGGGATGCGGCGAGCAACAGGTTGCCGACAGCATCGAACCGGAGGAGCGCGCGGTAGGTCACAGTACACCTCTCCCGCTTTGCGGGAGAGGTC
>JBEKNT010000355.1:0-7388 GCA_049522565.1 Acetobacteraceae bacterium
CGGTCCCGGTCACGGTTCTCTCCCTTGAGAATGCGGCGTCCGGCGATCATGCCGGCGAAAACGCATTGGCGGCGCGCAGCGCGTCGATATCGGCGGCGGACAGACCCAACGTGTCGGCGAGGATGGCGTCGGTATCGGCCCCCAGCGCCGGCGGCGCCGTCGCGGCGGTACCGCCGCCTTCGCCCAGCTTGAACGGCGTGCCGACCAGTTGCTGCGTCGTGCCGTCTGGCCCCTGCGCATCCACCACCATGGCGTTGGCCAGCACCTGCGGATGCGTCAGCACCTGATCCAATTTATGCAGCGGTGCACAGGCGACATTGCGGGTCTCGAAGCGGTCCACCCAATAGCCGACCGGCTGGCCGCCGAATTTTTTCTCCAGCATCGGCACCAGCGTTGCACGTTGCTCGACGCGCGCGGCATTGCCCAGGAACCGCGCGTCCTGTGCCAGTTCGGGCCACGCCAGCGCGTCGCAGAAGCGTTGCCATGCCGCATCGTTTGGCGCGCCGGCGAGCATGTAGCCGTCGGCGCAACGGAACGCCTGGTACGGCACCAGATGCCAGCTTCCGGAGCCTTGCGGCGTCGGCAGGATGCCGGCTTGCAGCCAGCCGACGGCGTGGTAGCCCAGCAGGGCCACCGCGGTTTCCAGCAGCGAGGCGCGCACCCAGGTGCCGTGCCCGCTGTGCTGCCGCCCGAGCAAGGCGGTGACGATGCCGCCGTAAGCGGCAAGCCCGGTCGACATGTCGATGAACGACACGCCGCAGCGCACCGGCGGCCCATCGACGCTTCCCGTGGTGGACATCACGCCGGCAAACGCCTGCACCATCAGGTCGTAGCCGCGCTTCTCCGCCAGCGGGCCGTCCGCGCCGTAGCCGGAGATGCTGCAAAACACCAACCGGGGATTGATCGCGCGCAGGTCGTCATAGCCGATACCCAGACGCGCCGCGGTATCCGGCAGGAAACTGTGCAGCAGCACGTCGGCGTCCGCCGCCAGCCGGCGCAAGACATCGCGCGCGGCCGGCGACTTGAGGTTCAGCACCATGCTGCGTTTGCCGCGATTGACCGAGGCAAAATTGCCGCTGTGTCCGTTCGGCAGGATCGGCAGCCAGCGACGGTTCTCGTCGCCTTCGGGACTTTCCACCTTGATCACGCTGGCACCGAAATCGGCGAGGAGCTGCGCGCAGTACGGACCCGCGAGCACCCTGCTCAGATCGACGACGCGGATGCCTTCCAGAACTTGCATCGGCGCTTCCTTCCCCGTTTGTGGTCGTCACCATGCCGGACGGAAGCCGGCAGGAGAAGCGCCCGAGCTGCGGCGCGATTGAGCGGCTAAGGAAACCGGAAAGGTTAGCTGATGGTCCTACCGACGCCCCGGTTCAGCTCACCGGCGCCGGTGTTTTGTTGTAGTCGCCATCAGCCACATGCTCGAACCAGGCGGTGCCTTCGCCCTTGTCATTCTGTTCTGACATCGCAAGGTGAGCAAACAACTTGTCCGGCGCTGCGCCATGCCAGTGGCGGGTATCGGGCGGAATGAGCACGGTGTCGCCGGGATGCAGTTCCTGCACGGGCTGGCCTTCGAACTGCACGCGCCCGGCGCCGGACAGGCAGTACAGGGTCTGGCCGACCGGATGGCTGTGCCAGGCGGTGCGCGCGCCGGGCGTAAACGAAACGACCGAGGCCCGCATGCGCGAGGGAATCTTGCCGACGACGATCTCATCGGAGAACACCGTGCCGGTGAAATTCGCCGCCGGCGCCTGCTTGGTCGAGCGTTTGGAAGCGCGCAGAACTGTCATGGACTTTCCCCTTTTGCTGCTGCCGGCGGGACTCTTGTAGCCGCAACCCGTTATGTCAAACCGGCCGGATATGCTCTCGCCGGAAGCCAAGTCCCACGGCGCGCGCCAGCAGCAGCCCGAGCATCATGCCGGCCGGGCCGCCGCCGACCACACAGCAGGTGGTGGTCAGCGGGCTCGCAGCCATGCGACTACTCGGCGGCTTGCATCCGCGGCGTATAGGCCGGCACCGCGGCGCGTTGCGCCGGGTCCATCGGTTGCGGCCACCAGCGATGCTCCCATTCGGCGAACAATGGCTTCAGCTTCGGCGTCACATGCTCGGCGAACATGCGCGTGTTGTAGCGGGTCAGCTCCTTGCCCATGTTGCCGAACTGCAGCAGCAGCATCAGGTTCCCGACATTCAGGTTGGTCGCGACTTCGTGCAATTGCTCCACCACGTCGTCGGGTGAGCCGACGATCACGTAGCCGTTCTCCACGATCGCATCCATCTCGCGTGCCAGCGTATTGAACTTGCTGGCGTAGGATGCGGCCTTGGCGACCTGGCTCTGCAATCCCTTGCGCTGCGTCGCCTCGGTGGCATAGCCGGGCGGCGCGGCGAAGCGTGCGTCGATGTGCAGGCAATTGCCGTAGAAGTATTCAGCGGCTTCGGCGTACAGCTCCATCGCGTGCTGGCGCGATTCGCCGACGCCGACGAATTGCAGGAAGCCGGCGCGATACGGATTGCGGTCCTTGCCGAGCTTCGCCATCTCGCCCCAGAATCCGTCCATCGTCGCCTGGCCGATCTTGTAGCCGTAATAGCTCAGGTAGCAGTAGACGTAGTCGCGTTCGGCGCACCACTGCCAGGTTTCCACCGAGCCGCCGCCGGGCACCCAGATCGGCGGATGCGGCCGCTGGATCGGCCGCGGCCAGATGTTGACATAGCGTTGCTGATTGAAGCGGCCGTTGAACGCGAAGGTGTCGGCGTCGGTCCAGGCGCGCAGGATCAGGTCGTGCGCCTCGTGGTAGCGGTCGCGCAGCAAGGACGGGTTCTGGCCATAGGCGAAGCAGGTGTCCATCGGCGACCCGACCGGAAACCCGGCAATCAGCCGCCCGCCGGAAATAACGTCGATCATGGCGAACTCTTCCGCCACCCGCGTCGGCGGATTGTACAGCGCCAGCGAGTTGCCCATGACGCAGAGCGCCGTCTCGGTGGTGCGCCGCGCCAGCGATGACGCGATCAGGTTCGGCGACGGCATCAGGCCATAGCCGTTGGAGTGGTGCTCGTTGACGCAGACCGCGTCGAAGCCGCAAACCGCTGCGTATTCCAGTTCGTCCATGAAGTCGTTGTACATGTGATGCGCGCGGCGCGGATCGAACATCGACGAATGGATGTCCACCCAGACGGACGGGTGCTTGTCGCGGAACCCCGCCGGCAGCTCGGTATACGGCATCAGATGGAACCACATCAGGCGCATGGATTGCTAACTCCCCAAGTTAGTAGAATTGCGTTATTCCGCGGCACGCAGCCCGGGCTCGTAAGCGGGGATCGCGGCACGCTCGGCCGTCTGCATCGGCCGCGGCCACCAGCGGTGCTCCCAACTTGCGAAGTGCTGCTTCAGCGTCGGCATGACCTTTTCCGCGAACAGCTTCGTATTATAGCGCGTCAGTTCCTTGTTCATGTTGCCGAACTGCATCAGCAGCATCAGGTTGCCGACATGCAGGTTCTCGGCGAGTTCGATGAACTGATCGGTCACCTGCGACGGGGTGCCGATCACGACATAGCCGGCGTCCACCAGGTCCTGCATCTCGGTCGGCCGCGCCACCGCCCGCGCGGCGGCCGCACTGACCTGGCTGGTCATGCCGTGGCGCATCGTGGCCTCGGTCGTGTAGCCGGGCGGCGCGGCGAAACGCGGATCGAAGTGCAGGCAGCGGCCGAAGAAATACTCCGCCGCCGGTGTGTAGATTTCCAGCGCCTGGTCACGGCTTTCCGCCACCGCGACGGTCTGCGCGAAGCCGGCGCGGTACGGATTGCGATCCTTCCCAAGCCGGTCCATTTCGGCCCAGAACCCGTCCATCGTCGCCTTGCCGACCTTGTGGCCGAAATACGAGAGGTAGCAGTACACATAGTCCATCTGCGCGCACCACTGCCAGGTCTCGATCGAGCCGCCGCCGGGAATCCATATCGGCGGGTGCGGCTTCTGCACCGGGCGCGGCCAGATATTCACATAGCGCTGCTGGTTGTAGCGGCCGTTGAAGGCGAAGGTGTCCGGCTCCTGCCACGCCTTCATCACCAGGTCGTGCGCTTCGTGGTAGCGCTCGCGCAACTGGCTCGGGTTCTGCCCATAGGCGAAACAGTCGTCCATCGGCGTGCCGACCGGGAAGCCGGCGATCAGCCGTCCGCCGGAAATGACGTCGATCATGGCGAACTCTTCGGCGACGCGGGTCGGCGGATTGTACAGCGCCAGCGAGTTGCCCATCACGCAGATCGTCGCGTCGGTGGTGCGGCGCGCCAGCGACGTGGCGATCAGGTTGGGCGACGGCATCAGGCCATAGCCGTTCGAGTGGTGTTCGTTGACGCAGATCGCGTCGTAGCCGCAATCGGCGGCGTATTCGAGCTCGTCCATGAAGTCGTTGTACATATGATGCGCGCGCTGCGGGTCGAACAGCGACGAATGGATGTCCACCCAGACCGACGGATGCTTCTGTTTGAAGTCATCCGGCAACTCGGTGTACGGCATCAGGTGGAACCACATCAGCTTCATCGTCTGCCTCCCAGGCCAGCTACTGGCAAGTAGATCATTGGCGGAGGGGAAAGGGAAGCTCAGATGCCGGGGATGGTACGGCGACGGGGGGATGCGAATATGGATCAGGAGTCTGACGGCTGCACCGTTCTCCCGCCGGTCGGATCGGTCCTGGGTGTGGATGTTGGTTTCTCGTTGCAACGCCGGTCCAGTGCGGTCTGTCGCCTCGATTGGGACGAGCGGCAAGTCAGCTGGACTTGTCAGCGATTTCGCGCATTACCAAGGGACCAGGAAGAGGCGATCGCCGCGGTCTCGGGGCGGAAACGCCTCGAGGCAGCGGCGTTCGACGGACCGGTTCGCGAAGGCTTTGACGTGATCGGACGCTATCGCGTTGCGGATCGTATGCTGACCCGGCGGCTGCAGCCGAAAATCGGCAAACCCGGCCAGGCCAGTGCACCGGTCGGCAAGCGGCTGAATGTCGCGACCAACGACCTCGTGCGGATCACATTGAAGCATTGCGAAATTGCCCTGGCGCGGCACGCGATGCGGATCGATGCCAGGGCCGTCGTGGAGGCCTTCCCAACGGCATTTCTCGGCGTGATGCTGCGCGACCCTACGGCAATCACAGTGAGCCGCAGCGACCGCTCCGACGTTTTCTTCCAGCACCTCGCTGCCAACGGTGCGCTGGAACACCTAATCACGCACCTGCTGCCGGGTCGCTCCCCCACCGCTCCGCTCGCAAGTTTGACCAACCACGACGACCGAGCGGCACTGATCTGCGCACTGACCGCTCTGTCGGTGGCGGCCGATGACTTCACCGCGGTTGGCGACGCCGATGGCTGGATCGTCCTGCCACCGCGCCCCTTCGTGCGCAGTTGGGCGCGCGCCGATCTCGAGGCCAATGCCCGGGAGATGCCGGGTCTCGCCTGCTATTATCAGGGAAGGCGACAGGCGCCCGCCGGGTCGCGCCGAACTGCATCGGCGTGACCCGGGCGCCTACTCCGCAGCCAATGGCGGCGCACGATGCCTGCGCGCGCCACGCAGCAAGTCAGCCACCTGGAACGCAACCTCCAGCGCCTGCGTGCCGTTCAGTCGCGGATCGCACTGCGTGTGATAGCGTCGCGACAGATCGGCCTCGGCGATCCCCTGCCCGCCCCCGAGACATTCGGTGACGTCCTTCCCGGTCATTTCCAGATGGATGCCGCCGGGCCAGGTGCCTTCTGCCTCGTGCACCGCGAAGAATACGCGCACCTCATCCAGGATGTGTTCGAACGCCCGCGTCTTGCGGCCATCCGCCAACGTCACCGTGTTGCCGTGCATCGGATCGCAGCACCACACGACCGCGCGGCCTTCGCGTTGCACCGCGCGGATCAGCTTCGGCAAGTGATCCGCCAGCGTAGCCGCACCCATGCGGGTGATCAGCGTCATCCGCCCCGGCGCGTTGTCCGGATTCAACGTGTCGAGCAAGCGCAGCAACTCATCCGCAGTCAGCGTCGGTCCGCATTTCATCCCCAGCGGATTGGCCACGCCGCGCGCGAACGCCGCATGCGCATGGTCCGGCTGCCGCGTGCGGTCGCCGAGCCACAGCAGATGTGCCGAACACGCGTACCAGTCGCCGGTCAGGCTGTCCTGCCGCGCCAGTGCTTCCTCATAGGGCAGCAACAGCGCGTCGTGCGCGGTGTAGATCGCCGTGGTGCGCAATTGCGGCGTGCGCGCGGGATCGATGCCGCAGGCGGTCATGAAGCCGAGCGATTCTTCGATGCGCCGTGCCAGTTCGACATAGCGCTCGCCCTGCGGCGAGGCGGCGACGAAGGCCTGGTTCCATTGCTGCACGCGATGCAGATCGGCGAAGCCGCCTTGGGTGAACGCGCGCAACAGGTTCAGCGTGATTGCCGCCTGGCTGTAGCCGCGCAACATGCGCGCGGGATCCGGCGTGCGCGCCGCGGAGGAAAACGCGCTGCCGTTGATGACGTCGCCGAAATACGATGGCAGCGTCGTCGCGCCGATCGTCTCGGTCATCGACGAGCGCGGCTTGGCGAACTGGCCCGCCATCCGCGCCACCTTCACCACCGGCGCACCGGCGGCGTAGCTCAGCACCACCGCCATTTGCAGCAGCACCTTCAGCGTGTCGCGCACGGCGTTGGCGTGGAACTCGGCAAACGATTCGGCGCAGTCCCCGCCGAGCAACAGGAACGCCTCGCCGGCCGCGGCACGCGCCAGATCTGCTCGCAAGGCGCGCGCCTCGCCGGCGAAGATCAGCGGCGGCAGCGAGCGTAGCTCGGCCTCGGTCGCGGCCAGCGCGGCGGGATCGGGATAGTCCGGTGCCTGGCGGATCGGCTTGTCACGCCAGGATTGCGGCGACCAGGACATGGCGTGTCACCGCCTTCGCGGCGTCGCCGGCTTGGTCTCGGCCGGCTGGGGTTGCGACTGGTCTTGCGGGTGCGTGGCGCCGCGGTCGTCGTGCGGTGTCGACGGGCCGGTGATGACGTCGAAATCGAAGCTGGATGCGGGCATGTCGAGCCTCCTTCGGGTTGGGAGGCCGCTCTGCCTTGGCGTACTGGTCGAGTCCGAAAAACACGAAAGCCGCCTTGGCAGGGCGGCTTCGGGGTCTTGCTAGCTGTGCACGATCCTAGGCCGCCGGGTTGTACCAGCGGTACCAAAATCGTGCGACGGGACGTATCAGCGCCATGCGGGCGGTGTAACCCGAGCGGCGGGTGCATCGCAAGCCCCCATAGGCGGGGCAATCGGCTGAACGAAGCAAGGTCAGGGGCTTTGCCCCTTGGAGCCCCGCCAAGGGCGGAGCCCTTGGGACCCTTCAGTTGGAGAGGTTGGACGGGTGGGGGCCATGTATCGCGGCTGCTGTTCCGACTGCCGGTCGGAA
>JBEKNT010000356.1:0-7345 GCA_049522565.1 Acetobacteraceae bacterium
TTCGTCGCTTCGCGCCTCGCAATGACGGGGGGGGTGAGCGCCTGCAACAGTCCAGGCTTCGATGGCGTCGTGTAACAACGCCCTTCGATCCCGATAGCGCCGCCCCGCCACGCCGCACAGACTTGAGCATCGCCCCGCCCGCGCCGCATCATCGCGGCAGACAAGCCAGGGACCGTCCATGCAACTCACCGACGAAGAAAACGCCATGCTGGCCGGCGCGGCCGGCCCGGCGCGGCAATGGGCGATCGACCACCAGATGCGGGTCGGGCGCTACCTGGGCGCGGCCGACTTCGTGCCGGTGTCACAGGCGCACATCATGGCCGACACCGAATCGCTTGGCCTGGCCGGGGTGGCGTGGCTGGAACAGCTCGCCGCCCTGCCGGAGGACCAGCGCCAGGTGCGCATCCCCACCATCACCGATCCGCGCGGCACCGACTTCGCCGCCGCGGCACGACTGAAGCAGCAGGACTGGATGCTGGCGCTGGAGCGTCGCGCCATCGCCGCGTTCCAGGCGATGGGCATCCTGATGACCGACACCTGCATCAACTATCAGGTCATCATGCCGGCGGTGCGCGGCGAGCACATGGCGTATGGCGACACCGGCGTGGTGATCTATTGCAACAGCGTGCTGGGCGCGCGGTCGAATTTCGAAGGCGGGCCCTCGGCTTTGGCCGCCGGGCTGACCGGGCGCACGCCGCGCTATGGCTTCCATCTGGACGCGCACCGCCGCGCCACTCTGCTGGTCCGCGTCACCCACACGCCATGCGAACTGACCGACTGGGGCGCGCTGGGCGGCATCGTCGGGCGGCTCGCCGGCGACTACTGGCAGGTGCCGGCGCTGGTCGGCATCGACCGGGTGCCCACGTCCGATGAGCTGAAGCATTTCGGCGCGGCGCTGGCGAGCTACGGCTCGGTCGCGCTGTTCCACATGGACGGCATCACGCCGGAGGCGCAACGGATCGCCGATGTCGCCGATCCCGCCATGCCGGCGCGCGCCACGATCGGCGAGGCGGAGCTGCGCGCGTTCCAGCTTGCCTACAACAGCCGGGTGGACCAGGTGGACGTGGTGGTGTTCTCGGCGCCGCAGCTGTCGCTGCTGGAAATGCGGTCCCTGGCCGGCATGCTGGATGGGCGCCATGCCAGCGTGCCGTTGCTGGTGGTCACCAGCCCGCAGGTGAAGCCGGATGCCGACCGGCTCGGCATCACCGCGCGGATCGAGGCTGCCGGCGGCCTCGTGCTGTCCGGCATGTGCTTCTACCAGAGCTACGCGCGGGAAATGGCGGAGGCGAACGGGTGGCAGACGCTGGCTACCAACTCGGCGAAGCTGACCAACATCCTCGGCGGCTACGGCTATCGCCCGGCGCTGCTGTCCATGGCGGCCTGCGTCGATGCGGCGTGCACCGGCAGGGTTGCGGGGTGACGTGATACCGGGCGACCGTAAATACTGACGCACGCCCTCCGCCCGCCATGTCGTTGCCGGCTCAGCGATAAGTCGGCCGTTACGGCACCAGAACCGCGGCGCCTTGCAGTTTCCCGGCGCGCAAATCGTCCAGCGCCTGGTTGGCCTGTTCCAACGCATAGGGCAGCGGCCGCGTCACCACCGGCACTTTCGGCGCCAGCGCGAGGAACTCGTCGCCGTCGCGGCGCGTCAGGTTGGCGACCGAGCGCACGACGCGCTCGCCCCACAGGATGTCATAGGAGAAACTCGGGATCGGGCTCATGTGGATGCCGGCGCAGACCACGGTGCCGCCGCGCTCCACCGCGCGCAACGCGGCGGGCACCAGCGGCCCGACCGGGGCAAAGATGATCGCGGCGTCGAGCAATTCGGGCGGCGACTGGTCGGAGCCGCCGGCCCACACCGCGCCGAGTTCGCGCGCGAAGTCCTGCGCGTCGGTGTCGCCCGGGCTGGTGAATGCGAACACCCGGCGGCCCTGCCAGCGCGCCACCTGCGCGATGATATGCGCGGCAGCGCCGAAGCCGTACAGCCCGAGCCGCGCGCCGTCGCCCGCCATGCGCAAGGCGCGGTAGCCGATCAGGCCGGCGCACAGCAGCGGTGCGGCCTGCACGTCGCTGTAGCCCTCCGGCATGGCGAAGCAGAACCGCTGGTCGGCGACGGTGTAGTCGGCGTAGCCGCCGTCGATCTGATAGCCGGTGAAGCGCGCCCGGGCGCACAGGTTCTCGCGGCCGGCGCGGCAGAAGTCGCAAACGCCGCAGGTGAAGCCGAGCCAGGGCACACCGACGCGGTCGCCGGGGGCAAAACGGTCCGCCCCGTCGCCGAGCGCGGCGACCGTGCCGACGATCTCGTGCCCGGGGATGAGCGGCAGCTTCGGCTCGGTCAGTTCGCCGTCCACCACGTGCAGGTCGGTGCGGCATACTGCGCAGGCATGCACGCGGATCAGCACCTGGCCGGGGGCGGGGGTTGGGATGGCGACCGCGGTCAGGCGGAGCGGCTGGTGCGCGGCGCTCAGCCGCATGGCACGCATCGTCGGTTCGCTCATGCCGGTTTGCTCCAATCGGGTCGCAGCAATGCGTAGAGCACCATGTCGCGCGGCTGGTCGGCGACGAACAGCCAGTCGCGCATCACCCCTTCCTGCCGGAAGCCCAGGCGTTCGGCCAAACGGATCGATGCCGCGTTGGCGGGTTCGATATGCGCCTCGGCGCGGTGGGTGCCAAGCGCGGTGAAGCAGTGTTCGAGCAAGGCGCCGGTCGCTTCGCCGGCGAAACCCTGCCGCCACCAAGGCCGTGCCAGAATCCAGCCGATCGCCAGGCGGCGGTTCCACGGCTGGCGCCAGTGATAATTCACCATGCCGACGAACCGGCCGGTCTCGCGTTGCAGCACCGCGAAGGCGGCGTGCCATTGCGGGTTGGCATCGACCGACTGGCGGATGCGCGCCGCGGTCTCGGCTACATCGCGCGACGGCAGCGAGTCCCAGAAGCGCATCGTGTCCGCGTCGCCATAGGCCACATGCAAGTCCGGCGCGTCCGTCTCCAGCAGCCGACGCAGCCTCAGGCGTGGCGTGTGCAGTTCGGGAATGCCGGGAGGCTCGGTCATCGCGGTCTGCTTCCTTGCGGCACGATCCTACGCGTCGCTGCGCTGCTTTGACATCGCCGGCAACCGCGCCGTACCGTCCCGCCAGCCGGGCACCAGGTCAGCGGCACGATGGGCGGGGGGAAACCATGAGTCTCAGTCTCGCGGGCGTTCGAGTGCTCGAACTGGCGCGCTACCAGGCGGGACCGCGCGGCGGCATGATACTGTCGGATCTGGGCGCCGAGGTGATCAAGATCGAACGGCTCGGCGGCGAGGAGACCCGCAAGAACCCGCCCATGGTGCGCGGCCAGAGCGTGTATTTCAGCGTGTATAATCGCGGCAAGCGCAGCATCTGCCTCGATTTGCGCCACGCACGGGGGAAAGAAATCTTCGCCGGACTGGTAAAGACCGCCGACATCGTGCTGGAGAATTTCCGGCCGGGCACGATGCAGGCCATGGGCTTCGATTACGATACGCTGCGCGGGTTGAATCCGGGCATCATCCTGGTGTCGGTGTCGGGCTTCGGGCAGTACGGGCCGTATACCGAACGGCCCGCCTTCGATCCGCTCGGCCAGGCGATGAGCGGTTTGATGACGCTGACCGGACAGCCGGTCGGACGGCCGCTCGGCACCGCGTCCTCGGTGGTCGATCGTTATACCGCGCTGCATGCGACGATCGGCGCGCTGGCCGCGCTGCGGCATCGCGACCGCACCGGCGAAGGCCAGCTTGTCGATGTCTGCTTGCTCGATTCGGCGCTGACCATGGTGGAGATTCCGACGTCGTACTATCTCGCGACCGGCGAGGAAGGCGGCGAGGGCGGCCGTCCGCCGTATCGCGCCAAGGACGGCTACGTCGTGATCTCCGCCGCCGGGCGCGAGATGGCGGGGCGGTTGATGCAGCTTGTCTCGGGGCAGACGGGAAAAGGCGATTCCGAGCCACTGACCGGCGGCCCGGGCGATGGCGACGCGCGCCGCGCGGCGGTCGAGGCGTGGTGCGCGGAACGCAGCGTCGAAACGATCTGCGACGCGTTGCTGGCGGCCGGCGTGCCGGTGGCGCCGGTGCGAACGATTCCGGAGGTCGCCAGGGACCCGCATCTTTGGCAACGCGAGATGCTGGTGAAGATGGAGGATCCGGTCGCCGGCGAAATGTATCTGCCCGGCGTGACGGTGAAGATGTCGCGCACTCCCGGGCAGATCGGGCCGGTGCCGACGCCGGGGCAGCACACCGACGAGGTGCTCGGGCGGTTGCTGGGCTACGATGCGGACACGCTGACGGAACTGCGCGCGGCGAAGGTGATTGGGTGAAGGTGTACAAAACCTCTCCCGCCTACAGCGGGCGAGGTCGATGCGCGAAGCGACGAGGGTGAGGGCGTGGCGAACCGCACCGAAGCCTGCTTCATAAAGGAGTTGACCATGGGGCGTTCGCCGCACCCTCACCCGGCGCTGCGCGCCGCATCGATCGGCTCCGCGGCTCGACCCGGTGCAGCGGGGGACCTTTTCACAATCGCCATCATCGGCGCCGGCATTGGCGGCATCTACCTCGCCGCCACGCTTGGCGCCGCGGGCGGCAAGCTGCGGCTGCACGATATCGACGACACCCGCCTCGCCGACGTTCGCGCGCGCGGCGGCATCGAGGTCGAGGGCGAACCGGATCGTTTCGCCGCCATCGAACGTGTAACGACCGATCTCGCCGCCGCGGTTGACGGGGCCGACCTCATCATCGTCGCGACCGGCGGCAATTACCAGGAGACGGTCGCCCGTTCGCTAGCCCCGCTGCTGCGCGGGGGAGAACTCATCCTGCTGGTCCAGGGCAATACCGGCGGCTCGCTCGTCGTGCGCCGCGCGCTGGATGCGGCCGGATGCGATGCGGCGATCGATATCGCCGAGATGGACAACTATCCGTATTCCTGCTGGCGGCTGTCGCCGACGCGCATCCGCCCGATCATCGCCAAGCGCTGGCTGCAGATCGCGGCGTTTCCCGGCCATCGCATCGATGCGGTGTTTCCGCGCCTGGCCAAGCTGTTTCCGCACGCGGTCCCCGCGCCGACCGTGGTGCATACCGGATTTACCAATGCGAATGCGATGCTGCACGTGGCGAACTGCGTCGCCAATGCCGGCAGGATCGATCGCGGCGAGGCGTACAAGTTCTACGCCGAGGGCGTCACCCCATCGGTTGCCCGGCTGTACGAGGCGATCAATGCCGAACGCGTGGCGGTCGCCGCCGCACTGGGGGCGGCCGTGCCGACCCTCGCCGATTGGTTCGAACGCACCTATGGCGTACGCGGCGCCACGCTGTCGGAGACCTGCCAGCTTCTCACCACCAACAGCGACGGGCCGTACCAGGCGACCGGCACGCCGAAATCCTTCGACCATAAATACATCACCGAGGACGTGCCGGTCGGGCTGATGCCAATGAGCGCGCTTGGTGCCGCGTGCGGCGTAGCCACGCCGATGATCGATGCGGTGATCGCACTGGCGCGCGGCCTCACCGGCAAGGATTTCGCCGCCGAGGCGCGCACGCTGCACCGCATGGGCCTCGACGGGCTGGACCCGGCCGGGATCATGCGCGTCATGGCACAGTGATACAGTACACCTCGCCCGCTTCGCGGGAGAGGTTTACAGCCAAGGGAGGACCGAACCATGCTGTTCAGTTGCCTCGCGCCGGGCGCACCCATCCCCGGCCGCTTTCCCGGGCCGCCGCATCCGCGCGGCAAGCACTTCACCGTCGATATCCATTGCCATCTTTTGACCGAACGGGCGGAAGCGATGTTCCGCGAGGCCGGCCTGGTCGAGCGCCGGCCGCGCGACGTGTTCGCCAACGCGCACACCAGGGAGGTGAACAAGGAACAGGCGCGGCGAACGCGCATCCAGTTCACATCGGTAGAAAAGCGGCTCGCCGATATGGACCTGATAGGCATCGACATCCAGGCGATCACGCCGGCGCCGAACCAGACCTATTACGACACGCCGCCCGATCTCGGCATCGCCACGGCGCGCGTGATCAACGACAACATCGCAGACGTCGTGGCGCGGCACCCCGATCGCTTCGTCGGCCTCGGAACAGTGCCGTTCCAGGCGCCCGAACTTGCCGTTGCCGAATTGGAACGCCTGCACAAATCGCTCGGCCTGCGCGGCATCGAGATCGCCACCAACGTCGCCGGTGCCGACCTGTCCGAGGCGCGCTTTCGCAAAATCTTCGCCAAGGCGGAGGAACTCGACCTGACGATCTTCATGCACCCGACCGGCTTCACCGAGGCACGCCGCTTCGGCGATCATTACTTTACCAACGTGATCGGCAATCCGCTGGATACCACGGTGGCAGTGCATCACCTGATTTTCGGCGGCGTGCTGGAACAGTGCCCGAAACTCAAGCTGGTGCTGTCGCATGGCGGCGGCTATCTCGCCGCCTATTCCGGTCGCATCGACCACGCCGCATCTGCCCGGCCGGACTGCTGCGAGCAGATCCGGGAGATGCCGACGACGTATTTGCAGCGGCTGTATTTCGACACGCTGGTCTATACGCATCCGCAGTTGGAGTATCTGGTACGGCAATATGGCGCGGATCACGTGCTGATGGGCACCGACTACCCGGCGGATATGGGCGAGGTCGATCCGATCGGCTTCATCGAAGGCGCCGCGGGTCTAAGCGAGGCAGAACGCGCCGCCATTCTGGGAGGCAATGCGGCGCGGTTGCTGGGGATCGAGGACATGGCGCAGCAGATGATGTCGCAAACCCGTGCGGGCGTGTAGACGATTCCACCGCGGGGCAGACGCGGAATAGGTGACGGCGCTTTAACCTTGGGAAATCGGGGTTCGGGCGGTCGTGTCATGCTCACCGTGCAGACGATTGGCGCTCTGTCGACGCCAACAACGTCAGGCCGGCATCCACGAGTTTGCTGCTGCTCGCGAGAAAGTCATGGATGGCGGGCCTTCCCCCGCCATGACGCGGGGGTAGCACCCGTGCCCGCCAATCACCTACCATGACGCGGGGGGTAGCGCCCGCGCGCGCCAATCAAGAGATATTAACCTTCCCATAATAGTTGTCTTCAAAGCGATGCTCATATTGCGCTTTGAGTGACCCCTTGCGGTATGAAGAGATTTCTGAAACACAGATCTCATAGATTATGGCGCGGAATTGGGCGCGCCCGTTGAGTCGAGACACCTCCGCACTATTCCGGCTGGCCGCAGCTGACAAAAGCAAGGTTTTGAAACACAGATTTCACAGATTTCACAGATTAAGGCACGGATCAAAGTAATATATTCTGTGCCTTAATCCGTGAAATCTGTGTTTCAAAATCTTGCTTTTGTCAGCCGCGGC
>JBEKNT010000357.1:0-7324 GCA_049522565.1 Acetobacteraceae bacterium
CAACTGAAGGGTCCCAAGGGCTCCGCCCTTGGCGGGGCTCCAAGGGGCAGAGCCCCTTGGTGGGGTCCAGGGGCGAAGCCCCTGGTCTTTCTTCGCTCATCCGATTGTCCCGCACGAGGCCCCCTCCCACTCGGGAGCGGTGATGCTATAAGCCGCAGGATGATCCCGAATCGTATCCTGCCGCCGGCCACGCTGCGGCGCTTCGCCCTTGCACTGATCGCCGTGCTGCCCCTGGTGGCCGGCTGCGGCGGCAAAAAGACCGAGGACGCCAAGACCGACGCCGATACCACCGCGGCGACGGTGCCGATGGAGCAACTGTACAACAACGGCATGGATGCGCTGAACGACAAGCGCTACGCCAGTGCCGGCGACCAGTTCGCCTCGATCCAGCAGAACTATCCGTATTCCACCTGGGCGACGAATGCCCAATTGATGCAAGGCTATACGGAATATCTGCAAAACCACTACACCGACGCGATCGGCACGCTGAACCAGTTCATCCAGTTGCATCCGACCCACCACGACATCCCCTACGCCTATTACCTCCGCGCACTGTGCTATTATGAGCAGATCTCGGACATTCAGCGGGATCAGAAGGGCACGCAGGACGCGATGAACGCGTTGCAGGAGGTGGTGAACCGCTATCCCGACACGACCTATGCCCGCGACGCCCAGCTCAAGATCGACCTTTGCCGCGACCACCTCGCCGGCAAGGAGATGGAGATCGGCCGCTGGTACCAGAAGCAGCATTTCTACGAGGCGGCGATCGGCCGCTTCCAGCGCGTGGTGGACGATTTCCAGACCACCAACCACGTGCCGGAGGCGCTGGCGCGGTTGACCGAGATCTATCTCGCACTGGGGCTGCCGGAGGAGGCGAAGAAGACCGCCTCGGTGCTGGGTTACAACTATCCGGGCAGCGCGTGGTACGCCGACATGTACACCCAGTTGCATGACGATGGCCTGGTGCAGGGCGTGCCGCCGCCGCGCGGCGGGCCGGCGGGGTTCTTCTCGCGCGCCTGGAACTCGGTGTTCTGACAGGGCAGGCGGGGGCGACAGGTTGCTCACCGCGCTGTCGATCCGGGACGTGGTGCTGATCGAGCGGCTGGACCTGGCGTTCGGCCCCGGCCTGACCGTGTTGTCCGGCGAGACCGGCGCCGGCAAATCGATCCTGCTGGACAGTCTGGGGCTGGCGTTGGGTGCACGGGCCGATGCCGGGCTGGTGCGCGCCGGGGCAGAGCATGCCAGCGTCACCGCGTGCTTCTCGCCGCCGCCGGGCCACCCGGTGCAGGCGCTGCTGGAAGCGCAAGGGCTGGAGACCGAGGACGACGTCGTATTGCGTCGCACCGTCGGGCGGGACGGGCGGTCGCGCGCCTTCGTCAACGACCAGCCGGTGGGCGTCGCGCTGCTGCGCCGCGCCGGCGCGCTGCTGGTCGAAGTGCAGGGCCAGCACGAGCAATTGGGCCTGGCCGATCCGGCGAGCCATGCCGGATTGCTCGATGCGTTCGGCGTAGCGGAGGCGCTGGGCACCGCGGTGCGGACGGCCTGGCGGCACTGGCGCGAGACGCTGACGGCGTTGGACGCCGCGCGCGAGGCGATCGCCGCCGCGGAACGCGATGAGGCCTGGCTGCGCCACGCCGTCGGCGAACTGGCGGGGCTGTCCCCGCAGGAGGCGGAGGAGGACCGGCTCGCCGCCGAGCGCCAGCGCCTGCAACAGGGAGAGCGCCGGGCGGAGGCGATCGCCGCCGCCCTGAGCGAGATCGCCCCGCATGATCGGCGCAGCGCCGGTCCGGCCGCTGCTCTGCGCGCGGCGTCGCGGGTGTTGCAGCGGCTGATCACCCCGGGGCAGCCGTCGGGGGAAAACCCGGCGGCGCCGGCGATGGCCGCGCTGGAACGCGCCGAGGAGGCGCTGGCCGAAGCGGAAACTCTGCTGACCCGGCTGGCGGCCGAAGCCGACGTCGATCCGCGCCTGCTGGAACAGGCGGAGGAGCGGCTGTTCGCGCTGCGCGCGGCCGCGCGCAAGCACGCGGTGGCGGTGGCCGACCTGCCGGCATTGCTCGATACGCTGGCGGCCAGGCTGGCCGCGCTGGACACCGGTGCCGCCGAGGTCGTGGCGCTGGAACAGGCGGCGCGCGACGCGCGGGCAGCCTATGTCGAGGCGGCGGCGGCGTTGTCGGCGGCGCGCCAGGCGGCGGCGCTGCGGCTGGATCGTGCGGTGGGCAAGGAGCTGCCGCCGCTGCGGCTCGACAAGGCGCGCTTCCGCGCCCAGGTGGCCGCGTTGCCGGAGGCCGATTGGGGCGCCGGCGGCGCGGATGCGGTGCGGTTCCTGATCGCTACCAACCCGGGACAAGAGCTGGGGCCGCTGGGGCGGATCGCCTCGGGCGGCGAATTGTCGCGGCTGATGCTGGCGCTCAAGGTGGTGCTATCGGCCGGCTCGCCGGTACCGACGCTGGTGTTCGACGAGGTCGACTCGGATGTCGGCGGGGCCACGGCAGCAGCGGTCGGCGACCGGCTGGCGCGGCTGGCGGGTAATGTACAGGTGCTGGTGGTGACGCACAGCCCGCAGGTGGCGGCACGCGGCGCGGCGCATTTGCTGGTGGCCAAGCAGGCGGCGCGCGGACGGACGGCGACCCGCGTGGATGCGCTGGGTGCCGAGGCGCGGCGCGAGGAGATCGCCCGCATGCTGGCCGGCGAGACGGTCACCGAGGCCGCAAGGGCGGCGGCGGACGACCTGCTGGAACTGCCACTTCCAGGCGCCGCGAGGGGGTAGCAGGCATCTTGCGCGTTCTCGCAGTACGCATAGCGGCCCTGCGACGCATAGAGCGGCCGCCGTCACCCCCCGGCATGCGACCGAGGCGATGTCCCGCGGCCGGTGCCTCAGAAATGCGTCACCATAAGATGGCCGGAACCGTCATTGCCGAGATGGAAGACGCCGCTGCCCAGGTTCGTGGTGTCGAACAGCAGTGACGCGGTGCCCGCCCCGCTGTCGATCTGCAGAAGTCCGGTCGCCGCGTTGTAGTCCATCGTCGCTCCGGCCGACCCGATGTCCTTCAGATCGATCGTGCAGGCAGCACCGAAGTCCTCGATGAGCGGTCCCGCATAGACCGCCGTGCCGACATCGATGCCGAACTGCGCGGCATGCTCAACCACCAGCTCGGCGCTGCCCAGGAATTGCATCCGATCACCGGTGCCGGAGTCGGCGGCGATGCGCAAAATGCTGTCGGTATCCAGCTCGAAGATGCCGCTGCTGGCTGGATCGACGGCGCCGGTGACCGCAAGCGTCGTGCCGGCGTCAAGGGTGAGCGTGCCGTCATTGGCGACGGTCCCGATGGAGTTGCCATTCTGCAGCGCCCAGTTCGCCGCCTGGTCCACAGCGAGCGTGCCGAAGTTGACGAACGCGCTGCCGATGGCGCCGATCGAACCGGCGGCATTGCCATTTCCGGCAGCGAGTTCCAGGACGGAACTGGCAGAGCCGCCCAGGACGTCGCCAACGAAGACCGCCCCGGGGTCCACCACCAGCCGTCCGGCGCCGGCGCCGAAGCGAATGGCCGTGCCCGCTGCTCCGTCGATGCTGACGATACTGCCGGCGTTGACCACCGTGCCATTCGCGCCGGCATACACGCCGGTGACGCCGGAGATTGTCCCGTAATTGGCCAGCGTGCCGGGTCCACCAGCGCCGAAGAACACGCCGTCGAGGCCGCCGTAGATCGCCGCGGTTGGAACGCCGGCGGCGCCATTGGTCAGGGTGCCGCCCGCGAGCAGTGCCCCGATGCTGCTGCTGCCCAGAGCAGCGATCGTGCCCAGATTGCTCAGCGTCACGTTGTCCGACCCGGTCTGCACGCCGGCGCCACTGGCACTCGTAATGACGCCCGCGTTGGTGAGTGTACCCGCGGTGTCAAACTGTACGGCGTTGCTGTTGCTCGAGATGGTGCCGAGATTGTCTACGTCGGTGGTGGCCAGGATGCATACGCCCTCGAAGCCGCCGGAGACCGTTCCATAATTGGTCAGCGTGCCGGTCCCGTCCGGGGCGAAGAACACGCCATCGAATCCGCCGGAGATCGTTGCGGTCGTATCGGCGGCAGCGCCGTTGATCAGAGTGCCGCCGACGAGCGCCGCTCCAATACTGCCGCTGCCCAGCGCAGCGATCGAGCCAAGATTGTTTACCGTTACGGCGTCGGAGCTGGTCTGCACGCCGGCGCCATCACTACTTGTGACGATGCCCGTATTGGTCAGTGTACCCGCGGTGTCGAACTGTACGGCGTTGCCTCTGCCAGAGATGGTGCCGAGATTGTCCACATCGGTGGTGGCCAGGATACAGACGCCCTCGAAGCCGCCGGAGACCGTCCCGTAATTGGTCAGCGTGCCGGTCCCGCCAGGGGCGAAGAACACGCCGTCTAATCCGCCGGAGATCGTTGCGGTGGTATCGCCGACGGCGCCGTTGATCAGAGTGCCGCCGACGAGCACCGCTCCAATACTGCCGCCGCCCAGCGCAGCGATCGAGCCAAGATTGTCTATCGTTACCGCGTCGGACCCGGTCTGCACGCCGGCGCCGTCGGCACTCGTGATGACGCCCGCGTTGGTGAGTGTACCCGCCGCGCCAAACTGTACGGCGTTGCCGCCGCCAGAGATGGTGCCGAGATTGTCCACGTCGGTGGCGGCCAGGATACAGACGCCCTCGAAGCCGGCGGAGATCGTCCCGTAATTGGTCAGCGTGCCGGTCCCGCCAGGGCCGAAGAACATGCCATCGAAGCCGCCAAAGATCGTCGCGGTCGAATCGTCAGCGGCGCCATTGGTCAGACTGCCGCCCACAAGCAGTGCCCCAACACTGCGGCTGCCCAGGGCAGCGATCGTGCCGAGATTGCTTACCGTCACGGCGTCGGAGCCGGTCTGCACGCCGGCGCCATCACTACTGGTGATGACACCCGTATTGGTCAGCGTGCCGCTGCCGGTGCCGCCGCCGCCAAACAGCACACCGTCGCCACTGCTCGAGATGGTGCCGACATTGTCCACGTCGGCGGCGGACAAGATAAACATGCCTGTGACGCCGCCGGAAACCGTCCCGTAGTTGGCCAGCGTCCCGACGCAACCACCGCCGAAGATCAGGCCGTCTGAACCGCCGGAGATTGTTCCGTAATTGGCCAGCGTAACGAGGCAGCCATGACTGAAGGACACGCCGTCGAGGCCGCCGGCGATTGTTGCGGTCGTATCGTCAGCGGCACCATTGATCAGGCTACCCGCAATCTGCACGCCCACGCCAAGGCTGCCGGGGGCAATAATCACGCCGAGATTGGTCAGAGTGCCGCCTGTGCCGCTCCCCGCGACGATATCGATCGTGCCGTCGTTGATCAGTGCCCCGCCTGCCGCCACGCTCAGCGCGCCGCCCGTGCCGGCCGTGCCGCCATTCTGACCAGCGCCGCCGCCCGATAGCGCGAGCATGCCCTGATTGGTCAGCGTGCCGCCCGAGGCGATCGTTAACGTGCCACCGGTACCGCCGCCGCCATAGTATTGGCCGCCTGCCCCGCCGGCGAAATCGAGCGTGCCATTGTTGATGAACGAACTGTCCGAAGAGATGGTGAGCGTGCCACCCGTCCCGCCCAGCACGAAGTTCCCCGGCGCGTAGTTGACACCGTTCGCGCCGGCGCCGCCCGCGACATGGAGCACGCCGGCATTGATCAGCGTGCTCCCCGACGCGATGGTGAGCGTACCGCCCGTGCCACCGGGACCGTAGGTGTCAGGACCCCCCGGGGCTCCACCGCCGATATCGAGCGTGTCGGCATTGATCAGCGTGTCGCCCGACCCGGTCGTCAGGCTGGCACCCAGGCCACCCGTCCAATATCCAATGAAGCCGACGGGGGACGCGCCCCCGCCCCCGATATCAAGTGCACCGGAATTGGTCAGCGTCACGCCCGATCCGAGCGTGATCACGCCGCCCTGGCCGGGCGGACGGTTGCTCAATGTGGCCCCTCCACCCGCCATACCGAGCAGGCCGGTATTGGTCAGCGTGCAGCCCGCCCCGATGCTCAGGGTGCCGCCGGAACCGCCATATCCGGTGTCGAGGCCCCCGCCTCCGCCGCCGATATCGACCGTGCCGCCATTGGTCAGGGTGCTGACAGACCCGATAGCCACAATTCCGCCCGTGCCGCCGGCAACGCCATAACCGTTCCCGCCGGTCCCGCCCCTGATGTCGAGCGTGCTGGCGCTGATCGTGAGTGTCGGGGCGGGGCCGCCGAGGGTCAGCGTGCCCCCCGCTTGGCCGCCAGCAGGTCCGCCCGCAACGTTGAGCACGGCCCCGGCGTCGTTCAGCGTCAACTGCTGGACTGACGCGGTCTCGCCGCTCGCGATGCTGACGGTGTAGGTGCCTTGGGCGTCGATGACGGCGTCGTCGCCGGCACCCGGAACCACGGCTGGCGACCAGTCGGACGCGGTGTTCCAGTCGCCGGAGACGGCTTGCGACCATGACCACGTGGCAGCGGTCGCCAGCATCCCTTGCACACTGAAATTGCTGAACGAGCTTGGCGTTCCGTAGCCACCGCCGGTTGTCGTATTCGGCTGATCGCTGTAGAGGCCGACTTCGCCGCCGGTGAACGCAGTGTCGGTCAGTGTGGTCAGCACGGTCGAGCTGGCGTCGAAACTGCCGTCCGGGTCGTCATAGGCCGTGTAGTGATCGCCGTTCACCGTGACCGTCATGGTGTAGCTATCGCCGGGCGTTAGGACCCCTTCCACCAAACCCTGCACCGGCCCGTTCGAAATATTTGACCAATAGGCGGAGGTGCCCGCTTCGCCGCCGCGCGAGCCCTGGCCGTAGCCCATGCCACCCAGGACAAGCTCAACGTTGCCGGAATCGAGGAGGATGCCGCTGTCCCCGAGGGCATTCACGGTGACCGTGAGCTGGAGGTTGGTGTTCGTCAGGTCGAATGGCAGGAACGTAGTAACCTGCGGCTCGTTGTTGAGGACCTGTGCGGCGTAGTCGCCGCTGCTGGCGCTCCAATCGCCGCTCGTGTTGCTCCAGTCGGATGACGGGCTCGGGGTAAAGTTGTCGGAGAATGTGAAGGGCGGGCTCGTGGCCGCCTGCGTCACATCCGTGCCGGTTCCGCGTGCATCCTTCGCAAGATCGAATTGCTCACCGCTAAAGTTCTGCGCAGGGTCGAGCTGAAGACCGACGGTGACGCCGTTCTCCACGATCTGCAGCGTATTGCCGGCCAGCAATTCGGTGGTGCCGCCGCTGCTGAATGGCAGTGCCGTGAGATCGATCGTATCGCCGGGGGCGAAGCCGAAGATCGTGTTGCTCGGTGCCGCCGTGCTGTCGATTTGCACCGTCCCGCCGTTC
>JBEKNT010000358.1:0-7292 GCA_049522565.1 Acetobacteraceae bacterium
GCACCCTCGCCCGGCGTTACGCGCCCACCGCTCCCGCCAGCGGGAGCGGTTATCGCTGGCGCTCAGGTGATCGCGTGCGCCAGCAGCGTGCTGAGCGACACCGGGCCGGCGGCTTCCAACGTGGCCGCGACATAGCTGGCCCCACCGGCAACACCGCTCGGATCAACCTGGATGACCGAGCCGGTGCCGGACGGAGTCACCGCCACGTAATTGCCGATCGTCGCCAGGTCGCCGTTCCAACTCGTGCTGGCGAGCAGACCGCGCATGTCGAACTTGTCGCCATTTGTCATCATATAGCCGTAGATATCGTCATAGCCCTGGTTGGCAGCCGGCAGCACGATCGTGTTGTTGGTGCCGCTGTCGTAGAGCGCGTTGTTGCCAGCGCCGGCATTCACCACGTTATTTGACCCGGAGAAATAGATCTTATCGTTGCCCGCGCCGGTGGTGATCGTGTTGCCGCCCTGGAAGGCTTGCACCGTTTCCGTGCCACCGGTTGCGGTCAGCGTGTTGCCGGTTCCGCCGATAAAGATCAGATGGTCGCCGGCGCTCGCGGTGATCGCCGCGTTGCTGACATTCTCCACCGGATCGGCATTGCTGGGCGCAATGCTGATCGTCGAGGTTGTCGTACCGCCGGAGCTGCTGCTGCTCCCGCCCGTCGTGCCGCTGCCGACCGTCACGCCGATCGACCTGGTTGCCTGCGCGCCGCCTTGGTCCCACACGTTCACCGTGATCGACGCGTTGCTGTTGCCCGCCGCATAGGACAGCGTCGTCAGGTCGGCATTGATCTGCGCCAGCGTGCCACTGACGTGGATGGCACTGGTGCCAGACCCGCTCACTGCGCCGCCGCTGGCGCCGGTCATGGATACGGTGCCACCGCTGGTGGTCACATTCAGCGCCAGTGTGCCCGCGTTGCCAGCCGCCCAGAGGTCGGACAGCGAGACGCCGGTAATGGCTGCCGTGCCGCCCGCCGCGACGCTCTCGGACGCTGGTGCCGTCAGCACCGGGGCGGGGCTCGCGCCGGAGGTCGACGTTGTGCCGGAGCCGGAGGTGGAGCTTGCGCCTGAACCCGCGGACGTGCCGGTCGTGCCACCACTGCTCGAACCGGAACCGCTGGAACTGCCCGTGCTGGCGGCGCTGCCCGACGGGATGACCTCCACCAGCAACGGATCATTGCCCAGGCTGAGCGAAATGCTGCTGGCGTTGGTCGCGCTGGCGATCGCGGAGGTGCCGGTGACCGGGTCGTACACCTCGATCTGCGCAGCCGCCGAGGGAAGCTGCAGCGTGACCGTGTGCGTGGCCGCGCTTTCGTCCCACACCGCGATCCAATCGCTGCCGTCGGATTTCTGCATCAGCAGCGTGTTGTCGGTCGATTGCTGCCCGCTCAGTGAATAGTTGAGCGAACCCGGCGTGAAGCTGGCGGCGTTGGAGCCGGTATCTGCGAGCAGGGTCGTCAGGTCGTGCAGCGCCGTGCCGGCCGGCGTCGCGGAGCCGTCCGCGTTCATCAGCCCGTAATTGCCCGAGCTGTCGTTGAACAGCGCATAATAATACATCATGGCGTCGCCGTCCTTGATGCCGTCGAGCGCCGCCTGCACCACATACTGCGCTATCGCGCCCTGGTTGAACGTGCTGGTGTTCCAGCCGATCTCGGTGGTGATGACCTGGCGGCTTCCGGCGGCGAGCAGCGCGTCGCTGTTGAGTTGCTGGATCGACGAATCGGTGGTCTGACCGGCTTGGGGATAGGTGTGGGCATTCGCATAGTCGGCATAGGCCGACAGGTTGCCGACCTTGTCGTAGTCGCCATGCCAGTCGTTCGCCGCGGTCCAGCCGGCGCCGAAGCTCATGTTGATGGCCTTCAGGCCGTATTCATGCGCCGTGGCATAGACCTGTTGCTGGAACTGCGCGGTGTAACCCAGCGAATTGCCGAGCGAGGCCGGATAGGAATCATCCTCCTCGTTGCCGCCCTCGAGAAAGTTGAGGACGCCTTCCTGCGCGAGCTGCGCGACGAACCCTAGATCGGTCTGCATTCCCGAGGGCGATGTCTCGCCGATATAGTCGTCGAACTTCGCGCCGGTGGCGTTCGCCACCTGGAGCCAGGCACTGGCGTCGGCGGCGGTTTGCGCACTATCCCTGATGTTGTGCAGGCCAAGATACTTGATCGCTGCCTCGACGGTCGCCAGGTTTTGGTAGCCGTCCGCATCGAAATCAATATGCGTATTGATTCCGAGCGAGTTGATGAGGCTTGCGGTGGAGATGGCGGTCGTCATCAGGATAAAGTTCCTATTACTGGGGCAGATTTCACCCCTGCGATGGCGCGAAATCGTTGCCGTGTCAGACTGGTGGCGCCCAGGTGGGCCTTGGTGGGTCGGGCTCAGCCCTCCGATGATGTCACAAAGCTCGATCCCCCTCCGAGCACCCCCGCCTTTCAGGGTGGGCACCCTCGTGTTTCGGTCTGCCGCGACCGCTGCGAAGCCCGATGGGCGGTATCCGGTCTCAGCGAGGCGGCTCTACCAATATTCCCCTGAGGAAAACACCCCTTTGTGAGTGCGACGTCAGAAACCTGCAAAGTCGTTCGATCCCAGCCATCCGCAACAACAGAGTTGAGACGAATTTCTTATCGACACGAATCCGTGATATTATTTGTACACCTGTGTGATATATTTGCTACAATCGAGTCGTCCGCGCGACCTGACATGACCTTCGGATCGATCTACTAAGTAATATTGTGCAATTATTAGGAACGGCTAACGGAGCGACTCCAGCGCGCTCTGCAACAGCCAGGCGGCGGCCATGCGGTCCACGGCCGCGGCGCGCCGCTTGCGGCTCACGTCGGCTTCGCCGATCAGGAACCGGTTGACCGCGGCGGAGGACAGCCGCTCATCCCACAGCGCGGCGGGCAGGCCGGTGGCCTCCGACAACGCCAGGGTCCAGTCGCGTGCCGCCTGGGCCGCCGGGCCGAACGAGCCGTCCATCGACAGCGGCAGCCCGACAACCAACCCGCCGGCGCCCTCCTTGGTCGCGATCGCGACGACCTCGGCGGCGTTGTCGCGCAGCTTGCCGCGCCTGAGGCTGCCATAGGGCGAGGCAAGCGTCAGCGAAACGTCCGACAGCGCGACGCCGATCGTGCGCCTGCCGGGGTCGATCCCGATCAGCCGCTGGTTGCGTGCCAGGCGGTCGCGCAGCGCGGGCAGTTCCAGCAAGGGCATCGCCTTGCCTTATGCCGGTAGCGGCGGGGGACGCAAAGCGGCTGCGTTCAGAACCGTATCGTCACCATGCCGATCAGCCGCCGCTCTACCGGCGGGCCGGCGGTCTGTATCAGGCTCGGGGCGTTGAATTGCTGCGCCACCATGGACAACAGCAGGTGGTCGGTGACGCGATAGCCGATTCGGGCGTTCAGCGTCACGTAATTGTCGATCTCGACGGGTTGCAAGTACGGGCCTGTGCCGGTCGCCTGGTAATCGCGGTAGCTCGACTGCCAGCGGCCCATGACGTCGGCCTCCCACGCCCCGTGCGAATAGCCCAATCCCAGAATGACCACGTGCCGCGGCACGGCTTGCGCATAGTCCACCGGGTTGGTCGTGAGCGGCCCGGTATCGAGTGTGGTATGGTCGGTGGTGCTGACGAACGCATAGCTGGCGTTCCAGCGGAAACCGGAGGCGGCATGGCCTTTGATGCCAAGCTCGACGCCGATGGCGTCGGAAGAGCCGACATTGGCGGACTGTAGCACCGGCAGGCCGGCGGGTCCGATCACCGGCGTGGCCGCATAGGGCTCGCTGATCAGATCGTCGGTACGTTGGGCGAATAGTGCTGCCCGCAGCGTCGAATCGATCGCCGGCACCGCGCGATCGTAGTCCAATTCGGCATTGTACACGATCGATGGGCGCAGCCCGGGATTGCCGACCGTGACCACCGGACTGTCCTGGCTTGCCGGTATCTGCCATCCGAAATCGATCAGGCTGGGCACCTGGACGCCGCGCGCGAGCATCAGCCGCAGCGTGTCCCGATCCGTCACCGCGAACACCAGCCCTGAATTGAAGCTGGGCACGGTGAACCCGGCGTTATTGTAGTCAGCCATCGTCAGTCCCGAGCCAGACGCCAGCGTCCCCGAGTAGCTCAGACGCAGGGTGTCCACCCGGACGGCATTGGTCAGCGACAGCGCCGGGGCGATCTGCCAATCCCACATCGCACTCGCCGCATAGACCTGATAGCCGATGGTGCCTTGGATGGCCCCGGGTGAGGTGGCCGCGTTGTTGCGATATTCCAGCCCGATCCGCAGGCTGTGCTCCGCGCCGACCTTCACCAGGTCGCTGGCCTGCACCACAATGACCGCCTCGGTCCCCCAGGTTGGCAGATCGGCTATGGTCGGCGCGTAGATCGATACGCTCTCCGCGTTGCGATAGGCGCTGAAGCTGAGCAAGCCGATCGACGTGTCGGCATTCACCCCGGCGCGGAACGAATTGGTCTGCTTGGATTGGGTGTCGAAGGCGTCGGTGAAGTTCTCCTCGGCGTAGCGCGTGTCCGCGTCGCTGGCCTCGAAGAAGCCTTCCACGCCGGCTCCGAATTTGACCCTGGCATCGAGGTTGAAGACGCCGGCCATGGGCGACAGGCGTGACACCGCCTCGGCCGGTGCGAGATTGCCCGGTGCGAAGTCGCTGGCACGGAAGCCGCCCAACGACAGCCGGACACCCGCGGCGTCGCCGATCTGCCCGGTTCCGACCACCGAGCCGCTGCGATAATCCTGCGTTCCGCCACGCAGCGTCGCGACGTTGATCGAGTCGTGCAGCGGATCGTAGGTGATGATGTTGATCACGCCGCTGACCGCATTGAAGCCGTACAGCGCCGAGTTGGGACCCTTGATCACTTCGATCTGGCGGATCTCGTCGAGCTGGACCGGAATGGTCGGCCATTCCACGTGGCCGTAGTCGTCGGAATACACTTGGCGCCCGTTCACCAGCACCAGCAGGCGGGGATTGTACGCCTGGTTGTAGCCGCGAATGCCAACCTCGGCGTCCGCGATGCCGTAGCTTCGCACATCGACTCCGGCGATGAACTGCAACACGTCCGGAATGGTGACCGCGCCGGAGCGCCTGATATCGTCCTGCGTGATGATCTCGATATTGGCCGGCGCCTCGCTGGCTCGCTGCGGCTTGCCGGTCGCAGAGTCCGTCACCGGCTCGTCGAACAATTGCTCATACATGCCGTAGTCGAGCGATTGTGCCGAGGCTTGCATGCCAAGCGCGAAGCCGCCGAGCAGCAGAGCCAGCAGACCTCCGATCGGGCCGGTAAAGCGCCGGCTGCTGCTCATAGTTCCCGCACCATCATGTGGAACGCGATGGGAAACACGACCCCCGCCGCACGCGCGGCTTCGGCGTTCAGGACGATCTCCACCCTCGGGTTGGACCGGATGGTCATGATGCAGCTTCCCGATTGCACCGCTGCCAGTTCGGCGGTGACACACAACGCATGCCGCGCACGCGACGCGCGCATGACCGCGTCGCCGTTGGCATCGGCGGCGCTGACGATGACGGCGGGCTCGATGCTCGCCAGCGCCGCGACATCGATCACTTGCGGCTTGAGAATGATGCTGCCGACCCGGACACCATCGCCGATTTCCGCGGCAATCTGCTCGGCGTCGGCGCGCGAGCCGGCATTGCCGCTGGCATACACAACCGCGACCGTCGTCGCGCCGTCCGGCGGCAGTTGCACGAAGCCGAGTGCTTTGCCGAGCACCTGCACCTCCTGCGGCGACAGCGATGCGGCCATCGCGGCACGCGGTTCGGCGCCGGCCAGCAGCAGAAGGACGGCGAGCCCTGGGGGCCCCCAGCGAGCCAGGCGGTTGCGGCAGGGCATGCGGTGACAGCTTGTTGGGCCGGGCAAGCCTAGCAGCGGAACCTTGCGGAATGGTGAAGGCCGCCAGGGCGTCTGGCCGGCGTTGAACCGCGGCTGCCCTGCTTGTATGGTCCGGCGCAGCCATTCCCGGAAAAGGTCCGCGCCACCCATGTCGCTCGATCACGCGACGGTCCGTCGCATCGCCACCCTCGCGCGCATCCGCGTGGAGGAAGCCGAGATTCCACGCCTGCAATCCGAGCTGAACGGCATCCTGGGTTGGATCGCGCAATTGAACGAGGTGGACGTCGAGGGCATCGAGCCGTTGACCGGCGCCGCACACATGGCGCTGAAAATGCGCGAGGACGTGGTGACCGACGGCGGTTATCCGGAAAAGGTGCTGGCGAACGCGCCGGATCGTGCCGGGCCGTTCTTCGCGGTGCCGAAAGTCGTGGAGTGATGCTCACCGACCTGACGATCGCGCAGGCCCGCGACGGGCTGCGCAGGGGAAAATTCAGCGCCGAGGACCTGACCCTGGCGCATCTGCATGCGATCGAGGCGCTGAACCCGCGGCTGAACGCCTTCATCACGGTGAACCACGCCGCGGCACTGGGCCAGGCGCGTGCGGCGGATGCGGCGCTGGCGCGCGGCGAGGCTCGCTCGCTGACCGGCATTCCGTTGGCGATCAAGGACCTGTTCTGCACCGAGGGCGTGCGCACCACGGCGGGCAGCAATATTTTGCGCCCGTTCGTTCCCCCGTACGAGAGTACCGTCACCGCGCATCTGCTGCGTGACGGGGCGATCTTTCTCGGCAAGACCAACATGGACGAGTTCGCCATGGGCTCGTCCAACATGACATCGGCGTTTGGGCCGGTGGAGAACCCGTGGAAGCGGCGGCAGGACGCGGATGCGGTGCTGGTGCCGGGTGGTTCGTCGGGCGGCTCGGCCGCGGCGGTGGCGGCGCGGCTGGCGATGGGCGGGACGGGGACGGATACCGGCGGATCGATCCGCCAGCCGGCGTCGTTTTGCGGGATCGTCGGCATCAAGCCGACCTATGGGCGGTGCTCGCGCTGGGGCGTGGTGGCGTTCGCGTCGTCGCTCGATCATCCCGGGCCGTTCGCGCGCACCGTGCTGGACTGTGCGATCCTGTTGGAATCGATGGCTGGGCACGACCCGAAGGATTCCACCAGCGCCGACGTGCCGGTGCCGGATTTCGCCGCGACCTGTGCGCGCGGCGTGCAGGGGCTCCGCATCGGCGTGCCGCGCGAATACCGTTCGGACGGCATGCCGGTGGAGATCGAGGCGCTGTGGCAGCAGGGGGTGGCGTGGCTGCGCGACGCCGGCGCCGAGATCGTCGATGTCTCGCTGCCGCACACCAAGTACGGGCTACCCACCTACTACATCGTCGCGCCGGCCGAGGCGTCGTCCAACCTGGCGCGCTATGACGGCGTGCGGTTCGGGCTGCGCGC
>JBEKNT010000359.1:0-7291 GCA_049522565.1 Acetobacteraceae bacterium
CAGGCAGACGGTGTGCGACGGCCGCCAACGGCAGTGCGTCCGCGCCGTAGAGCATCCCTTCCGCACGATGCCCGTCGGTCAGGGACACGCGATAGGCAAGCTGTCCGAGGGCGAAACTCCTGTGGGGCAGCGATGCTCCGACCAGCGAAGGCACCAGGAAAGCCATGGCGGCGACCGGGTTGGTCAGCAACCGCACCGGGGGACACGGGGCGTTCAGGCGTTGCAGCACAAGCGCCGTCGTCGGGATTGCGCCACAGGCAAGCAAGACGCGCTGACCGGTCAATGTGCTGCGAACGCCGCGCTCTTCCACTTCGACCCCCGGTCGGTCGGCCGCCGGCAGCAAGCGCCGAGCGCGCGCCCCTGGCCGATGGGTGAAATGGGGAAACCCGCGGAGGGCGGGAATCTCCTGGCTGCTGGCGTAGATGCTGCCCTGATGGCAGCCCCAAAGGCAGAGACCACAATTGACGCAAGCGCCACGCCCGTCCCGTTGCTCCATCAGGACGGCGTTGGTCGCGGCCTCCAGCTCCACGCCGGCCGGCAGCGTCCGCTTGCCCGCCGCGTCCAGCACGCGCTGCAAAGGGGGTGTGAGCTTTGGTCCGTGCGTGTGCGAGGCTTTGGACTGGTCATCAAGTACGCTCACGCCGATCCGCCGCTTGACGAATTCGTAGGACGGCATGAGCTCGCTGCGGGGAAACGGGAAGCCGCGCAGATCATCCTCATCGTAAACGGCAGCCACGGCGCCCCAGACATTCGACAGGCCGCCCGCGCTCAGGCAGCCGAAGACCAGGAAGTCCTGCGCCGAGACCCCGATGGACTCGGCGTAGCCTGCGAGCGCCGCACGGGTGAGCGGTGTGGTGAGCTTCGGCGAGATGTCGCCCATGGCCGCGAGACCGCCGAGATCAGCGCCGAATTGGGCTGACCAGCGGTTCGGATCGCTGCGGAGCGCGGTTATGTCGCCAGGCGGCGGCGACGGAAGCGGATCTGCGGGCGAGGCGTCGATCATCACCACCGCGACGCCCGCCTGAAGCAGCGGCCAGGCAGCGCTCACCCCGGCCGGGCCGCTGCCGACAATGATGACCGGCTCAGTCAATGTCCGCGGCCAACTCGCCCGGCAGTAGCAATACGGAGCGGCAATAGGACCACGTCGAGCGCGACGTCATAGGCAAGGATGGCGAGGCTTGTTGCTCTGCTGCCCTTGGTGAGCGCGCGCTCACCCTCCGGACTTGCCTCGGCGAGGGCCATCGCGAGCGCAAGACGCTGCGCCAGGGGCGCGCCGGCAGTGCGCGGTTCGACAAGCCTCAACAGCCTCGGAACACGGCGCAGCAGGCCGCTCAGCGGTAACGGTCCTGCGCCATCGACAGCCCTGACATAGCGGGCGAGCAAAGGGCGGCCAGGTCGTGAACGCAGGACATAGGCAAGCAGGGCGCGGCCTTCCGCCAGCATCGCCCTGCGACTCGCGGGTTCGCGGCGGAGCTGTTCGGTGAGTGGCGCGACCGTCAGGTCCAACGCCCGCAGATGCGCCTCGCAGTTCATGGGTCGTGTGCCGGCGAGGCCGAGTATGCGCTCACGATCGGGTTTCGGACCGACCGGCAGCCGGCCAAGGATGTCGCAAGCGAGCAGGGCGAAGCGCAGAGGGATGGGTAGGATGCGCAGACGACGACCGTGCAGTTCCTGGGCCAGGCTGCGCAGGAAGGTGCCAAACGGTAGGCCCGACGGTCCAGCCAGGCCCGACCAACCGCCCCCCGTTCCAGCCGCGAGGCGGAGCAATCCCTCGCACACCTCGTCGAGATGAATCGGCTGCACCTCACGCCAAGGATCGATCATCGGCAGCACTGGCAGCCGCGCCGTGAGCTTGCTGAGCAAGCCGAACATGGCACGCGGCGGGCCGCCATACACCAGCCCGACCCGCGCCGACACTTCACTGTCCCCCTGCAGCAATTGCTCGATGCGCCACTTGACGCGTCCATAGACATTCGCTGCATCGGCGCGTGCCGATTGCGAGGAGACGAAGACGAAGCGCCCCAGTCCTGCTGCGCGGCAGGCATCGAGTAGAACGCGGGTTCCTTCGAGATTCAGGGTTCCTTCGGCCGGACCAGGCTTGGTGTCCGACCAATCATGGGCAAGGTGAACCAGCACCTGCCGGGCCGCCGGCACGGTCGGATGGAGCGCCGTCGGCGGCAGCGGCGCGCCCAGAACCCATGGGACCTTGCGAACCTGATCCTGCGGCCCTTCTGGTCGCCGCGACAGAACGGTAATGGACCAGCCCTGCGCGCGGGCACGGGCCACAAGCTGCGAACCAATATAGCCGTCGGCACCGGTCAGGATCAGGTGGCGATCACCGCCCGTGAAGGTCTGCCTGGCCATCGCCTACACCAGTCTCTCCATACCGAGTCCTGAGACCGGGACCCGGCCATCAGCCCAATGCCATACCACGAATACGAGAAACCGGCGTGTTCTGCTTCGCAGCGACATCGCTGTGCTGGCTGCCGGATTTTCTCGCGCAATCACTCAATCAGCGAAAGTCGGGCGCTGAGGCGGGCCAACGGATGCAGCGATACAATCGGGCAGCCCTCAGGTCAGCGCAGCAGCCGTCGCATCATCGGGCTGACGCCAGGCATGACAGGCAACAGCGTCCTGGGCAGGAACGGGATACGCAGGAACGGCAGCACCAGCGCCATCACGATCCGCGCCTTCCGCTTATGGCGGCGTGACACGAAGACCAGGTTGTCCAGGGCAGTTCGGACCGCCTTCCGATCGCCATAGCGCAGCGCGTTGGTGTATTCGCGGACGAACGCTGGGAAGAAGCGCGGCGCAAGGAAGTCCCGGGCAAAGTACCGATCCCGCCTGGGGTCGTCGGGAAATTCACTCAGCAGCTTGCGGAAGTACAGCATCCGGCTGGCTGCCATCCGCGGCGAGTAGGATGAGCTCTGCGAATAGATGCGCCAGCGCGCCAGGCCCTCGTCGATGTAAAAATTGTCGTAGCCGGCGAGGAAGATGCGGCGGAACAGGTCGTCATCCTCGTAGCCGGACAGCGTTTCGTCGAAGCCGCCCACCTCCTCGAATGCCTTGCGCGAGACCAGCGATGCCGAGGGCAGCACGAACATGTCCATCGCCAGGCAGCCGAACAGATCCCGCTTCGGGTTCGGCAACGGCAGAAACCGCAGGCAGCAGCGGGCGATGAGCCGGCCGGCCTCGTCGATCTCATCGAGGTTGCTGTAGACCCACCCCAGTTCCCGCTCGGAATTGAGCAGAAACGGCCTGACCAGTTGCTCCAGGTGATTGGGGTACCAGATGTCATCCTGATCGAGCAAGGCGATCAACTCGCTGGTGGTGTGGGCCACCCCGAAATTGCGCGCCGACGACTGGCCGCCGTTCGGCTTGTGCAGCAACCGGACCGGGTAGCGGGCGGCCAGTTCCTCGACGAACTGCGGCCCGTCATCGGTCGAGCCGTCGTTCACGACAACGATCTCGGCCGGCTGGAGGCGCTGGGCAAACACGCTATCAAGCGCCTGACCGATATACTTTGCCCCGTTGTACAGGGGAATAATCACAGCGATCCGCGGCGACCCCGGCTGAAATCTGTTGTCTGTCAACGATTCCGGCGCCACTGACGCCCCCTTTTCATGGTCAGGCACATGTTATTGCGAGCCTTGGTTTCATAGCCCAAGCCCGACTTGTGCGACAGCAAAAAAGACACCGATCCGTCCGGGTAAACGGCCTGATAAATAACGGAGGCGTCCGGCATCCCGCGCCGACAACGAAAAGGCGAAATCCTCGCCGGCAATCCGTTCGAAAGTTGTCCGAAGGTGCCTTATACTAGGCGCCCGAAACACTGACTCTCGCATGGTTGGCACGGTCCGCCTCAACTCGTCATGGCCGGGCTTGACCCGGCCATCTATCGCGGCACTGCGGCTGCATAGATGGCCGGGTCAGGCCCGACCATGACGGCTGGGACGGACCGTACGTCAATCTTTCGGACGGTTGGTATTACTTGCGATCGATCGCGCCGACCGGCAGCGCCTGAGAAAGACGCAGATCGATCCCGTGGCCTGCCGGCAGCGCCGATGGCAGCGCCGGGGCCTGGGCGACCTCCTCGAAGGTCTGCCACGGGCGTTCGGCCACCGGCCGCAGGTCGCGCGGCGCCGGGTTCAGCGTCGGCTGCGGCGCCGGCGCGCCGGCGGCAGCCACCTCCACACCGCTATCCGGGCGGTCGTAGATGAAACCATAGGTCGGATACACGCTGCCGAAATCGCCACTGCGCCCCAGCCCGACCCGCACCGCCGACCAGTCGTTGGCCTCGGACACGTCCACCACCGGGACGTTGTGGGCGATGCCGCCATGCATCCCCGGGCCCCACCAATTGGCATGGTCGATCTCGACCTCGCGGGCATTGACGATGCGGGCCACCACGGCGACATGGCCCAGCCGCATGTGCGGGTTGGACCGGAAGGCGAGCACACTGCCCGGCTCCGGCACCCGGCCCCTGGCATATACCCCCGCCGCGTGATCCCACCACTGCCAGGCATTGCCGGCCAGCGAGATGCCGGAGTCACTGCGCGCGAACGGAACGCAGGAAATACCACCGCCACGCGCCGCCCGCCGCCATTTGGTGGCGGCAATTTTGCCGTGCAGGGCGAGGCGCACGCCACGCTGCGAGACCGCCGAGGCATGGTGAGCGAAGCTATCGTGAGATCCCGATCTACCCCGGGAGGTGACGGAAGCGAGGGCGTCGTGAGCGACGGCGGAGCTACAAAACGTCAGAATCGATCCCAATAGGAGCGTCTTCGCGCCGGTTCCCCGCACCCGCATCGGCCTAGTCCCCCGGTTTATTGCCCAGCCCTGATCTGCGGTAGCATCAGGGTTGCAATGATGGCAATCCAGGGCGTGCGCCGTTTCGCTGACAGGCCGCCACTTTGTTAAAGCGGCCTGTGGATAAGCCATCAGACCGGGAAGAATGTCCTATTCACCAGAAATTGATGCAATTGCGACAAGGTCCGAATCGGCCAGACTCCTCTCGCCGCGCCGGCCAACCCGGCTGCCCAGGCCCGCACACCGAGTCGGCCGCCGCGAACGGCCGGACTCGGCGCGGGCACCGGTCACGCATTCGGACGACCGCCTGTCACTTGCAGGCCGTCACCATGATCTCGACCAAAATCTCGGGAGCGGCCAACTCCGCCTGGACGCAGGCACGGACCGGAGCGCCGCCCGGCGGCAGCCACGGCGTCCACAGTTCGTTCATCGCCGCGCGGTCCTTGATGTGCTTCACCCAGATGAGCGCCTGTAGCAGCCGCGTCTTGTCGGTACCGTGGGTTTCCAGCATCTGGTCGATCTGCTCCAGCACGTCGGCCGTCTGGCCCTTGATGTCCTTGCTGGTGTCGCGCGCCGTGATGCCCGGAAGATAAACGAACCCGTGATACTCCACGGCCTTCGACAGAATGCTGCCCGGCGCGGTGCGGATGATCTTGCTCATGGCCTCCCCTTTGCCCCTATGCGGTCGGTGGCGCCGCTTCTAGGCGATGCCGGCCGCGCAGGCCAGTGGTTCGTCAGGCCGACGCACCCGGGTTTCCTCAGGCCAATGCATCGCCGGCCAACGCAGCCTCAAGCCAGGTGCATGCTCAGGCCAGCGTCTCGCTCGCCTCCAGCACCGGCGCCATGCGTGCCAGCCGCGCCCGCGCCAGCAGCCAGGCCAGCGCGCAGAGCACACAGCCGATCAGGACCGGTAGCTGGAGCCCGAACCAGCCGGCAACGGAGCCATAGGACAGCGCACCGATCGCCGGCGCAGCACGCGTGATCATCCCCCACAGGCTCAGCATGCGCCCCACCATCGCCGGCGAGGCGGAGTTCTGCAGCAGCGTCTGGATCGAGATGCCATGGATCGTGGTCGCCGCGCCCATTGCGGCGATACACAGGACGCCCACCTCGAATCGATGGGTCGCAACGAAGCCCGCGGTGGCCAGCGCCAGCACCAAGCCAGCACCGACCGCCAGCCGCGTCAGCCCACTCAGCCGGCCACGGATCGCCACCGTGAAGCCGCCCACCAACGCGGCGAGCCCCATCGTGCTGGCCAGCGTTGCCAAGCCGCGCGCGTCCCGCCCGAACAGGTCGGCGACGTAGGGCGGCAGGATCTCGGTCACCGCCCGCAGCATCACGCCGACAGCGGCGGCGAACAGCAGGATCGGGCCGATCCCGGTATGCCGCGCAGCGTAGCGGATGCCCTCCACCGCGTCGTGCAGCACACTGTGGCTGCCCCGGTGACCGCGGCGGATCGACGGGTCCAGCCGCAGCATCGTCATCGTCACGCTGGCGTAGAGGAACGCCACGCAGTTGCAGGCGATCGGCGGCACCACACCCCAGGCGGCGATCATCGGCCCGGACAAGGCCGGCCCGATGAAGCGCGCAACATTGTAGGTGAGCGAGTTCAGCGCCACCGCGCCGGGCAGGTAGGTCCGCGGCACCAGGCCGGGCACCAGGCATTGCCGCGCCGGCTGCGCAAAGGTCTCGGCGATGCCGTTGCAGGCAGCCAGCGCGATCATGAACTCGATGCGGATCAGCCCGGTGACGATCAGCAGCACCAGCACCGCCGCCTGCCCGGCGGCGACGAACTGCGAGACCATGGTCAGCCGCACCCGGTCCATCCGGTCCGCCACCGCCCCGGCCAGCGGCGAGACGATCACCGAGGGCGCCAGGTTGCAGAATGCCAGGACGCTGACCCAGAACGCCGAATGGGTCAGCTCCCAGGCCAGCCAGTCGGTGGCGACCCGCTGCATCCACGAGCCGGTCCAGCAGGCGACGCTGCCGCCATAGAAGATCCGTGCGTTACGCTGGGCCAGGACTCCGCCGACGGCTGAAAGGCTGGCCACTAGCGCGGATCAGGGCCGCGCGATGGGCGTGGGACCGGGCGGCGAGGTGCCCGGATCCGGCGTCCGATCACCCTCGGCGCCGGTATTGCGCTCGCAGTCGCTCACCATGCTGTCGCGCTCATAGATCTGGGAGAGCCCCCGATCCGGGATACCCGGCTGATAATTCGCCGAGAACGGCGTATTCACCTGCGAGGCCGGGGCATAGATCGTGTCGCGGTGGCGGATGTTGTAAAGCTCGTCGGCGCGCTGCCGGCACGCCGCCGCGGTCTGCGCATTCGCCTGCGCCTGCGCGCTGCCGGGTGGCGGACCGAACGCCGCGCACCCCCCGAGCAAGCACAGCACCAGCGCCAGGGAAAGCTTGCGCCCACCCCCTGTCAGTGCGCGTTGGCCACCGGCCGGCGGCGGCCGACCCGCCCTGAATGAAACTGCGG
>JBEKNT010000360.1:0-7212 GCA_049522565.1 Acetobacteraceae bacterium
CGTCGATGCCGCGCTGGTTCAGCGATCCCGAGATGCGTGGCATCGAGCCCTATTGGGACGTAGGCGGTTTCGCCAGTTCGTATTACAGGCTGCCGAATCTCAGCAATCCGGTCAGGCCGGAGCCGCGATGGGAGTTCTACAACTGATGCAAGCCGCGTCGTGACGGGAGGAGAGTGGACCATGTTGACGCCACATCAGGTCAGGCAGTTCGAGGAGGAAGGCTATCTGTTCCTCCCCGACACGTTCACCGATGAGGAAGTCGCGGTGCTGCGCGACGAGGCGGAACTCATCTACCGCCAGGATCGGCCGGAGATCTGGCGCGAGAAATCCGGAGCGCCCCGCACAGCCTTTGCCGCGCATCTCTTCAACGAGGCATTCTCCCTGCTCGGCCGCCATCCACGCATGATCCGCCCCGTCGAACAGTTGTTCGGCGAGCAGGTTTACATGCATCAGTACAAGATCAATGCGAAGGCGTCGTTCACCGGCGATGTGTGGCAATGGCATCAGGACTACGGTACCTGGGCGCGCGACGACGGCATGCCGCAGCCGCGCGCGATGAACATCGCGGTGTTCCTCGATGAGGTGATGCCGATCAATGGGCCGCTGATGCTGGTGCCGCGGAGCCACACGCAGGGCGTGCTGTCCGCCGGGCACGATACGACCACGACCTCCTATCCGTTGTGGACGCTGGACGAGGCGACGGTGACGCGGCTGGTCCAGCAGGGTGGCATCGTCGCGCCGACCGGCCGGCCGGGTGGGCTGCTGCTGTTCCACGGCAACCTGGTGCATGGCTCGGCGCCAAACATCACGCCATATCCTCGCAAGATCGTGTATCTGACGCTGAACGCGGTCTCCAACTACATTCGAACGCCGACCCGGCCAGACTGGATCGCGCATCGCGATTTCACGCCGATCGAGCCGGTGGATGACGACGCGCTGCGGGATTACGCGCGGCGCTACCGGCAGGCGGCGGAGTAGGGGTGCCGTGCCCCGCGGGCAGCCCAGGGCCAAAGTGGGAGAACGACATTGCCCACCGTGTCAGGGCCGGCGTGGGCCGGTCGCCCACGACCTGCCTGCTGACATGAAGGAACGCCGTGGATGCTGGCCGCTATCCAGTATCACTGTACAAGCATGGCACGTCGTGCGTGATCATTCTTGGGGAGTGCAGCAGTCGTGACACTGGCGAAGGTCAGCCTCGACGACAAATATGCGCTGGACAAAGGCCGGGTCTACCTCACCGGCATCCAGGCGCTGGTGCGGCTGCCCCTGATGCAGCAGGCGCGCGACCGTGCGTCCGGCGTGAACACCGGCGGCTTCATCTCCGGCTACCGCGGTTCGCCGCTCGGCGGCTACGATACCGCCCTGCATGGCGCGCGGGCATTTCTCGAACAGCACAACATCCGCTTTCAGCCGGGGCTGAACGAGGACATGGCGGCGACCTCGCTGTGGGGCAGCCAGCAGGTCGGGTTGTTCGACGGCGCCACGGTCGATGGCGTGTTCGGTATCTGGTACGGCAAGGGCCCCGGGGTTGATCGTTGCGGCGACGTGTTCAAGCACGCCAATGCGGCGGGCACGTCGCCGCATGGCGGCGTGCTGGCGATCATGGGCGACGATCACGGCGCGAATTCTTCCACGCTGGCGCATCAGAGCGAGCAGGTGATGGCCGCGGCGATGATGCCGATCTTGAATCCGGCGACGTTGCAGGACTATCTGGATTTCGGTCTGTCAGGATTTGCGTTGTCGCGGTTTTCCGGTTGCTGGGTTGGATTCAAGGCGGTCGGGCAGACGGTGGAGACGTCCGGTTCCGTCGCGGTGGACATCGCGCGGCCCGATATCGTCATCCCTGCCGATTTCGCAATGCCGGAGGGCGGCCTGAACATCCGCCGTCCCGATCCGCCGCTGGATCAGGAGAAGCGGCTGCACGGGCCGCGTATGGCGGCGGTTGCCGCATTCGCGCGCGCCAATGCGCTGGATCGCGTGGTGATCGAGCCGCGTGCGCCGCGTCTCGGCATTGCCACCGCCGGCAAGTCCTACCTCGATGTGCGCGAGGCGTTGGACGAGCTGGGTCTGAGCGACGACGATGTCGCGGCGCTGGGTATCCGTCTGTACAAGATCGGCCTGGTATGGCCGCTGGAGGTGCAGGGCGCGCGGCGTTTCGCCAGCGGCCTGACCGAACTGCTGGTGGTGGAGGAGAAGCGGGGCTTCATCGAGGACCAGTTCGCCAAGCTGCTGTTCAACCTGCCCGAACGCCCGCGCCTGATCGGCAAGCAGGACGAGGACGGCAACGCGCTGCTGCCGAGCGAGGGCGAACAATCGCCGATCCTGATCGCGCGCGTGATCGCCGAGCGGCTGTTGCGTCTCGGTGTTACCATGCCCGCACTGGAACAACGCATCGCGCGGCTGCGTGAGTTGGAGGCGCGTGCCGGCAAGCTGCCGCCGTTGCTGACGCGGGGAGCGTATTTCTGTTCCGGCTGTCCGCACAACACATCGACCAACGTGCCGGATGGCAGTCGCGCACTGGCGGGAATCGGCTGTCACTCGCTGACCATCTTCATGCCCGAACGCCGCACCCATCTGTGGAGCCACATGGGCGGCGAGGGAGCCGCCTGGATCGGCCAGGCGCCGTTCACGTCGGAACCGCATGTGTTTCAGAACATCGGCGACGGCACCTATTCGCATAGCGGCCTGCTGGCAATTCGTGCCGCCGCCGCGTCGGGTGTGAACATCACCTACAAGATTCTGTTCAACGATGCAGTGGCGATGACCGGCGGGCAGCGCGTGGAAGGCGGGCTGAACGTGCCGCAGATCGTGCACCAGGTCGCCGCCGAAGGCGCGCGCAAGATCGTTGTCGTGTCCGACGAGCCGGACAAGTATGCGCCGGATGCCGGCTTCCCGCCGGGCGTGGAAATTCGCCATCGTGACCAACTCGACTCGGTGCAGCGCGAACTGCGCGAAATTCCCGGCCTGACCATTCTGGTCTACGACCAGACCTGTGCCGCCGAAAAACGCCGCCGACGCAAGCGCGGAACCTTCCCGGATCCGCAGAAGCGCGTCTACATCAACGAGGCGGTATGCGAAGGTTGCGGTGATTGCTCGACGCAATCCAACTGCGTGTCGGTGCAGCCGGTGGAGACAGTACTAGGTCGCAAGCGCCGTATCGACCAGTCTGCGTGCAACAAGGACTTCTCCTGCCTGAAGGGATTCTGCCCCAGTTTCGTCACCGTGCATGGCGGCGCGCCGCGCAAGGCAAAGCCACCGGTACGTGCGGCGAACTTTGATCCAGCCGACGGCCTGGCGGCGCCGGCACCGCTGCCGATCGAGCACCCCTACGGCATCCTGGTCACCGGCATCGGCGGCACCGGCGTCATCACCATCGGCGCGTTGCTTGGCATGGCCGCGCATCTGGAAGGCAAGGGCTGTACGGTACTCGATTCCACCGGCCTGTCGCAAAAGAACGGCGCGGTGATGAGCCACGTGCGCATCGCCGCAACACCGGAGGAAATCCATGCCGCGCGCATCGTGCCAGGCGCGGCGCGATTGGTGCTCGCCTGCGACATGGTGGTGGCGGCGGGCGCCGAGGCCTTCGCTGCCATGGAGCCGGGGGTGACGCGCGCGGTGGTGAACAGTGCGGTGACGCCCACGGCAGGCTTTGTCACTAACAACGAGATCGACTTCCAGGAAGCTGCGATGCAGCGGCGTATCCGCGATGCGGTCGGTGCTGGCAATGCCGAGTTCGTTGCCGCTACCACGCTCGCAACGGCACTGCTCGGCGATTCGATCGCCACCAACTTGTTCATGCTCGGCTACGCGTTCCAGAAGGGACTGATCCCGCTGGGACTGGAGGCGATCATGCAGGCGATCGCGCTGAACGGGGTGGCGGTGGCGAAGAACCAGGAGACCTTTGCCTGGGGCCGTCGCGCCGCGGCCGATCCGGGTTTCGTTGCAGACGCGGCGCGTCCGGCGTTGCGCACGTCGGTCACGCCGATCACCGGGCTCGACGCGATCGTCGAGCATCGCGCGGCAATGCTCACCGCGTATCAGAACGAGGCCTACGCGGCGCGATATCGCGCACTTGTCGAGGAAGTCGCCGCGGCCGAACGCGCGCGCGCCAAAGGCATGACGGGCCTGGCCGAGACGGTGGCGCGGACGCTGTACCGGCTGATGGCTTATAAGGACGAGTACGAGGTCGCCCGGCTCTACGCCGATCCGGCGTTCCGCCGCGGCCTGGAGGCACAATTCGAAGGCGACTACCGGATCGAGTTCAACCTCGCGCCGCCGCTGTTCGCCAAACGCGATCCGACCACGCGGCGTCTGGTCAAGCGCAACTATGGGCCTTGGCTGCTGCCGGTATTCCGTGTGCTGGCGAAACTGAAGCGGTTGCGCGGCACGATGCTCGATCCGTTCGGCCACACCGAAGAACGCCGCATGGAGCGACGGCTGATTACCGACTACGAATCGCTGCTGCGCACGATCATTGGCTCGCTAACGTCGGATAACCACGGACTGGCGGTGGAACTGGCCGGCGCAGCGGAGCGCATTCGCGGCTATGGCCACATCAAGCAGCAGAGCGTCGCCCAGGTGAAGGCCACGGAAGCGCGATTGCTCGCACGGTTGCAGAAGGCCGAGCCAGTACTGGCCGCGGCGGAGTAAGAAGATCCCTCTCCCGCTCTATGCGGGAGAGGGTAGGGTGAGGGTGCAGCGTGCGCCCCGCAACACCCTCACCCTATCCTCTCCCGCTTCCGCGGGAGAGGATTTCTGCGATCCGCTTGTTGGTGTCGTTGATGTCCGGCAACCGCTCGCCCTTGGTCAGGCGCGCCAGCGTCGTCTGTTCTGCCTTCTGCATGCCTATCGCGCGTTCGGCCGCCGCGGCGATCTCGTGCGACTTCATCACCAGGACGCCATTTTCGTCCGCCAGGATGGCGTCGCCTGGCTCGACCGCGACGCCGCCGCAGGACACGGCGACGCAGAACTCGCCGTGTTCGAACTGGCGCTTGCCGGTCACCACCGACAGGCCGCGCGACCAGACCGGCATGCCGTATTCGCGGATTTCCTGCACGTCGGTCGCAGGGCCGTCGATGACGATGCCGACACATCCGGTCTCGCGCGCGGCGAACGCGACGCCGCCGCCGCAGGCCGCATGGCGCGTGTCACCGGCGCGATCCAGCACCAGCACGTCACCCGGACGGAGTTTGCCCAACGCGTAATGCACGATGGCGGTGTCGGCGCCGTAGCAGCGCACCGTGACCGCGGTGCCGGCGATGCGGCGATAGCCGGGCAGCAGTGCCCGGATCCCCGGGTCCATGAAGCCGACATGACGGAAGTGCCCGATCGTCGCAGGCTCCGCCTCACGCAGCTTGTCCAGCAGCGCGGGGTCGATCGATGGCGGCAGGTCGTTCAGCACGAACATGGGGTATCTCCCGGCATTGGCGGGGCGATTGAACGTCGGCGCGGCGCCCGGAGTCCAGGGGCGGCCGATTGATCGAGATCAAGGCCGTCCGTCCACGGGTGGAGAAGACTTCGGTCCTGAGACGCCTTGGAGGTTGCTATGTCGTTTGCCCTGCACATTGCGTTCCGCAACATGGATGCGTCGGCTTCCGCCGAGGCCCTGGTGCGCCAGCGCGCCGAGGAGTTGGAGCATTTGTCCGACCGCATCAGTGCCTGCCGCGTGGTGCTGGATTGCGCACACCGACAGAATCAGCTCAGCCGACTGTATCGTGTCCACATTGATCTGACGCTGCCCGGTGGCCCGATCGTGGTGAACCGTGATGCCGGCAGCAACCATGCGCATGACGATTTGCAGTTGGCGATCCGCGACGCGTTCGATGCGGCACGGCGGCGATTGCAGGAGTACGCTCGCAAGCACGACGGCACGACGCGAAGGCGCGCCGCGGAATAAACCTCGCCCACGGAGTGGGAGAGGTCGGAGCGCGGAAGCGCTCCGGGTGAGGGTGGTCGGGATGCCCCGCAGCAAAGACGACGTGCCGACCCGATCACCCTCACCCCGAGCGCTAACGCGCTCCGACCTCTTCCGCGATGCGGGAGAGGTTTATCAGGCCGGCAGCAGGCTCGAACCCATCAGGAAGGCGTCGACTGCGCGGGCGCATTGCCTGCCCTCGCGGATCGCCCACACCACCAGCGACTGGCCGCGGCGCATGTCGCCGGCGGCGAATACCTTGTCCATCGACGTGCGGTAATCCACCGTGTTCGCCGCGACGTTGCCCCGCTGATCCAGCAACAATCCCGCCTGTTCCAGCATTCCCGAACGCCGCGGCCCGAGGAAACCCATTGCCAGCAGCACAAGATCCGCTTTCAGGCTGAAGGCGCCGCCCTCGACTTCGCGCATCTGCATGCGGCCGTCGTCGCCCGTCACCCACTCGATGCGCACACATTCCAGCGCCTCGATCTGGTTGTTGCTGCCGGCTGCGCGCTTGGTCAGCACGGCCCAGTCGCGGCCGGCGCCTTCCTCATGCGCGTGCGAGCTACGCAGCTTCAGCGGCCAGTCGGGCCAGGTCAGTGCCTTGTTCTCGCGATCCGGCGGCTTCGGCAGGATTTCGAGCTGCGTCACCGACACCGCGCCCTGACGAAACGCCGTGCCGATGCAGTCGGAGCCGGTGTCGCCGCCGCCGATGACGATGACATGCTTGCCCGCGGCGCTGATGGTGCCTTGCGGCGCCGCGTGCTGCTCGCTGTCGCCGGCGCCGCGTTTGTTCTGCTGCGTGAGGTAGTCCATGGCGAAATGCACGCCGGCGAACTCGCGCCCGGGCATCGGCAAGTCACGCGGCCATTCGGCGCCGCCCGCCAGCACCACCGCGTCGTGATCGTCCAGCAATGCGTCCACCGTGATCGCGCCGGCGCCGATCTCTACCCCCGGACGGAACGTCACGCCCTCCGCCTCCATCTGTTCGATGCGGCGGTCGATCAGATGTTTTTCCATCTTGAAGTCGGGAATGCCGTAGCGCAGCAGACCGCCGATGCGGTCGCTCTTTTCGAACACCGTGACGTCGTGGCCGGCACGCGCGAGTTGCTGCGCGCAGGCGAGCCCCGCGGGACCCGAGCCGACCACGGCGACGCGCTTGCCGGTGGCGCGCGAGGGCGGCAACGGGGCGATCCAGCCTTCCTGCCAGCCGCGGTCGACGATGCTGCACTCGATCGTCTTGATGGTCACCGGATTGTCGTCGATGTTCAGGGTGCAGGACGCTTCGCAGGGCGCCG
>JBEKNT010000361.1:0-7205 GCA_049522565.1 Acetobacteraceae bacterium
AGGGCACCTTCCGCCCGGTCTCGTGGAAGTCGAATACCTTGATGCGCGACTTCGACGGGTTGAACACGCCGTAGTTCTCGTACGAGCACGCCATCTCGCATTGCATGCAGCCGGTGCACTTGGTGGCATCGAGATGCAGGGATCTCATCATGGCGTTTTCGCTCCCGCTTTCGCTGACTTCGCCGACCTTGCGGCCCGTGCGCGGGCCATGGTCACGATATAGCCGCCTATATCGTGACCATGGCAAATACCGGCCTTGGTGGCAAGGTTGAAGCAGGCTGCCGCGCGGGAGAATTCGGACCTGGAACGCAACTGAAGCGGGACACCGCGCCAACCCGCCGGCGAAATCAGTGGTGCCCCGATGCCGGCAAGGGCCATGATCGCCCGGCAGTTCTCAGCCCGAGGCACCGGAACCCATGACCTCCCCCAAGACCATCGGCGTGCTTACCAGCGGCGGCGATTGCGCCGGGCTTAACGCGGTGATCCGCGCGGTCGTCGCCCGCGCCGTACTGGGCCATGGCTGGCACGTGCTCGGCATCCGCCAGGGCACCCAGGGCCTGTTGCGCCGCCCGGTGGATGCCATACCCCTCGACCTGCAAAGCGCCACTCCGGGCATGGCGCGCATGGCAGGCACTATCCTCGGCACCACCAACCGCGGCGACCCGTTCGCCTACCCGATGCCGGACGGCAGCCTCAAGGACCGCTCGGAGGAGGTGATCGAGGGTGTTCGCTTGCTCAACCTCGATGCGCTGATCGGCATCGGCGGCGACGGCAGCATGGCCATCCTGCGTCACCTGGCCCAGCAGGGCGGCATCCCGTTCGTCGGCATCCCCAAAACGATCGACAACGACGTGGGCGCCACCGAGAACTCGGTCGGCTACGACACGGCGGTGATGGTGGCGACCGAGGCGATCGATCGCCTGCAACCCACCGCGGCCAGCCACGACCGGGTGATGGTGCTCGAGGTGATGGGGCGCGACAGCGGCCACATCGCGCTGGCCGCCGGCATCGCCGGCGGTGCCGATGTGATCCTGGTGCCGGAGATCCCCTACAGCCTCGATGTCATCGCGGCACATATCGCCAAGCTGCGCCAGGGCGCGCACAACTTCGCCATCGTCGTGGTCGCCGAGGCGGTGCGCGACAACGCCGGCGCACGCGTGGAGCGCCGGCATGCGCTGGGCAACGCCACCTATGGCGGCATCGGCCACGTGCTCGGCGAGGCGCTCGCCCATATGACCGGGGCGGAGACACGGGTGACCGTGCTCGGCCATGTGCAGCGCGGCGGCCAGCCGACCTGGGACGACCGGCTGCTCGCCTGCGCATTCGGCGTGCATGCCGTGGACCTGGTCGCGCGGGGAAAATTCGACCGCCTGGTCGTCTGGCAGCACCGCCGCGTGGTGGACGTGCCGCTGACCGCCGCGTTCGAGCCGTCGCACCTGATGGCCGCCGACGACACGCTGGTCCGCACCGCCCGCGGCCTGGGCATCTGCCTCGGCGACAAATAGCTGTCGCGGACCGCAATCACCGGCGGGGCGGGTCGCCAGACAGGCGGGGTTCGGACGGCAAGAATTACCAATCCGGTCATCCCGGATTGCCGGGCGCTGGCCCGCACCAGTTCCGGAACGCCGCCTGCGTCAGGTCGCCCCGACCTCCGGGTCGCGCATCCTGGAGGGCTCCGCGTCGGCTCTGATTGCGTTCTCCAAGGCTCGCAGATCGCGCGCGACCACCGTCCGGGCAGCGGTTTCCATGGTCCGGAAACGGCGGATCACCTCCCGCCCAAACGCCGTCAGTCCGGCGCGCTTGTCGGCTTTACCCCCCGGCCGGGTCGCGACAACCGGCTGCGCGAACGCCTGATTGAGACTGTCCACCAGCAGCCAGGCACGGCGATACGACATGTCCATGGCGCGGCCGGCGGCACTGATCGAGCCGAGTTCGCCGATCAATTCCAACAGCCGGACCTTCCCCGGTCCCAGACGAACCGTATCGCCGAAGTCCAGCCGCAGGGAGAGTCGTGTTGTCCGGTCGGCCATGGGACAGGCATTACCCGTTCGATCGGATGATACCAACCGCGGTAGCGGATGACTGTCCGGGCTGGGGGCAAGGATCAATGGCGGCGGCGAGGACTCGCAGCGTGCCGCGCGCGCCACCCTCCCCCCACCGTGCTGTCGCAGCGCGACCTGCTATGAAAACCCCCGCTGCCACCCGCGTCATGCCGGCCACCGGGTCAAACGCCCGGTGGCAGGCTCCGGCCGGCATCCACGCCTTTCCTTTGTGGGTGCGGCACAGTCGTGGATGCCGGCGGAGGTCGGCATGACGGGTTGGCACGGCAGTCGCGACGCCTCCGCCGTTTTCATCTTCGGTGGTGCATCGAGCCGGCCGGTTGGGCCGCAACGCGGACCAACGGGCGTCTCTCCCGCGCGCTGCGAGAGAGGTTTCCGGTTGCGCCGCTACACCATCTCGATCGCCAGCGCCTCGCGCAACGCGTTCGCCGCCATGCTCAGTTCGGTATCCAATTCCACCGCCAGCGCGGCGGCGCGGGCGGTGTCGCTGCCGCGGGCGGCCAGCATCAGGGCGCGCAGGCGGGCTTCCAGCGCCGCCATGCCGTAGCCGGCGGCCATGCCGACCATGGCGTGCGCCTGCGCCGCCACGTCGTCGCTGTTGCCCGCCTCCATGGCACGGCGCAGGGCGGGCAGCCGCGCCTGCAAATCGATCAGGCACTCCTCCACCATGCCGCCCAGCATGTCGCCCGGCAGGCTGTTGCGCAGCTCGCCGATGCGTTCGGCCGACAGCACCGGGTTGCGCGGCGGTGCCGCCGCCGCGCGCATCGCCGCGCTGCGTTCGGGCAGGCCGGGCCACGCCAGCTCGGCTAGTGCGTCCATCAGGTCGGGCAGTGCCACCGGCTTGCCGAGCAGGCGGTTCATCCCGGCTTCGCGGCACAGCGCATGGTCGTCCGGCGACACGTTGGCGGTGAGCGCGACGATCGGCATGCTGCCGGCCGGCGACGGCATGGCGCGGATCCGCCGGGCAACGTCGAACCCGCTCATGCCCGGCATGAAGATGTCCATGAACACCAAGTCGTAGGGCAGATCGGCCACTGCCCGCAGCGCCTCCTGGCCGTCGGTGGCGATATCGACCAGATGGCCCTCGCGGCGGAGCAGGGTGGCGGTGACGAGCTGGTTGGCCAGGATATCCTCGACCAGCAGGATGCGGGTGCGCGGCAGGATGCGGCGGACCGGCAGATCGGCGCCGGCGGCCGGCGCGCCGTCGGGCGGCGTCGCGATCGGCAGCCGCACCCAGAACTCGTTGCCGGCTTGGCCATCGTCGGCCATCCACGGGTCGCAGCCGATTTGGCCGCCCATCAGCGATACGAGCTGGCGGCAGATCGCCAGCCCGAGGCCGGAGCCGAGCAAACCCTCGGCGCCGGAATCGCCGCCATCCAGGCGCGAGAACGGGCGGAACAGCCGCTCCCGGCCGGCCGGCTCGATCACCGGCCCGCGGTCGCGCACCGCCAGATGCAGCACCGGCCGGCCGTTCGCGTCCTGCTCCTGCCGGGCCAGCAGGCCGACCGCGCCGGCCTGCCCGAACTTCACCGCGTTGGACAGCAGGTTGATCAGCACCTGACGCAGCCGGCTGGGGTCGGCATACAGCTCCCGTGGCAGCCCCGGTGACGCGGCGAGGCCCAGGACGATGCCGCGCTCGGCCGCCTGCGGACGGAAGATTTCGATCACGCTGTCCAGCAGCCCACGCAGCGCGAACACGCTCGGCCGCAGGCTGAGCTGGCCTGCTTCCATGCGGGACATTTCCAGGATGTCGTTGATCAGCCCGAGCAAGGCGTCGCCCGACTGGCGCGACATGTCCAGCAATGCCTGCTGCGCCGGCGACAGGCCGACATCCTGCAACAGCGCCAGCGTGGCGAGCAAGGCGTTCAGCGGGGTGCGGATCTCGTGGCTGACGATGGCGACGAAGCGGGTCTTCGCCTCGTTCGCCGCCTCGGCGATGGTGCCCGCCTCGCGCAACGCATCCTCGGCCTGCTTGCGCATCGTGACGTCGACAAAGAGGGTGACGAAGCCGCCGTCCGGCAGCCGGTTGCGCCGCAGCTCGATGGTGCGTCCATCCGGCCGGGTGCGCTCGACGATGCCGGTCTGGCCGTCCGAGCGCATCAGGTCCAGGCGCCGCGCCACCTCGTCTTCCACGTCCACCGCCCCGAACTGCCCGGCTTTCGCCTGCGCGCGGATCATGTCCTCCATCGGCAGGCCGACCCGCAGGATTTCCCGCGGGACACCGGCGACGTCCGGGAAGTGGCGGTTCCACTGCACCAGGCAGAGCTGCGCGTCCACCATCGCCACGCCGTCGGACATGCCCTCCAGCGTTGCCTCGAGCTGCGCGGTCTTGGCGTCGGCATGCGCCTTGGCGACTTCGAGTTGGGAATTGGCCGAGGTCAGCATCGTGCGATCGAACGTCAGCGCCGCCCGCCGCGCGCTGGCCTGCGCCACGGTGCTCCACAGCATGCCGGCCATGACCGTGATCAGCACGGTGATGCAGCCCGCGAACAGTTCGGCCTCAACGCCCCACGCGTGGGATGGCGCCATCGCCTCGTCGAGGTCGATCCCGACCACCACGGCGAGTTGGCGCCCGGCAATGCGGCGGAAGGCGTGCACGCGCAAAACGCCGCCCATCATGGAACGGCCGATCCAGATGCCGTCCGGCGATGCCCGGAGCATGGCAAACAACTGCGAGTCGGCGATCTGGTCGCCCGGGCTGCCGGTCGCTGGTCCGACGATGGCCCGCAGCTTGCCATCGTCCAGGCCGACCAGTTCCATCAGCGGGGCCGCGCCGAGATCGGCAGCGCGAAACAGGTCCTCGATGGCGCTGACCTGCCAGTCAGCGGCGACGATGCCGCTGAACGTGCCATCCGCCTGGCGCACCGGGCGCGCCACCCGCATCAGCCACTGGCGCTGGACGGGATCCAGGGTCGCGGGTCCGATATAGGCGTTATCGGCGCCCTCCGGCTGCTTGATGTAGTCACTCTTCTGCATGCCGCCGAGTTGCTGGCCGTAGACGAAGAAGTCGCGGCCGCTGACATCGGTACCCACCAGATCGGGCATCGTGGACTGCACGACACGGCCGGTGTTGTCGGCCAGCAGCAGATCGTGGCTGACGTCGGACAGCCCCACGGCGCGATCGCGCCAGGCCGCGAGGTCGAATTTCCGCGGCTCGACGACCCAGGCGGCGGCCAGGAAGCGCAGCGTCTGGTCCAGGTCGAGAATCTGCCGGTCCAGCAGTTCCTGGAAGCTGTTGGCCTGATTGGTCACCCGCGCGACGATGCGGGCGGTCGCTTCGTCGTGCTGCGCGTGGATGGCGCTCAGCGTGCCGAACCAGGTGGCGACCACGAGGCCGAGCGCCGGCAACAGGATCGCGGCGGCGCGGAACACTTTCCGCGCCCGGCTGTCGGTCTCGGTGCGTTGGGGCGGCAGTCGAATGGGCTGGTTTCCGTCGTATGGGCGATGGCGCGAGGTGGGGCGCCCTGCGTGCGTGCTTAGCTTGTTCCGGCAGCAGATGACAACCAAATGGTACTTTGACGCGAAAGCCATCGCTTGCGGCGGCGGGGCGCGGTCGCCGGCTGGGGCGGGGTCGTGGGCAAGGCGGCAAAGCGCAGCGCAGCGCGCCGGCGCACGGCTGCACCGCCACGCCGTCGCGTTCCACGCCATTTCCCGCCGCGGCACGCTGGCGGCATGCGCTGCGCTTTGCCGCCCTGCCCCGCTACCCGCTACCCCGACCGGGCAACCTGCCTGCCGCGCGCGGGCTGCCGCAATCCGCGCGACAGGCTTGCCGCCGCGCCGCACGGATGCGAATGTCCGGCCGCATTCGGAAGGAAGGGCAGCCAGCCGCTTCCCGGTTCGGTCAATGAGGACGCGTAATGGCGAAGATCAAAGTGAAGACCCCCGTCGTCGAGCTCGACGGCGACGAAATGACCCGCATCATCTGGGGGTTCATCAAGGATAAGCTGATTCTCCCGTATCTCGATATCGATCTGAAATACTACGACCTGGGCATCGAGTACCGCGACCAGACCGACGACCAGGTCACGGTGGACGCGGCGCACGCCATCGCCAAGTACGGCGTGGGCGTGAAGTGCGCCACCATCACCCCGGACGAGGCGCGGGTGAAGGAGTTCGGGCTGAAGCGGATGTACCGCAGCCCGAACGGCACGCTGCGCAATATCCTGGACGGCACCATCTTCCGCGAGCCGATCATCTGCAACAACGTGCCGCGGCTGGTGCCGCACTGGACCAAGCCGCTGGTGATCGGCCGGCACGCCTATGGCGACATCTACCGCGCCACCGAAATGAAGATCCCCGGCGCCGGCAAGGTGACGATGACCTACCAACCGGCCGACGGCGGACCGGCGCAGACGCTGGAGGTGCATGAGTTCAACGCCAACGGCGGCGCCGCGATGGCGATGCACAACACCCACGATTCGATTCTGGGCTTCGCGCGCGCCTCGTTCAACTACTCGCTGATGCGCGGCTGGCCGCTGTACTTCTCCACCAAGAACACCATCCTCAAGGCGTATGACGGCTACTTCAAGGACATCTTCGAGGAAGTCTACAACAACGAATTCAAGGCCGCGTTCGACAAGGCCGGGCTGACCTATGAACACCGGCTGATCGACGACATGGTGGCCTGCGCGCTGAAGTGGAACGGCGGCTATGTGTGGGCGTGCAAGAACTACGACGGCGACGTGCAGAGCGACACGGTGGCGCAGGGTTTCGGCTCGCTGGGCCTGATGACGAGCGTGCTGCTGGCGCCGGACGGCAAGACGGTGGAGAGCGAGGCGGCGCACGGCACGGTGACGCGGCACTATCGCCAGCACCAGCAGGGCAAGGAGACGTCCACCAACCCGATCGCCTCGATCTTCGCCTGGACGCGCGGGCTGATCTATCGCGGGCGCTTCGACAATACGCCGGAGGTGACGAAGTTCGCCGAGACGCTGGAGAAGGTGTGCGTCGAGACGGTGGAGGCCGGCTACATGACGCGCGACCTGTCGGTGCTGATCGCGCCGGACGCGCCGTGGATGAACACACAGGCCTTCCTGGCGAAGCTGGACGAGAACTTGCAGAAGGCGATGAGTTAACCTCTCCCGCGAGAGCGGGAGAGGTCGATGGCGCGACAGCGCCGAGGGTGAGGGTGATCGGGGGGGGGGG
>JBEKNT010000362.1:0-7185 GCA_049522565.1 Acetobacteraceae bacterium
CCCCCCCCCCCCCCCCCCCCCCCCCCCCCCCCCCCCCCCCCCCCCCCCCCTCCCGTCCATCCAGCCAAACGGATGGATTGCAAAGGCTGCGCCTTTGCTGGGGGTCCACGGGGGCAAAGCCCCCTGGCGGGTCCAGGGCAGAGCCCTGGTCTTGCTGCCTTCACCCGATGGCCCTGCCCAGTGGGCACTGCCATGCGGTTGTAGCCGCCGCCGCCGCCCGGTAGCGTGCAGCGGTCCGGGAGCAACGTGCCATGCCGAAAGCCGTCCTGACCCGCCGCGCCGCGCTGGCCGGTGCCGCACTGACCCTGTCCGCGCCGGCGGTGCTCGGCCAGGCGAAATCCAGATACGCCGGCACGACAATCCGCGGGGCGGCGTTCTCGCTGCCGTTCCATAGCTACCTGCGCGACTACTTCCCGGAATTCGAGGACCGCACCGGCATCAAGATCGACTTCGATATCCAGGCCTTCCCGGTTTACAACCAGCGCATGGACCTCGAACTGTCCACCGGCGGGTCCAGCTACGACGTCATCATCGTCACGTTCATCTACCAGGGCCGCTGGATCGGCGCCGGCTGGGTGACGGACCTCGACGAATTCACCAGTGACAAGAACGCCACGCCGCCCGATTGGGAGCCGGCGGATTTCGTCTCCGGCGCGCAGTCCAGCCTGCGCGATGCCAAAGGCCACACCTACGGCTACGGTGTCGAAGCCGGCGCCATGTTGCTCTACGCCGGGCGCGGCGACCTGATCGAGAAGGCTGGCCTGGCGATGCCGACGACGATGGATGCGTTGATCAAGGTCTGCGACGCGGTGCACGGCAAGGCCGGCGGCGTCGCGGCGTGGACCGCCGACAAGCTGCATCATTGGAACTGGCCGCCCTATCTGATGAATCTCGGCGGCCGCATCTTCAAGGATCCGCCGCAGAACCTGACTCCGACGCTGGATACGCCGGAGGCGGCACAGTCGGCCCAGTGGTACGCCGACCTGATCATGAAATACGGGCCGTCCGGCATCCTGTCCTACACCGACGACCAGTCGTTGCAATCGCAACTATCCGGCCGCGCCAACATGCGCACCAACGCGCTGACGTGGGGTCTGCCATTGGCGAAGGACCCCGCCAGCACGGTGAAGAACACGGTGCGCTACGGCATGGTGCCGGCGGGACCGGCCGGCGCCTTCCCGGGCTCCAACTGCCACGGCTTCGGCATTCCCGCCGGCTCGCGCAACAAGGGGGCCGCGTGGGAGTTCATCAAATGGGCGCTGTCGAAGGAGATGCTGTCGCGCCTGGTGAAGGATCACGGCTATCCCAGCGTCTGCCGCCGCTCGGTGATCGAGAGCGAGGCGTTCAAGCAGGCGCTGACGCTGAACGGCCAGGACGTCGCCTCGCTTTACCTGAAGGTGCTCGAGCTGGGCGGGCAGGGCGGTTATATGAAATACCGCACCGTGCCGGTGTTTCCGCAGGTCGGTGACAAGATCAACCGCGCCATCGAGGCGATCGCGACGAAGCAGCAGGATGCGCCCACGGCGTTGCGGAACGCGCAGGCGCAGGCGATCGAGGCGATCAAGCTGGGCGGCTACAAGACCGACCTATGAGTCGTGCCGCCGCCGTCGTGCCGTCCGTCGCCCTGACCCGCACCGCCAGCCTGCACCGGCAGCGCCGGCGCTTCCTGACGCTCTGCCTGGCGCCGTCGTTGGCGGTGCTGATGTTGGTCACATTGGTGCCGATGATCTACCTGGTCGCCACCAGCTTCACGCCGTTGAACCTGACCAATCCCGCCACCGCCTGGAATTTCCGCCAGCCGATGGCGAACTACACGCTATTGCTCCGCGATACGCGGTTTCACAATTCGCTCTGGGTGCAGGCGAAACTGTCATTCTGGACGGTGGGGCTGCAACTGCTGATCGGCGTCGGTTTCGCACTGCTGCTGAACCTGCGGTCGGGGCTGTTGCGGGCGCTGCGCACGGTGTTCCTGATCCCGATGGTGCTGCCGCCGATCGTCGTGGCGATCATCTGGAAGGTGCTGTACACGCCGGACATCAGCCCGGTGTACTGGGCGTTGCAGGCGCTGGGGTGGAATGTGCCGGCGCTGATCACCGACCCGACCTGGGCACTGCCGGCGATCATCGCCGCCGACACCTGGGAATGGTTCCCGCTGACCATGCTGATGGTGCTGGCGGCGTTGCAGACCATGCCGGACGAGCTGCTGGACGCCGCACGCGTCGATGGCGCGCGGCACTGGCAGACCACGCTGTATGTCGTGCTGCCGTATATCCGCGGCACGTTGATGGTCGCCGGGTTGTTCCGGTTGATCGACAGCATCAAGGCCTTTCCGCTGATCTACCTGTTGACCGACGGCGGCCCCGGTTCGGTGACGGAGGTGACAAATTATTACGCTTTCGAGCAAGCGTTCAATTTTTCCTATTTGGGGTATTCCAGCGCGATCACGGTGGTGCTGGTGGCGGCGACGCTGGTGTTGAGCTGGGTGATCGTGCGCCTCACCGGATGGGGAGGCACGGAATGACGGCCAATCGCCTGATCATTCATGCGGTGGTGCTGGTTCTGGTGGCTCTGGTGCTGGCGCCGTTCCTTTGGCTGCTGCGCATGTCGTTCGAGACCAACGCCGACATCTTTGCGTTTCCGCCGAAACTCTGGTTCACGCCGACGCTGGCCAACTACGCGGCGCTCTGGCAGGGCTCGTTTCCGCATTCGTTTGCCAACAGCGCCGTGGTCAGCATCGTGTCCACGGTGGTCTCCATGCTGGTCGGCGTGCCGGCGGCCTATGCGCTGGCGCGGATGCATACGCGGTCCGACATGCTCAGCCTGTGGGTGATCGCCAGCCGGCTGGCACCGCCGACCGCATTCGCCATTCCGTATTTCCTGGCTTATCGCGACCTGCATCTGCTGGATACGCGGCTGGGGCTGATCGTCATCTACCTTACGTTCAATCTGTCGCTGGTGATCTGGCTGATGCGGTCGTTCTTCGAGAATACCCCGCGCGCCCTGGAGGAAGCGGCCTGGATCGACGGCGCCAGTTATTACCAGGCGATGCTGCGCGTCGTGCTGCCGACGGCGGTGCCGGGGCTGGCCGCCACGGCGATCCTGTGTTTCGTGTTCTCCTGGAACGACTTCTTTTTCGCACTGATCCTGACACGGTCGAATGCGATGACCGCGCCGGTCGCGGTGGTGAACTTCATGAACTATGTCGGCTGGGAATGGGGCCGCATCGCCGCCGGTGGCACGCTGGTGATGCTGCCGGTGCTGGTGTTTTCGTTGGCTGTCCGCCGGTTTTTGGTCAGCGGGCTGACCGCCGGGGCGGTGAAAGGGTGATAAGAAACCTCGCCCGCTCCCGCGGGAGAGGTTATGACAACGCCGTCACCGCTTCACGCAACGCATGCAGCATCCGGTTGCGCCCGCGCGTCGCACTGACGGTCAGCGCATGTGCCGCATCCGAGCGAGGCGTGCTGTTTGCCAGGTCGCGCAGCGGCTGCAGCACGGGCCAGGCCGGCAGCGGCAGCGCCGGGTCGTGCGCGAAACGATCCCCGGTCGTGTAATACACCGGCGCCAGAGCGCGCGACGCCCGCATCAGCGCCGCATCGTCATGCCCGCCGGCCGTCGCCGCGTCGCGCAACCGTTCGGCCGCGGCGACCAGCCCATCGACCGCAAACCGCCCGTCCAGTGACGCCCGGAGCTTCCCCAACTCCTCCAGCAAAACCCGAGCGTGCGTGGCAAAATCCAGCGGCAGCACCGGATCGGACAGCAGCCGCCACAGCGTGTGCACGAACACCTTGGTGTCGCGCACCAGGTTCGCCTCGTCGATCTTGTCCAGCGTGTCGTGCGGCGTGTGCCACCACCAGCCCAGCGCGTTGCGCATCTTCACCGGCGCCGGCGGTTGCTCGCTCAACGCGCCGAACATCGCCGGAATGCCGATGCCCCAGAACGACTGGTCCGACGAGCGCGACATGCGCTTGCCGACATAATGCGCCCCCGTCTGTTCGCCGATCGCCTCGCCCGCCAGCGCCAGCAGTTCCGGCGCCGACGCCGCATGCTCCAACACCACCGCGCCGACACCGCCCGTGGAATCGACATTGACGTGCACCGCGCAGCGCCGTTCCAGCTCGTCCCAATGCTGGTCGGCATACCAGGTGGAGCCGGAATACCGCCCGTGCGAGTGGCCGGACCAGAAGCACAGCCGCAGCCCGCGCCGCCATTTGTCCCGTTGCGGCGCCATCAGCCGCGCGACTTCCAGCATCGTCGCGTTGGCCGCGCCGTTATCCATCACGCCGTAGTACCAGGTGTCGTGATGGCCGGAATACAGCACGAACGGCCCGTCCGCGTCCGGTCCGTCCAGCTCCGCCACCAGGATCGGCGTCTGCCGCCAGCCGCTATCCACCGCCGCATGCAGCGTCACCCGCGGGGCTTCCCCCCGCGCCAGCCGTTCGCGCAACGCACTGCCATCGGCATTCGATACGGTGCACACGACCGTGCTGGGCAACTGCGCCAGCGTGTCCGCCGACGGGCTGCCCCAGACCGGCGACACGCACATCTCATGCAGGTGCTCGTGCGGGCTGATCTGCACCTGCCCCACCGCGCCGCCGCGCGAGGCGTTCGCGGCCTGTGCCGGACTGGCAATGCCTTCGGTCAGCACGATGGCGCCGCGCACCTCGCGCCCGGCGAAATCCGCCGCCTCGCCGTCGCCGACATAGACCAGCCGGCCCGTCACGCCCTCCGCCGGCGAGGATCGCGAGAACGAGTGCGTGATGCCGGTGAGCGCCTGGTTGTCCACATCGACCCGCGCACGGCCCGGCAGGCTGATATACGCGTCGTGGTGCAGCAGTTCGGTGCGATAGCCGAATTCGTCCAGCCGGCGCTTGACATATTGCAGGCTGGTCAGTTCGTCGGGCGTGCCCGACAGCTTCACCCAGCGGGCGAATTCGCCCATATGCCCCATCAGCACGGACCCATCGACAGCGTCGCACAAGGAGCGGCGGAGCGGATCCGACATGAATGCCTCCTGGTTGCCGGGATGCGGCCCAGCGTGCCGGGCGAGGCGCATGAAGGCAAGCCACGCCGCCGCCGCCTGTCCTCGTCCCGTCTGTCATGACGAGGAGCGCACAGCGGCCGACCGTTAGCCGACGGCAGCCAGCTCCTCGGCCTGGGTGCCTATCACCGGCGGCGGCAGATCGCTGTCCGTCAGCCCTTGCCCGCCCAGCTTCTGCACCAGCTTCACCGCGACCGTGTTGCCGAACACGTTCACTGCGGTGCGGCCCATGTCCATGAACGCGTCGACCCCCGCAACGATCGCGATCGCCTCCACCGGCAGCCCGATCGCCACCAGCACCGAGGCCAGCGCGACCAGCCCGCCGGACGGCACGTTGGCAATGCCTTTGCTGGCGATCATCGTGGTCACGATGATGGTCAGCTCCGCCGCCCAGGTCAGTTGCAGGTGGTAGGCCTCGGCGAGGAACGTCACCGCCAGCGTGATGTACAGCGTGCTGCCGTCGAGGTTGAAGCTGTAGCCGAGAGGTAACACAATCGAGACGACCTTGTTGGGGACGCCCATCCGCTCCAGTGCCTCCATATGCACGGGCAGCGTGACCTCGGACGAGCGCGTGGTGAACCCCAGCAGTACCGGTTCCAACACGCGACGTGAGATGGTCAGCGGGTTTTCTCCAAGCAGCGCCAGCACCACCCAGAACACCAGCACCATGAGGATGAGGCCGACATACATCAGCCCGATCAGCTTGGCGAGCGCCGTGATCGTGCCAAGTCCCTGGGTGGCGAACAGCCAGGCCATGATGGCGAAAATCGCGAACGGCGCGAGCGCGATGATCCAGCCGGTGATGCGGAACATGGTCGCCAGCACCGCTTGCAGCATCCCGACGACGGGCCGCGCGACGGCCTCGCCGATGCGTGCCAGTCCGAGGCCGAACAGGATCGCGAAGACCAAGGTGGGCAGCACGTGCTGCGCCGCCATCGCCGCGACGACATTGGTCGGGATCAGGTCGAGGATGTACTTGGTCCAATCGACGGAGATCGCCAGATTCGGCGGCACGCTGCCGGTCGGCACCACGTTCGCGCCGACGCCCGGATGGAACACGCCGTTCAGCCCCAGTGCCACCAGCACCGCGAAGAACGAAGCAACGTAGAACCAAATAAAGGCAACGATCGCAACGCGTCCGAGCTGCCGCGCGTTCTCGCCCATGCGCCACACGCCGAGCGTGACGGCGGAGAAGATCAGCGGAATGACGATCATCTGGATCGCCTGTATGAAGGCCGTGCCGATCGGCTGCAGCGTCTTGCCGACCCCCGGCCATTCCACCCCGACGAGCAGTCCGAGAATGAGGCCAACCAACATCTGCAGCGGCAGCGAGAAGTGGCGCCGCGTCGGCGCGCTCCCGGAAAGCGGGGCCATGTCCTGCCTCCTGTTTTGGGACTTGTCGAGTCCGCCTAGCACAGCCAAAGCGCGCCGGAATTGATCTAGATCAGTGCCCGAACGGCTGCCCCCGGCTTATGTGACCTAAACTTCAAGAACTTCGACGCTTGGCAGGCGCCAGCCGCCAGGACGCGACTCTGCGGACCCAGAGCGGCGCCCATGGATGGGGCGGGCAACACGCAAGGTGCCACGGTTCCGGAAGGGGGGAAATCGCAATGCTGGTTGGAATCCCGAAGGAGATCAAGGTCGAGGAATACAGGGTGGGCCTGGTGCCGGCAGCGGTCCGGGAACTTGTCCATCACGGTCATCAGGTGCTTGTCGAGACAAGCGCCGGTGCCGGGGTGGGAGCTTCGGACGCGGACTACCAGAACGCCGGCGCGCAGATTGCCCCCGATGCGGCCGCGGTGTTCGCAAGGGCCGATCTGATCGTCAAGGTCAAGGAACCCCAGCCGGTCGAAATCGGCCGTCTCCGGCCGGGGCAGGTGCTGTTCACCTACCTCCATCTTGCCGCCGACAAGCCACAGGCCGAAGGCCTCATGCGTTCGAAGGCGACGGCGATCGCCTACGAAACGGTCACCGATGCCGCCGGCGGTCTGCCCCTGCTCGCACCAATGAGCGAGGTCGCGGGGCGCATGTCGATTCAGGCGGGAGCCCACCATCTCGAAAAGGAACAGGGCGGGATTGGGATTTTGCTCGGGGGCGTTCCTGGGGTTCCGCCGGCGAAGGTCGTGGTGCTGGGCGGTGGCGTCGCC
>JBEKNT010000363.1:0-7144 GCA_049522565.1 Acetobacteraceae bacterium
CCCCCGCCGGACGAGCGGCCGTCGGCTCGTCCGGCGGAGGATCGCCGCGTCGCTGCGCTGCGCGCGATGACCGGACGATGGCCAGCGTTTCCGGTCAGGCCGAAAATGCACTGGCCGGAAGCGTCTTTCAGCCACGCACGCGCCTTGCGCCCGCCGTCGCGGCCTGCACCGGCTTGCCGCCCAGGTCGGACAGGCATGGGCTGCGGCTTGCGATGCACCGGCGGCCGGGCGCCGGGCCACCGCCATACCGGTTGGCCGCTGCCGCGCCGCCCCGATCGCCTCCGCTCCTTCGCGCGGCTCGCGGTCCGATCAGACAACGAGCCCGCTGCCCGCCTGCTCGGCGAGCGTCGTCAGGCTGGACCCACTGCTGGTGCTGGATTGGTTGTTCTCCTGCATGGTGAGCAAGTACTGGTCGGTCAGGCTGGTGACGTAGTTCCGGTCCTGGAATTTCGTGAAATCGAGCCGGGAGCTGATCGCGTTCTCCTGCGCCCCCTGGTCCTGGAAGACGATGGTCTGGGGAATGTCGAGCGCGGTCGTGATCACCTCGAAGTTGGTATAGTTCGACAGCACGTCGTCGGCCGAGCTGATCGAACTGGCCTGGCCGAGGAAGGTGAGCGCGTTCGCCAGGCCAGGCGTCGCCTGGTTGAGCCCCTGGCGCCACTGCACCTCGGCATAGGCATTGGTGAGGGTGGCGATGACCGTCGGATTCTGTAGCTCGGACAGGCCATTCTGCGCGAAGTTGTAGGTCTGGACGGTGCTCAGCCAGGTCGAGTTGCCCAACTGGTTGACCAGCGAATTGGGGTCGGATGGGTCGGACAGCAGGACCTTCTGCGCCAGCGCCGTCTCACCGATATAGCTGGAAAGGCCGTTCGCGGTAAGCAGAACCTGTTGCACGTTGGGGTTCAGCAGGGCGCTTTGGATGCTGGTGGCGTTGGCGACCGCCGTCTTGAACGCCGTGATGGCGCGCGCGACCGTCGGTTGCAGCGCCTCCTGCGCGACGCCGGTGGTCTGCTCCTGCTGCGCGAGCTTGAGGTCGGTGATCGGGTTGCCGGAAGAGACAAACGTCGTGGTGGGCGTCGACGACGACGAGCCGCTGTACAGGGCGGTCAGGATCGCGGCAGTGGCGTTCGACGAGCTTTCCCCCGAGAACAGCAGGTTGTAGTTGATCCCGGTGACGATGCCGCTCATGTCCGCCCCTCCGCTGGACCTGCCAACGGGGGATGATGGCGCCGGGATGTTTAAGGGAGTCTTAACGCGCCGCACCGCCCCATGGATTGACGATCGTCGCTCCGACCGGACTGTCGGCATCATGGCGGTCCCCGGCATAACCCCGGAAAGCGTCCGGCATCCGCGCCGCCGGTGTGAGGGTGCCCTCCCTTGCATGGCTTCGGCCCCGGCCACCGTCATCTTGCCGTCGTCCCCCGCGCGCGCGATTGTCATGACGCGTGCAAGCGGCCCGAGGTTATTGAGAATTTCCCGCAGGATCGGAACACCTGACTGATCATCGGCAGAGAGCATCGTGAGCAACCGCGCAATCCTCTTTATCGCAGGCCTGCTTGTGGCGTGCGGTGGTCCGCCAAAAGCCCCGACCGAGCCATCGCCGCAAGCGGCCGCCGCAACCTCCTTGATAACCGGCCCGCAAATCCCGCCGGTGGAATTCGGGCGGCGACCGCCGAACACGCCACTGACCAGCGACAATATGCCGTTCTTCGATGCCGTCACCTATTGCGCGTCGACAACCCGCAAGAGCGATAGAATCTACCACGGTCCGGCTTATGAGGCTTGCGTGGAAGACCAGGCCCACTACCGCATCGTGATCGGCGACGCCATCGATGCCGGGCAATTCCAGGAGGCCGTCGTCAATCGCTGCGCCAAGGCGAGCCGCACCGCGTATCAAGGCATGTGGTTTTGCATGAATGGACAGCTGTTCTGAGGCGCCTGTCTGCGGAAATAGTCAACGACATCCGCATCGATCCGAAGGGTCAACCGTTGCTTGACGGGGCGGTAGAATTTGCCCCACACAGCAGCCGACCAGTCCAGGACTTCAGGGATGTCGTCGGTGTTGATCTGGTCGTCCGGCAGGTCGGCGACGGCTTGCAATTGCGCCCGCAATTCCGGAGACAGGGTTTCCCGGAGTTCGGCGCGCGCCTCAGAATGTGCCTTCTTCGTAAGCTTTCCGCTCATGGGGGTTGCCTTTCTCACACCGATGATGCGGCCGACGACCCGGCCGTCCGGCTGCCGGGCCGGCTCCGTGCGGACCACGAACAGGACCGCGATCCCTCCGGCGCTGCCGACCGTCTGCCACCGCGCCTCGTGCGGATAAGGATCGGGCCGAGGACGATGCTGCGCCGAATGGTGATTCGTTTATTCCTCGGCAGGCGCTTAGGGCTCATCGTCAGCTTGCGTTGACGTTGCTGATACCACACCGCAGCCCTTTTGCGTGGTTCCATCCGAGCAGCAATGATAAAGCATGATCTCGACTAAGTGCTTTTTCCACTGGTCGAGCTCTAACTTTCTCCCGGATGCATAGGACGGGAGAAGACCCAGATAATAGCCATCGCAACCCTTTGCGAGTCGACCGATAAATTTCCGCCACTCCTCTGGTTTGTGATCCGTACTTGCGCGTCCGAGGAATAATTTATACGTCGAATGTCCGATCCGAAGCTTACTTACGTCCTTGGACACCTCCGTTCCGCTATTAGAAAGCTCTGATTCAATCAGCCAGACCGCTCTCTTTATATACCGCAACTTACGTTTTTCCTGCCCGTCGGTCGCGCGCGCCGCGCTGGTCTCGTCGACCTCGACGACTGCCACATCATAAAGGTACTCCCATCGGCGCCATCCCTCGATGCCGGTCGGGACTCCCCCCGACCGGCTCTCGTTCCTACCTGGCTTGCCACCAAATACAGCGAATTCCGGCCCGCGATAAACGCCGGCCAGTGCCTTCCGAAGCGACCGGATGAAGGCATCCCGTATGGCAGCCGAACCGCCATCCTCGTCGCCGAGTTCCTCCATTTCGTGCCACGTGCGGCGCAGCGCGTCGCCAAGCGCATTGCGCAGAAGCCGTTCCGTGTCCGCGTCGTGCATCGATTTGTCCCCCGTCTGCATTCAGCGTCTGCGTTCAGCGTTGACGCGTGCCCCTAACCCGTCCAGCCTGCCCCCAATCACGAACTGACACGCCGCACGAAGGGGGAAACACACATGCCGCTCCCGGCAGACACCGACGCCACCACGCCCAAGTACTTGCGCGACAAATACGCCATCGTCGGCGTCGGCGAGACCACCTATACGCGCGGCTCCGGCCGCACCACGCGCGCGCTCGGCACCTGGGCGATCCGCAACGCCATGCAGGATGCCGGGCTGAAGGCCAGCGATGTCGACGGCATGTTGTCCTATTCCGGCAACGATTCCACCTTCGGCCCCTTCCTCGCCGGCGATCTCGGCATAAGGCTGAACTTCTTCATGGACGTGCACGGCGGTGGCTCGTCCACCGAAGCGCTGATCGGCATCGCCATCGGCGTCATCGAAGCCGGCATGTGCAAGTGCGTGGCGATCTTCCGCTCGATGAACGGCTATTCCCAGGTGCGCATCGGCGGCACCGGCGCGCGCTCGGCGGCACCGGTCAACGGCGACCAGTTGCACAGCCGCGCCTATGGCTGGCAGAGCGCCGGCCAGATGTTCGCCCCCACCTTCATGCGCCACATGTACGACTACGGCACCAGACCGGAACAGGTGGCGATGGTGAAGGTGGTGCACTCCGAGCATGCGTCGAACAACCCGAAGGCGTATTACAAGAAGCGCTACACGGTGGACGACGTGCTCAGCAGCCGCATCATCTGCAAGCCGCTGCACCTGTTGGACTGCTGCGTGGAAACCGACAACGCCACCTGCGTCATCGTCACCCGCGCGGACCGCGCGCGCGACTTGCGCCACACCTCGCCGCTGATCCGCAGCGTGGTCGGCCGGTGCAGCAAGCCGCGCACCGATATGCACTATCAGCACGGTCCGATTTCCCGGGTTGCCGGCTACTATGCCAAGGACATCCTGTGGCCCAACGCCGGCCTGGGACCGGAGGACGTGGACGCCACCGGCGCCTACGACGCGTTCACCTTCACCGCGATGATCCAGCTCGAGGAATACGGCTTCTGCAAAAAGGGCGAAGGCGGGGACTACGTCGCCAGCGGTATCACCAGGCTGGGCGGCAAGCGGCCGAACAACACCTCGGGCGGGCATCTGTGCGAGGCCTACACCCACGGCATGAACATGGTGATCGAGAACGTGCGGCAGTTGCGCCACGACGTGGACGATTCATGTCCGGTCGGGCCGGACGGCAAGCGGCAGCATACCTATGACTATCGCGAGGGCGGCTGCCGCCAGGTGAAGGACATCGAAGTGACCTGCAATCTCGGCTGGGCCAATCCGATGACCGGATCGGCCATGGTCATGCGGCGCGGTTGAGGAGGCACGGACATGGCACTCAAGGGCGACTATCTCGGCATGGCGCTGACGGTCGATGACCTCGACATCGAGAACCTCGAATACTTCAAGCACTGCGCCGCGCACGACTTCCACCTCCAGCAGTGCGACGATTGCAAGAAGCTGCGCTATCCGCCGACCACGGCGTGCCCGTGGTGCACCTGCCTGACCTCCACCTGGACACCCGTCGAAGGCAAGGGCGAGGTGCATTCCTACGAGGAAGTGCACCACGCCATCCAGCCGGCGTTCAAGACGCACACCCCGTATCTCGTGCTGCTGGTCGATCTCGATACGCAGAAGGGCCAGCCGACGCCGGACGAGGCGCTGCGCGTGGTCGGCAACCTGACCACCCCGGACGGCAAGCTGGCACCCCCGGACGCGGTCAAGCAGATCGGCATCGGCTCCCGCGTCCGGATGGTGTTCACGGATGTGTCGGACGGGTTGTCACTGCCGCAATGGACGCTCGACGAAGGGGCGAAACAACCGGAAAAGCCGTGGCGTTATCCGCAGGAATAGATCGCATCGAAACATGTATGCTACCTGCTCTCCTACGTCTTGGCGGGCGAAGGCGCGCCATCCACGGCTCTCCTGCGCGGATAGCGAAAGTCGTGGATGTCGGCCGGGGCCTGCCACCGGGCTCTTGACCCGGTGGCCGGTACGACGATGCGAGCGTCGCCGAAGCGTCAACTATTGAGCAGTTGGCATGACACCTGAAGACATCCTGGCGCATCCACCGCGCGTCCTGACGACATCACAGCGCGAGCAATACTTCGCCACCGGATTCCTCGCCGCCGAGGCTTTGATCCCGGACGCGTGGTTGCAGCGACTGCACGCGCTCTCCGCCGCGTTCATCGAGCAAAGCCGCACACACACCGCATCGAACGAAGCCTTCGATCTCGGCCCGCATCACCGTCCGGACCGGCCGCATGTCCGGCGGCTGCGCGCGCTGGTGGACCGCCATCCGGAGTTCTGGCGCTTCGCCAGCGAATCGGTACTGGCGGATATCGCCGCCGACCTGGTCGGTCCCGACGTGAAATTCCACAGCAGCAAACTGAATTACAAATGGCCCGGCGCGGGCGAAATCGTCAAATGGCATCAGGACATTCCAGCCTGGCCGCACACCAACTACAGCCCGGTGACGCTGGGCGTCTATCTGGGCGACGTGCCCGCCGCGCAGGGGCCGCTGACCTGCGTGCGCGGCAGCCACACCGGACCGATCTTTGTGCACCGTGATGACGCCGGCACCTGGACCGGCTCGATCCGCGCTGCCGACATGGCGACGCTGGACATGGCGCTGGCGGAGGACCTGACCGGAGCGGACGGCACCGTCATCGCCATCAACTGCCGCACCGTGCATGCCTCGCGCGGCAACGCCACCAGCCGGGTTCGCCCGGTGGCTTTGTTCGTCTACAGCGCCGCGGATGCTTTCCCGTGGATGCCGGCGCCCACCCCGACCAGCCGGACCGGCACGATTGTCCGCGGCGAACCGGCCCGCGTCGCGCATCTCGACCCGACGCCCTGCCCTGTGCCGCCGGATTGGAGCGCCATTGGATACGGTTCGATCTTTACCTCGCAGCACGCGGAGATGTGACTCACCGCCGCTACCGCGGCACCGGCCCTGCGCGCGTCAGTGCAGCCGGATGCGCATCGTCAGCAGACGCCGCTCGCCGGGCGGGATCAGCATCAGCCCCGGCTTGTCGCGGAACTCGCCGGCGAAATCGGCCGGGCTGGCCATGCCGTGCCACGGCTCGATGCACAGGAAATCCGCGCAGGCCGCGTTGCCCATCATGCGCGTCCAGACGCCAAGTTGCTCGAAACCCTCCCAACTCACCTCGATCACCTCCGCCCCCGGCGCGGTGTAGCGCACCGAACGGCTGGCGATCTGGTCCAGGATCACCGCGTCGGCGGCAAACAATGCAGGCGCCAGCGCCAGCGTCTTCCCCTGAACAGGGGACGGTTCGGCAGCCGACCGCAGCAATCCACCATCCAGCCGCCGCACCGGCGCCGGCTCCGGCTGGTCGAACTCCAGCACATGCGCGGTCTTCTCGGCGCCCTCGCCCAGCGGCCAGATGAAGGCGGGATGCGCACCCACCGAGGCCGGCAGCACCTCCCGCCCGGTATTCACCACCGTGAAGCTTTGCTCCAGCGCATCGTCATCCAACGCGAAAGCCACCTCGAAGCGGAATGCGAATGGATAGATCGCGCGTGTCTCGGTATCGTCGCGCAGCACCAGCCGGCAGGATGTGGCGGTGCGGTTCAACCAGGCGAATCGCCGGTCGCGTGCAAAGCCATGCTGCGTCAGCCGGTACGACTTGCCGTGATGCACCAGCGTGTCGTCCTTCAATCGGCCGACGATGGGAAACAGCACCGGCGCATGGCGTGGCCAGACCGGAAGCGCCTGCCACAACAGCTCGGTCCCCGCCGCATCGCGCAGGGAACACAACTCGGCACCGTCCGACTTTACGGCGGCCGAGAAATAGCCGTTCGACAGGATGTGACGATCCATCATCGGCGGGCAATTAGCACGCCAGTTGGCCGGCCGCGTCAACGGGAGAGGTGCGCCCGGCTGCGGCAGGGGCGTGAGCGAAGCAAGGCCCAGGGGCCTTGCCCCTGGAACCCCACCAAGGGGCTCTGCCCCTGGGAGCCCCGCCAAGGGCGGAGCCCTTGG
>JBEKNT010000364.1:0-7144 GCA_049522565.1 Acetobacteraceae bacterium
CCTGCCGAGGAATAAACGAATCACCATTCGGCGCAGCATCGTCCGTCCCGTCATGGCGGGCCCCCGGGTCAAGTGCCCGGGGGCAGGCTCCGGCCCGCCATCCACGACTTTGCGGCTCACATCAAGGAAAGTCGTGGATGGTCCGCCTTCGCGGACCATGACGAATTGGGCGCGGTCCGCACGTCAACTGACGCAGTTATTCCGCGGCGAGCCCTTAGCGGGCCAGTTCCCCCATGAACGCCCCCACCGCGCGGAACAGCCGCTCCGCCTCCGCCTCGGTGTATTTCTCCGTCGGCACCAGCCGAGCACTCCGCCAGCAGCGCCGCACCTGCTCCAGCGCCGACAGCAACCCCGCTTGCTCTGCCCCGATCGCGCCGCGCAGCAGCGCCATGACGCGCATCCAGTGCCGATCCTCGCCCGGCAAGTCGATGCCCAGCGACGTGCCTAGCCCCGCCAGCCCGCATTCCACGATCCGCATGCAGTGGAACGCCGCGGCGGTCGGGCGACGAAACGCCAGGCACAGCGCCGCCTCCTCGATATCGTATCCCGCCTCCGGGAAGGCGATTTCTACCGCGACCCCGAACGGCGCGGGATCGACCAAATGGCGCCACTGGGGAGGCAGCAGCGTCACCACCCGCATGACCGCCAACTCGTTGGGCAGTCGCGCCTCCAGCCGGGCCAGGGCCACGGCCAGCCGCCCTGGCCGGATGTGCCCCTCTTCCATCTGCTGCAACAGAGCCCAGGCCTCGGCCTCCGCCTGCGCGACCTCCAGCGTCTCCAGCGCCGGCTGCAACACCCGCAGATGCTCCAGGGTGGCGGCCAAAGGCGCCTCTCCCGCCGCGGCTTCCCGCGCGCCCCGCAACGCTGCGAGGGCGACAACGTAGGCTTCGGCCTTGGCGAGCAGACTATCGGCCGGTGCCTCATCGGCTTCCTCGGGCTCCGACAGCGGCAACTGAGGTGCCTGCCCGACCTCGGAGGCAGCCGCAGCATCGGCGGCGGCTAGCGTCCCCGGAGCCAACCGCTCGCGATACAGCAACCCCGCGGCCGCCTGCTCGTCCGGCTTGCGCCAGGTCTCGACCCCGTCTCGGTCGACATGGTGCCGCCAGATTTGCCCGCTCGCCTCCCCGGTCACCACCAGCAGATCGTCGCTGTCGCCGTCGCGCCACGCGTCGAGTATGGCCAGGTGCTCGTAGGTTTCGGCATAGCGCATCCAGCGTGCCTGATCCTCAGACGCCGTCCGGTCCGCCGCGGCTTCGTATGGCCCCACCGTCGCCGCGCCAGCATTCCCCCGCAGTAGGAACAATTGCTGACCACCACGGCGGCGCGCCACGACCGCCAAGCCCTGCGGATCCAGCCGGGTTTCGTGGCGCACCAGGTTGTCCCGCGCCAGCACGGCCTGCACCGCAGCCTCATTTTCAGCCGATAACGCGAGTGGTGCGGCAAAGCGCGGGAAGGCGGCGGGCAGCACGAAAGGCACCGGGCCGTGCCAGCCAACTCCGCACCCCACCTCGCTGCCATCCTCTAAGCGGACATGCAGGATACTGTCGAGCCCCACCATGCTCTCGAACAGCGTCGGCTCGCGGGCGTCGATCATCCGCGCGTCCGGCCCGAACTGCGCGCTCAAGGCCGCCTGTTCGCCGGCAAAGTGCTCCGACGCATGGCGGCGGGTCGGCAGCGTGTCGGTGGTGCCGGCGACCTCGGCCAACCTGCCATCACGCAAGACGCGGTAAAGGCGCACCATCCGCGCCGGCCCGGTGAACTCCACCCGCGCGGGGTCGCCATACAGCGGCCCGTCCAGCGCACCGCGGCGGCGTTCCAACGTGCATTCGCGGATCAGGCCCGCCTCGTCGATCGTCTCCCGGATGATGAGCATGGCGAGCGCGAGGCGATCAGGCCCCCGCAACCGATGCCGTCCCAGCCATTGCGGCAGGTCGGCCTGACGCAATGGGCCAGGCTCGTCCGCGACCAGGTAAATCTGGGTCTCGTGACCGTCGGCCAGCATAGTAAGGCGGCAGACGACAAACTCCACCGGCTCCGGCGCCACCCCTTCGAGGGCCGCCAGGCGCGCCGCAAGCTGCGGGCCATCCCAGTCCTTACCTCGTCCGACCGTATCCATCGGCGTGATCCGGCAGCCTTTGCGAGAGGTTCAATCCGCCGGGCAAGCTCCCCGGCGCGCCCGTAGCCAGCAATCCCGAGGGCAGTCTGGCTAACACGCGACAGTTTCCGTATTCCTTTCACCGCACATACATGCGTAAAAAGAGACGAATCCAGTCATGTCACGCGACGCGCGCCCGACGAAGGAAAACGATACATTAACGCCTCGTCAACGGAATGCTGTGGCCTGTGTCACGAATTGATGAAAAATCGCCGGCGAGCTGGCGAGGGGATGCGGTCACATTCCTGCGAGCAGTCGCATCTTAATAGTGCGGCGGCCCCCCGCACCAGGAGATTATTGGGCGCCGGCCGCAGTGGGGGGCCTTTCGACAGTGCCTCCGTCCGTCTCGCGACGCCTGGGTGGGGCCCGCAGAGCGCGATCCACCCGTGCCGCGAGGTCGGCCATCCGGTATGGTTTGCGGATCATGTCTTCCCCCTCCAGACCGGGCCGATAGGCGCCGAGATCCGCATAACCGGTTGCATACAGGACGCGAGGGGCGCCGCCTATCTCGCGTGCTGCGTGCACGACATCGACACCACTCAACCCCGGCATGGCAACGTCGGCAAGCAGCAGATCAAACGGGGAGTTGCGCGATAACAAGTCGAGGGCGATGCTGCCGTTCTCGGCGGCGGTCACGCGATAGCCCAGTTCTTCGAGCATGGCGACCACCAGATCCCGTACGTCATCATCGTCGTCCACCACCAGGATGCTGGCGTGGCGGATCGGCGTTGGCGGGTCGGATTCTTCATCAGAGTCCGCTGGCGGAGCCGCCTCGGCGCGCGGCAGGTAGAGGGTGACGGTGGTGCCTTGGCCCGGCGCGCTGCGCAGTTTCACGGCACCGCCCGACTGGCGCACGAAGCCGTAGACCTGCGAAAGGCCCAGCCCGGTGCCCTTTCCCTGTTCCTTTGTGGTGAAGAACGGCTCGAACGCGCGTTCCTGCACTTCCGGCGTCATCCCGCTGCCAGTGTCGATGACGGCGATCGCAACGTAGCTGCCGGCCGCGAGGTCCTCGGCAAGCTCGAGCGGGACCGACGGCAGCGCGAAGCCGGTGATCGTCAGGGCACCCCCGTCCTGCATCGCATCGCGTGCATTGATGGCGAGGTTCAGCAACACGAGTTCCAATTGCGTCGGATCGACGAACGCCGGTGGCAGCACTTCGGCGAGCTGCGTCTTCAGCGTTACCGTCGCTCCGACCGCTCTGGTCAGCAGGTCGCCTATTTCGGCGACCAAGCGGTGCAGGTCGACCGGTTCCGGCGTTAGCCGCTGACGGCGCGAGAAGGCGAGCAATTGTTGCGTCAGCCGGGCACCGCGCTCGGCGGCCCGTCGCGCGTTATCAGCAAACCGCCGGATCTGCGGATCATCGGCCCGCTTGCCGATCATCTGCAGGCTGCCGAGCACGGCGGTCAGCAGATTGTTGAAGTCATGCGCGACGCCGCCGGTGAGCTGGCCGACCGCCTCCATCTTCTGTGCCTGGGCCAGCGCCGCCTCGGCCTTTTCACGTTCCAGCATCTCGCGCTGGAGCGAGGCAGTACGTTCACTGACCAAGCGCTCCAGCTCCTCGGTGCTGCGCGTCAAGGCCTCGCGTGCCCGCACCGCGTTGTCGATGTCGGTGCAACTGCCAAACCAGCGAACGATCTCGCCCGACAGGTCGTCGTGTACCGGCAGGGCCCGGCCGGTGAACCAGCGCCACGTGCCATCGGTTGTGTGCAATCGGAACTCCGACCGGAATGGTACGCCGGAGCGAACCGCCGCCCGCCATTCGTCTACCGTGCGGTCAAAATCATCCGGGTGCAGCAGATGGTCCCAGACGAACGGCTCGGAGGATGCTTGCGACTGAAGTTTACGCACCGATGGGGTGGTGCCGGTGACCTCCAGCCAGCGTGCATTGAAAAACTCCGGTCTGCCGCCCGCGTCGGCCGACCAGATCGGTTGCGGCATGCCATCCACGATGGCGCGGAATTTCGCCTCACTCGCTCGCAGGGCTGCCGCGTGGCGGTCGCGCTCCGCCAGCAACGCGGCTGTCTCACGTTGCCGGTGGCGCGCCCGCAGCGCGGCGCCGACCGCGCTGACCAGGCTGACCGGGTGCAGTGGCCGTTCCAGCACGGTGACATTCCCCAACGTAGCCGCGAGTCGTGTCGGATGATGCGGATCCACCCGAGCCGTGTGATCGCGAAAGGTGAGCAAGATGAATGGGAAATCCGACCATGGCGGCTGTTCGGCGATCCACCGCCGCAGTAGGGGCGTATCGCGAGATAACGCCTCCTGTGCGACCAGCGCCGCCCCGACGTCGGGTTCGTCCAGCCGCTGCACCAACGCGGCGAGATCCACACATGGTGCCGCGTTGAGGCCGACCTCCCCGAGCAATCTGCCGATCACCGTGGCGTCGCGCCCGCTTGGGGCCAGGACCAGGACCGGGCCAGGGACACGAAAGTCAGCGTTTTGCATCGGGCCGGCTATCCAGCAACGCGTTCGAAGTGCCAACGAAACTCGGCACGCCGGTCAGCACGCCGCGGAAGTCGTGCAACGGCTCACCCACCCGGATGCCACGCGAATCCATACGGTACTCGCGGATCGTCGATTCATGGCCACTGGTGCGCTTCTTCATCACCGAGATTGCCCGGCGGATCTGTCCTCCCGCTTCGAAGAAGCGCAGCAACAGCACGGTGTCGCTAACATAGGTCAGGTCCACGCTGGTCTGCATCGGCCCGACCAGGCCGTGCTGCGCCAGCACCATCAGCGTCACAACGCCATGCTGGTTGAGGTAACTCAGCAATTCGTGGATCTGCAGGACAAGGAAGGCCTCGTCGAGCATCGCGCTCTGGTAGCCATTCAGGCTATCAAGCACGACGACCGACGCACCCACCTGCTCGACGTGCCGCCGCACCAGGCTCACCACTTCGCCCGGCGGAAACTCCGCCGGGTCCACCTGCGCGAGGGCCAGATGGGCAGTCTGCAAATGCGGCGCCAGATCCATCCCCATGCCGGCGGCACGGCGCAGCAGCACATGGCGCACTTCGTCGAAACTCACCATCAGCACCTTCTCGCCGGCGGCCAATGCGCTGGTGACGAATCGCAGGGCGAGCGAGGACTTGCCGGCTCCCGAGGGTCCCAACAACAGCGTGCCGGTGCCCCGGTCGAGGCCGCCGCCGATCAACGCGTCGAGTTCCTGGACGCCGCTGGCGAGCATCGGTCCGAGCGGCCGTTGCTCGCGATGCTCGGCAGCGACGAGGCGCGGGAACAGCATGATTCCGCCCTTGCGGATGACGAGGTCGTGGTAGCCGCCGCGAAATTCCCGACCACGCATCTTGTACACGCGCAATCGCCGCCGCTCGGCGCCGAATTGCGGCGCCACCTGTTCCAGCCGGATCACGCCGTGCGCGATGCTGTGCAACGCGAGGTTGTCCTGGTACTCGGTCAGATCGTCGAGCAATAGCGCGGTTGCGCCATTGCGGGAGAGGTAGTGTTTGAGCGCCATTACCTGGCGCCGATAACGCAAGCCGCTCTGAGCCAGCAGACGGATGTCGGCCAGGCTGTCGAACACCACACGCGTGGGACGCACGCGCTCGAGTTCGGCCATGACCATCCTCACCGTTTCCCCGAGCTCGAGGTCCGCGGTGTAGATCACGCTTTGCTCTTGCGCGGGATCGAGACTGAGCTCGGGCGGTACGAACTCGTAGATGTCGATGCCGTCGAGCGACCAGCCATGGCTGGCCGCGGCAGCCAGCAGTTCGTTGCGACTCTCGGACAATGTGATGTAAAGGCCGCGTTCACCACGCGTGTTGCCATCGCGCAGGAACTGCAAGGCAAGAGTGGTCTTGCCGGTGCCCGGCTGCCCTTCGATCAGATGGATGTGCGATTCGGCATAGCCGCCGCCGAGGACGTCGTCGAAGCCATCCACGCCAGTCGGCAACATGCCGGCGACCGCCTGCGGTCCTGTCGCCGTAACGCTCATAGCCACTCCCGCCGAAGATGTTGCACGGCGGCATCTATCGGTGAATGAACGCGTGCTACGCAAGAGTGCAAGGCAACAACTGACGTTGAGGGCTGCCAGGCCCCCACGTCACAACGTTGTGAGTGCTATCGCGGCCGGTCGCCAACCAGCGTGATCCGATGCATCACGCGCTTGTGGCCGTGATAGTCATTCATCGCGTAATGCTGGGCGCAACGATTGTCCCAGATCGCCAACGACCCAGGCTCCCAGCGGAAGCGGCAGGTGAACTCGGGACGGATCTGGTGGCGGAACAGGAACCCCAGCAGCGGCATGCTCTCTTCCTCGGTCATGCCGGCGAATCCCACGGTGTGCGCGACGTTGACGTAGAGTGCCTTGCGCCCGGTCTCCGGATGCGTGCGCACCGCCGGGTGCTCGGCGATCAATACCTTGCGCGGCTCCGCCGTGCCGTCGGTGCGGATGCGATCCTCGCGCGTGCGGCTGGCATCCGCCTTGGTCGAGCTCGAAATGCCGCGCAGGCTGCACAGCAACTGCTGCATGCGTTCCGACAGGCTTTCGTAGGCAAGATACTGGTTGGCAAACAATGTATCGCCACCCACGGGCGGCACCTCGCGCGCGACCAGCAGAGTCGCCATGGGCGGCTCCTGGAGATAGGTCGTATCGGAGTGCCAGACGCCACCGAAATTCACCGTTTCGTCGGGCAGTTTGGTGACGGCGATGACTTCCGGATAGCCGTCGAGCCCCTTCACGAAGGGATACTCGTTCGGCGTGCCGAAGCGTTTCGCCAGGGCGAGGAGGCGCCCCGGCGGCAGGTCCTGATCGTGGAAGAAGATGACCAGACGATCGAGCAGGGCCTGGCGCAACGCAGCGACCATGCCGTCCGACAGATCCGCGGCCAGATCCACCCCGCGGATCTCCGCGCCGAGTGCGCCGGCGAGCGGGCGAAGCTCGAAGGGGGCGTTCCGCATGGCCATACTCCCTGGCGTTGTCGATGGCGCAGTCTATCGCAGCGGGGGGCGTTGGCGAGTGCGGTCGCCAAG
>JBEKNT010000365.1:0-7108 GCA_049522565.1 Acetobacteraceae bacterium
GCCTGCTTCGGGGTGACCGAGCCGGATGCCGGGCTCGACACCACGCATATCCGCACCTTCGCGGAGCGGCGTGGAGACCGCTATGTGGTGAACGGGCGCAAGGTATGGACCTCCACCGCGCAGGTCGCCAACAAGATCCTGCTGCTGACCCGCACGCGCCGGTTCGAGGATAGTCCAAAGCCGAGCGCCGGGATGACGCTGTTTTATACCGACCTGGACCGACGGAAGGTAGAGGTGCGGCAGATCGAGAAATGCGGGCGCAACGCAGTGGATTCGAATGCACTGTTCATCGATGGGCTGGAAATTCCGGAAGAGGACCGCATCGGCGAGGAGGGCCGCGGGTTTCAGTATCTGCTGCACGGGCTGAACTCGGAACGCATTATCGTTGCGGCGGGCATCCTGGGTGCGTCACGCTATGTGCTGGACAAGGCGGTCCAATATGCCAAGGACCGCGTGGTGTTCGGCCGGCCGATTGGCCAGAATCAGTCGATCCAGCATCCGCTGGCGGAGCTATGGATCCAGCAGCAGGCGGCCGAGTTGATGCTGTTCAAGGGCGCCTCGCTGTACGATAGCGGGGCGGAATGCGGACCGGAGGTGAACGCGGCGAAATACCTGTGCGCGGAAGTGTTCTTCAAATCGGCGTCGCGCGCGGTGCGCACCCATGGCGGCATGGGGTATGCGAAGGAGTTCCATGTCGAGCGGTATTTCCGCGAGTCGATTCTGCCGCTGATCGCGCCGGTGAGCCAGGAACTGGTGCTGTGCTACGTGGCGGAGCGCGCGCTGGGACTGCCGAAGTCCTATTGAGCAGTAGGAATGAAGCGAGCTGGAAGCAGGCAGAATCCGATGGCAGTAACATTGACTTCCTAATGACCCAAGATCGTCCGATTCAGTGCGCGAGGAAACCTACTCGCTACCCGCGGGCAGCTCAGCAGGTATGACAGCACCTTGCTGTCAAGATATCGTGCCGTGACGCAGAACGCGGTGGACTCTCCCCTCTCCGTTTTTCGGCAGCGGCCATTGATTGCTGCAGAGCAATGTGGTATTTTTCTTTGTACTCTGAGGCTTCAAAGGCGGCGGTTGCCTGCGTTGGGGCATGCTGGACCCAGCAGAACGCACGAGGGAAGCAATGACGGAGATGCATGTTGGACCAATTCCCGACGGTGCGAAACGGTGTGTTGCGTGCGCCGAGCCGATTAACCAGGATGCTGGCAAGTGCATCCACTGTCAGAGTGCGCAAGGCGGCGTCAGTCGATATGTCGGGTTTAGCAGTACAGTACTCTCACTTTTGGTCGCTTTGGTATCGGTTACCACTGCCATGGTGCCAGTCATCAAGGATGCACTCACGCCGAAGGATTCAAGTCTACAGGCGACATTCCAGTCGACCGTAGGGACGGCGCCAACGATTTTGATATCCAATCAGGGTATCAGATCAGGTTCTGTCAACAGCGTGAGTCTCAAGGTTGTCAATGGTGGGGGAGACAATGCAGACGTAGCCTTGGGGCTTTTGAGCAGTTCGATCACTGCTGAGACCAATAAGGATCTGCCTTTGCTCGTTAATCCTACTCAATCGATGCTACTCGTTCTTGGCCGCAAGAGCGACAGGGTTTCACCAAGTCTGTTTAAAAACGGTACTACATGCACCATTTCTATCTCGGTAACGAGCTTTTCTGGCATTACAGATGAGTTGCCGATTTCAACGATACAGTGTCCCCAAGTTCAGACGTTGGCGACCGGTTGAGGGAGTGCCTTGCCGGTCGCAAGGGGGGCTCACGCACTCCCACGCCGGGGGCGCAAGACGGGCAGCACATCAGACGTCCGCCACGTTACCCACCCATCCGCTCGGCGATATCGCCCAGCACCTTGTGCGCCGAGCGCACCGCGCCCTCCTGCCAGCCGGTGATGAACGACATGTGCTCGCCGGAGAACAGGTACGGGCCATCGCCTTTCAGCAGCACCGGGAACTGCGTCGCACGGGCCTCGCGGCTCCATTCCGCCCAGCCGGCGCGCGTGTAGGGGATGTTCTTCCATGCCACCGATACGCCGTGGCCAAGGAAGCGCGGCGCCTCGGGATGCAGGTGAGCGACATCGTCCAGCGTGTCGCTCAGTCGTTGCGGTAGCGGCTTGGCCGCGAAGGCGTTGCCGAGATCGTCCGACCAGATATAGGCACCCACCAGAATGCCCTTGGCTCGCTGCAAGCCGCCCGACGGATACCAGACCTGGGTGGCATCGCGGCTGGTCCAGGAAATGCCGCCATAGATCTGCTGGTCCAGTTCCCAGAAGCGCCGCTCGGCCTGGAACGCGACCTTGCCCGCCGGCACGTAATCGACCGACGCCATCGCGACGCGCGTCGCCGGCGCGAAGTCCGCATCGACATCGCGGAGAGCTGGGAACGGGATGGTAACGACAACGCACGGCGCATCGATCCGCTGCTCCGCGCCGGTCCCGGCGTGCTTCCAGGTGATGCGCACGCCCGCGTCGGTACGCCGCAGCCGCGTCACGACCGCCTGGTAGGAAATGACGTTCCGCAGCCCATGTCCGAACGCCTGGCCGATACGACCCATGCCGCCCACCGGCTGCAACATCGTCGCCGCCATGGTCGGGAATTCGCCGAATTGCATCGGCCCTTGCCAAAAATCCGATGCCAGGATCTGCCGGAGGTCCAACGGCTGATGCGGTCTGCCGGGTTGCATCGCGTCCGGCGGCGCCGCCCAGCCAGCACGGGCCGAGCCGCGATACGCAAGCTCCTTGTCCAACGCGCCGAAGCTGCGCAGGAACGCGCGCAGGCGCTCCTTGTCCTCCGTGCTGACCGGCTGTGTCAGCAGGTCCTTGTCCACGGCCTTCGCCGCGAGTTCGGCGACATAGCCGCGCGCGTCGTTGACCACCCGCCGGTTGACCTGAGGCGCGCCATCGAAGGCGTGGTCGTCCTGCATCAGCGCCGCGCGATTGTCGTTGCACAACACCTCGAGGGGCACGCCAAGTATGCGGCAGTACGACAGGATGCCTTCGTGGTGATAGGGCAGCCGTGCCGGCCCCGGATTGAAATAGAGGTGGTCGTCGTGGTCCCAGGAGACGTGCTGGGTGCCGTCGACTTCGGTTACGATATCGCCGACGCGCAGCGACCAGTTGCGGCCGCCGGGCCGCGGCCGCGCCTCCAATATCAGCGGACGATAACCGGCGTTGCGCAGTTCGTAAGCGAGCACCATGCCGGCAATCCCGGCGCCGATGATGACCACGCGCCGGCCGCGTCCGGCAGGCAGTGCGGGCGGCCCGGCATAAACCTGCGGCACTGCCAGCAGGCCCATCGCGGCCATCGTGTGATAGGCCGCCGCGCCGCCGCCGGCCTTGCCAACCAGGTGGATGAGCGAGCGGCGGGACAAGGTCATGACACTTGCTATCTCCGCACCATGCCGAAAGCGAAACACGACCCCATGCAAGGCGTTGGACACCAGGCAACAGCGCGCCGCCCCGCGGCTACGCCCCTGTCGCGTACGCCTTCAGGAAGGTCCGCACAGCCGCGGCCACCGTCGCATCGATCTCGGCGTCGGTCGGGGGCGGCGGCAGGCCCAGGCTGGCGCGCAGATAGATCCCGGCCGAGCGCAGCATGCCCATGAACTGATCGGCCGCCATCAGCGGATCGGCCACCGTCAGCCGCCCCGCCGCCGCCTGCGCCACCAGCCACGCGGCGAAGGTCCGCCGGAACAGCCCCGGGCCGTTCTCATAGAACGCCCGGCCAAGCTCCGGGAACCGCACGCTCTCCGCCATCACCACCCGGTTGATCGCCAGCGGCTCGGCATCCAGCAGGAAGCGCAGCATCCGCTGGCCCAGCGCGGTCAGCGCGGCGGCAAGGTCGCCAGAGGGCTCCGGCAGCAGGTCGCTGAGCGCCACGTTCTGCTGGCACGCCTCGTTGATGATCGTGGCGAACAGCTTGTCCTTGGAGGCGAAATGCGCATACAGCGTCGCCTTGGACACGCCGGCCGCCCGCGCGATGGCGTCCATGCTGACCGCGCCGTAACCCTGGGCGATGAACAGCTCGCCAGCCGCCTCGATCACCGCCTGGCGCTTCGGCGAATCGGCGTCGTGCCGGATTTCGGGGGAATGGCTCATGCGCCGCCATAGATGACCGCATAAACCCCAGGGTTTCAAGAGGTGAACTGAACGGTTCAGTTTTTCCTTGACGGCGACCCGGGCAGCGTCCTATCCGGCATCTGAACTGAACGGTCTAGTTCAGGCAGGAGCCCAAAGATGAATGCCATCACCGAACAGCCGGTGCTTGCGCCCGCGCAGGCGCAGAGCCGGGTCAACCGTGTTTCCCCCCGCCGGCGCTGGACCCGGCTGTTGCGGCCGGTCCTGGGCGGCATCGCGGCGGTCGGCATCGCCGCCACGGCTTCCTGGTGGTTCACCGAGGGCCGTTGGATCCAGAGCACCGACAACGCCTATGTGCAGGGCGACATTGCGGTGCTCGGCTCGCGCATCGAGGGCGACGTCGCGGCGATCGACGTGGCCGACAACCAGCGCGTCCGCGCCGGTGATCCGCTGATCCGGCTGGACCCGGCTGACTGGCAGGCGCGGCTGGCGCAGGTGCGCGCCTCAGCCGCCGAGGCTGACGCCGCGATCCTGACCGCGCAACGCCAGATTGCCCAGCAGCAGGCCATCATCGAGGCGGCGCAGGCGGCGATCGCCCAGGCGCAGGCGCAGCAAACGCTGACCAGCGCCGACGCGGCGCGATCGGCCTCGCTGACTGCGGGCGGCTGGGCATCGCACCAAGCCAACGATCAGGCGATCGCGAATCAGCGCAAGGCCGCGGCGGCGTTGACCTCCGCCCAGGCGCAGAAAGCTGCTGCGGAGCAACAGCTTGGCGTGCTCGGCGCGCAGGTGGCGCAGGCGCAGGCCCGGGCGCAGAATGCGGCTGCCGCGGTGAAGCTGGCCGAGGACAACCTGGCCTACACCGTGATCCGCGCACCGTTCGACGGCATCGTCGGCAACCGCGCCGCCGAACTCGGCCAGCACGTTACCCCGGGCCAGCAACTGATCGCCGTGGCGCCGCTACCCGACCAGCTCTACGTCGTCGCCAACTTCAAGGAGACGCAGCTCCGCCGCATGCATGCCGGCATGAAGGTGCGGCTGGTTCCCGACATCGACCCCAACGGCGCGGTGGACGGCACCGTCAACAGCCTGGCCCCCGCCACCGGCGCCCTGTTCAGTCTGCTGCCGCCCGAGAACGCGACCGGCAACTTCACCAAGGTGGTGCAGCGGGTGCCGGTGAAGATCGCGATCGACCCGGCCGAGGCGGCCCGTGCCGGCTGGCTCCGCGCCGGCCTGTCGGTCACCGCCGAGGTGGACACGCGCGGTCCGCAAGCGCAGCGGCTTGGCCTGTTCGGCGTGGCTGCCGCCACCCTGCGGGACGCCGTGCGGTGAGCGCGGATGACGTGCGAGCGGTGGACGCGCGGCGGCTGACCTGGCGCCAATGGGCCGGCTTCATGGCCATGGTGCTGGGGATGTTCATGGCGATTCTCGACATCCAGATCGTCAGCGCGTCGATCACCGAGATCCAGGCAGGGCTGGCGGCCAGCCCGGACGAGGCCGCCTGGGTGCAGACCAGCTACCTTATCGCCGAGATCGTCATGATCCCGCTGTCCGGCTGGCTGTCGCGGCTGCTGTCCACCCGCGTCCTGTTCGTCGGCAGCGCGCTGGGGTTCACGCTGTTCTCGCTGGCTTGCGCCGGAGCGAGCAGTTTGGGGGAGATGGTGGTGTTCCGGGCGGCGCAGGGCTTCATCGGCGGGGCGATGATCCCGACCGTGTTCGCCACCAGCTTTTTGCTGTTCTCCGGCGAACGCCGCACGCAGATCTCCGTGCTGATCGGGCTGACCGCGACGCTGGCGCCGACCATCGGGCCGACGCTGGGGGGCTGGCTGACCGACCGCTACTCCTGGCACTGGCTGTTCCTGATCAACGTACCGGTCGGCGCCGTGGTGGCGGTGGCGGTCTGGAACTGGCTGGACATCGACCGCCCGGACTGGTCGCTGCGGCGGCGCTTCGATGCGATCGGGCTGGTGCTGATGGCCTTGTTCCTCGGCGCGTTGGAATACGTGCTGGAGGAGGGCGAGCGGTGGGACTGGCTCTCCGACCCCACGATCGCCTGGTGCGCGGCGATCTCCACCGTGGCGGGCGTGCTGTTCTTCTGGCGCATGCTGACCCGGCGCGATCCGCTGGTGGAGTTGCGCGCCTTCCGCGACCTGAACTTCGCGTTCGGCTCGCTGTTCAGCTTCGTGTTGGGCATCGGCCTGTATGGCTCGGTCTACCTGGTCCCGCTGTTCCTGGCCCGGGTGCGCGGCTACGACAGCCTGCAGATCGGCGAGACGATGTTCGTGACCGGCGCAGCGATGTTCCTGTCGGCGCCGGTCGCGGGACAGCTTGCGCGGCGGATGGACCTGCGGCTGATGCTGGCGGTCGGGCTGGCGATGTTCGGCGGCGGCATCTGGTGGATGGCGCATCTGACGGTTGACTCAGCGTTCTGGGAACTTTTCGGCCCCCAGGCGCTGCGGGGTGGTGCCATGATGTTCATCATGTTGCCGGTAAACCAGGTCGCGCTGGGGCGGCTGCCGCCGCAGGAGCTAAAGAACGCGTCGGGGCTCTACAACCTGATGCGCAACCTGGGTGGCGCGGTGGGGTTGGCGGCGATCAACACGTTCGCCACGCAGCGGCTGGCGCTGCACACGTTGCATCTGGATGAGGAGGTGACCTGGGCGCGGGCGGGGGCGTTGCGGTTCATCGGTGGCCTGACGCAGGCGTTGACTGCGGCGAAGGGGGCGGAAGCGCATCTCGCGGCGTTGCGCGAGGTCGCGGCGATGGTGCAGCAGCAGGCGCTGACGCTGGCGTACAACGACGTGCTGCTGCTGATGGCCGGCACATTCTTCGTCGCCTTGCCGCTGACCTTGCTGCTGGCCAAGCCGAACATGGGTCCGGTGGAGGCGCATTAGTCCATCTCTCCCACGCTGCGCGCGGGAGAGGTGGAGGCACGAAGCGGTGAGGGTGATCGGGTCGGCACGCAGTTTTGGCTTCGGGCCGGTCGATCACCCTGACTCTCGGCGCTGACGCAGCACGACCTCTC
>JBEKNT010000366.1:0-7103 GCA_049522565.1 Acetobacteraceae bacterium
CGGCGCCGGTCCGGCCGATTCGGATCGCCCGCACGGCGAAGGGATTATCCGCGACGAATCCTGCACCATTCGTTGCGGACGGCGTTCGGCTGGCGTATGGTCGCGCGGTTGGGGGAACAACCTGCGCCATCGGCAACCGGCACAGGACACCTCTACGGGGATGGGCGTCTGGCGGCAGGTCACGACGCCCCTGTTCAATCGGGCGGCGGCCGAGTCCGGTCGGAAGCTGCTCCCAGGCAGAAAGGCGACTCGTCGATGCCGAAGGGCACCGTTAAGTGGTTCAACCCGACGAAGGGCTATGGGTTCATCGCGCCGGATACCGGGGGGAAGGACGTCTTCGTTCACATCAGCGCCGTGCAGAAGGCCGGCCTGAGAAGCCTGAACGAAGGCCAGAAGATCGGCTTTGAGGTGGAGCAACAGCAAAACGGACGCGCGGCGGCGGTCAACCTGTCGCAGTCCGACTGAGGTTCGCTCTCCGGCATCGGTGGGACGGGTCCTGGTCCCGCCGGCCGGTAGTATCTTCGGCAACAGCCGCCACGCGGTTTCTGGCCGCGCGGTCGTGTGGTAGCGTGGCCTGCCGGCTCCGGTCGCCGCAGGGCTGCGGGGTGCCTTACGGGCTTGCGCACGAAGTTGCGATTGCCTACGCAGCCACCGGAGGATACAGGCACTCATGAGCCACACCCTGGAACAGCGCCGCGGCCGGCAGCCTGGCGCACCGCCGCGGTCTGCGCTCGATGCCGATGCGGTTCGCGCCGCCTACCGGCGTTGGGCCGGCGTGTATGATGCCGTGTTCGGCGGCGTCTCCTCGGTCGGCCGCCGCCGTGCCGTGGCGCTGGTCAATCGCCTGCCGGGCCGCGAAGTGCTCGAGGTCGGGGTCGGCACCGGCCTCGCCTTGCCCCGCTATACCCCGGACAAGCGCATCACCGGCATCGACCTCTCGGCCGAGATGCTGCAGCAGGCCCGCAAGCGGGTCGCCTCCCTGAGGCTGACCAATGTCGCCGCCCTGCGCGAGCTGGACGCCGAGTCGACCGATTTCCCGGATGCCTCGTTCGATATCGCGGTCGCCATGTTCGTCGCCTCCGTGGTGCCGAATCCGCGCGGCTTGCTCGCCGAGATGCGGCGCGTGGTGCGGCCGGGCGGCAACATCCTGTTCGTCAACCACTTCGCCGCCGAGCGCGGCCCCCGCTGGTGGATCGAATTCGCCATGGCGCCGGCTTCGCGCGCGCTGGGCTGGCATCCGGACTTCGCCATGCAGAGGCTGTTCTCGCCCGACGATCTGGCGCGCATGCGCGCCGACCCGGTCCCGCCGTTCGGCATCTTCACCCTGGTGCGGTTGCCCAATTGATCGGCGGGTCGCGCGGGGCAGACCCCCAAAGGCATCCGGACAAGCGACCGGTCCGAGGAGAATTGTCCGTCGTCCCGACGCTTCCCACGTTATGGCCGGGTCAGGCCCGGCCATGCCGAGCGGAGCGTCAGGGCGACGACATAGCTTCCCTCTGACGTACAGCGGCATCCGGATGCGCAGGGGGCGAACCCCGACGTGATCCTTGCGACGCGATCATTGGCGCGTGATCGTTGCGATTTGTCGGTAGCCGGCCGGCGGGACCTTGATCTCGCGGCAAGGGTCCGGTAGGCCGCTACATCATCGAGCATGGCCGAGGCGATCTGCCGCCGGCCGGCCGGGACGGAACGGGGTGGGGTGGTCGATGCAGGTTTTCCGGCGGCTTCAGGCCGTGGTTCTCACGCTCTTGCTGATGCCGCTGGCAATGCCGGGCGGCGCGGCGCATGCACAGGCGCCTCGCCCATGGGAAATGTCCATGCAGCCGGCGTTCAGCCCGGTGAAGCAGCAGATCATCGACCTGCACAACCTGGTGCTGGTCATCATCACCCTGATCACCATTTTCGTCGGCGCATTGCTCGGCTGGGTGATGTATCGCTACAACGCGAAGCGTAACCCGGTGCCGGGCCAAGCCACCCACAACACCCTGCTCGAGGTCGCCTGGACGGTGGTTCCCGTGCTGATCCTGGTGGTGATGGCGATTCCGTCGTTCACGCTGGTCTATTACGAGGATCGCACGCACGACCCGGACCTGACGATCAAGGTCACCGGACACCAGTGGTACTGGGAATACACCTACCCGGATCAGGGCAATATCGACTTCTCCAGCTACATCGTTCCGGATGACCAGTTGAAGCCAGGTCAGCTTCGGCTGCTGACCGCGGACCACCCGCTGGTGGTGCCGGTGAACAAGAACATCCGCATCCTGCAAACCAGCGGCGACGTCATCCACAGCTTCTTCATCCCGTCGCTCGGCGTGCAGCGCTACGCGATCCCGGGCCGCACCATCGAGACGTGGATGCGGGTGGAAAAGCCCGGCGTGTACTATGGCGAGTGCAACCAGATCTGCGGCACCAATCACAGCCGCATGCCGATCATGGTGCAGGCGGTGAGCGCGCAGGACTTCGAGACCTGGCTGGTCCAGGCGAAGAAGGAGTTCGCCACGGCGACGCCCGGGTCTGCACCCGACACCATGGCGCGGGATGATCGCCCGACGGGGAGCGATCACCCATCGGAGAATGACCGCGCGGCAGCGAATGACCGCCCGGCAGCAGCGCTGTTGACCGCCGCCAACGAGGTTCAGCACTGACCCCCAAGGGACACCCCTATTGGCCGGTGCTTTAGGAGACGAGAGACGATGTCGGCAACCACCCACGACGATGCGCATGGCCACCACGATGCCCATGACCACAAGCCCGGCTTTGTGACGCGCTGGCTGTTCAGCACCAATCACAAGGACATCGGCACCCTCTATCTGGTGTTCGCCGTGTTCGGCGGGACGGTCGGCGGCATCCTGTCGGAGATCATGCGCGCCCAGCTCAACTTCCCGGGCAACCACGTCGTCGATTCGGGGCAGGAGTGGAACACCATCGTCACCAGCCACGGGCTGCTGATGATCTTCTTCTCGGTCATGCCGGCACTGATCGGCGGCTTCGGCAACTGGTTCATCCCGTTGATGATCGGCGCCCCCGACATGGCGTTTCCGCGGCTCAACAACATCAGCTTCTGGCTGCTGCCGCCGGCGTTCATCCTGATCTTCACCGGCCTGATGATGGGCGAGTCGGGCTCCGGCTGGACGCTGTATCCGCCGCTGTCGAACGCGCAGTTCGAGCCCGGGCCGGGCATGGACTGCACCCTGTTCGCGCTGCACCTGGCCGGCATCAGCTCGCTGCTCGGCGCGATGAACTTCATCACCACGATCTTCAACATGCGCGCGCCCGGCATGACGTTGCACAAGATGCCGCTGTTCGTATGGTCGGAACTGGTGACCGCGTTCCTGCTGCTGTTGTCGATCCCGGTGCTGGCCGGCGCGATCACCATGTTGATCTGCGACCGCAATTTCGGCACCGCCTTCTTCGATCCGGCAGGCGGCGGCGACCCCGTGCTGTTCCAGCACCTGTTCTGGTTCTTCGGCCATCCCGAAGTCTACATCATGATCCTGCCGGGCTTCGGCATCGTCAGCCACGTGGTTTCCACGTTCAGCCGGAAGCCGATCTTCGGCTATCTCGGCATGGTCTATGCCATGGTGGCGATCGGCGCGATCGGCTTCGTGGTGTGGGCGCACCACATGTTCCTGTCCGGCATCTCGGTCGACACGCGCGCCTACTTCATGGCTGCGACGCTGGTCATCGCGGTGCCCACCGGCATCAAGATCTTCTCCTGGATCGCCACCATGTGGGGAGGGTCGATCGAGCTGAAGGTGCCGATGCTGTGGGCCATCGGCATGATCTTCGTGTTCACCATCGGCGGCGTCACCGGCATCGTCCTGGCCAACGCCGGCATCGACCAGATCGTGCACAACACCTACTACGTCGTGGCGCATTTCCACTACGTGCTGTCGCTCGGTGCGGTCTTCTCGATCTTCTGCGGCTTCTACTACTGGATCGGCAAGATGTCCGGCCGCCAGTATCCCGAGTTCTGGGGCAAGGTGCATTTCTGGCTGACCTTCATCGGCGTCAACCTGACCTTCTTCCCGCAGCACTTCCTCGGCTTGTCCGGCATGCCGCGCCGCTATCCCGACTATCCGGAGGCGTTTGCCGGCTGGAACTTCGTCTCCTCGATCGGCGCCTATATTGGCGGCGTCGCACTGCTGGTGTTCCTGTATGTCTGCTACCGCACCTTCACCTCGAAGGAGCACCTGGCCGACAACTACTGGGGCGAGGGCGCTACCTCGCTGGAATGGAGCGTCTCTTCGCCGCCGCCGTTCCACACCTACGCGGAACTGCCACGCATCCGTTGATCCGGTGAGCAACACAACAGCACCGCTGGCCGCCGCCGACGGGGGGGAGCAATCCTCCCTGCGGACGGCTGCGCTGCCGGAAACCGACATCCGCGACTGGATCGCCTTGCTCAAGCCGCGGGTGATGAGCCTCGTCGTGTTCACCGGCCTGATCGGCCTGCTGGTGGCGCCCGGCCGGCTGCACCCGGTGCTGGCGTTCACCGCGGTGTTGTGCATCGCCGTCGCCGCGGGCGCGTGCGGCGCGATCAACATGTGGTACGACCGCGACATCGACGCGGTAATGCATCGCACCCGCAACCGTCCGATCCCCGCCGGCCGCATCGAGCCCGGCGCGGCGCTGGGCTACGGCGTGACGCTGGCGGTCGGCTCGATCACGGTCATGTACCTGGCGATCAACCTCGCCGCCGCGGTGGTGCTGGCGCTCTCTGTCGCGTTCTACGTGTTCGTCTACACGATGTGGCTGAAGCGCCGCACGCCGCAGAACATCGTCATCGGCGGCGCGGCGGGAGCGTTCCCCGCGGTGGTCGGCTGGGCGGCGGTGACCGGCTCGGTCGATCTGGTGCCGCTGATCCTGTTCGCCATCGTGTTCTTCTGGACGCCGCCGCATTTCTGGTCGCTGGCGCTGTTCGCCAACGCCGACTACCAGCGCGCCGGCGTGCCGATGCTGCCGGTGGTCGCCGGCGCGAAGGAGACACGGCGGCAGATCGTGCTGTACACGCTGCTGTTGCTGCCGTTGTCGCTCACCACCTGGTGGATCGGCTTCAGCGGCCCGGTCTATGGCGTCGCCGCGATCGTGCTCGGCGCCGGCTTCCTGTTCAGCGTGCTGCGTGTGGCGCGCGACAGGCAGGATGCGGCCGGGGTCAGCCTGACCGGCGACGCGCCGGCGCGGGCATCGTTCCGCTACTCGATCCTTTACCTGTTCGTGTTGTTCGCCGCCCTCGCGGTGGACCGGCTGGTCGGTTGATGCAGGCGCCGCATGGAACAAGATCCGCCGCGCCCCACCCCGCGCGAGGCCGACGAGATGCGCCGGCGCCGGCGTGGCCGCAACATCGCACTCTTCGTGGTCCTGATCGCGCTCGCCGCGCTGTTCTACGCCATCAGCATCGTCAAGCTGACCAGGTCTGGATGATCGTCCCCTCCCCTTCTCTCGCAATAATGGATTCCGCATGAGCGACGCACACGGCGCCACAGTGCACCACGTTCCGGCCATCGAGAGTTCGGGACTGAAGCAGCCCTACCACCTGGTCGATCCCAGCCCGTGGCCGATCATTGGCGCGGTCGGCGGGCTGTGCACCGTGCTCGGCATCATCTTCGCCGCGCATTACGGCAGCTACATCCTGCTGGTGATCGGCCTGCTGATCGTGCTGTTCACCATGTTCATGTGGTGGCGCGACGTGATCCGCGAGAGCCGCACGCCCGGCCTGCACACCCCGTTCGTCCGCCTCGGCCTGCGCTACGGCATGATGCTGTTCATCACCAGCGAGGTGATGTTCTTCGTCGGCTTCTTCTGGGCCTATTTCAACTTCCTGATCTTCCCGGAGACCCAGGGCAACGGCATGACGGTGTGGCCGCCCTCCACCATCCACACCTTCGATCCATTCCACATCCCGTTCCTCAACACGATGATCCTGCTGCTGTCAGGCTGCACGGTCACCTGGGCGCACCATTCGCTGCTGGAGAACGACCGCAAGGGGCTGCTGACCGGGCTCGGCCTGACCATCATCCTGGGCATGTGCTTCACCCTGGGCCAGGCCGTGGAGTATTCCGACGCGCCGTTCAAGTTCGTTGGCGGCGGGGTGTATCCGTCCACGTTCTTCCTCGCCACCGGCTTCCACGGCTTCCACGTGATCGTCGGCACCTGCTTCCTGATCGTCTGCTGGTTCCGCGCCAAGGCCGGCCAGTTCACGCCGGACCGCCATTTCGGCTTCGAGGCCGCCGCCTGGTACTGGCATTTCGTCGATGTGGTCTGGCTGTTCCTGTTCACCTGCATCTACTGGTACGGCGCCAGCCCCGTCGTCGCCTCGCACTAGCGGGCGCGTGCCCGAGCCCCGCGTTTCGGTTCTGCAAGCGGCACTGACCTGCCGCTGCCCCCGTTGCGGGCGCGGCCGATTGTTCCGCAATCTGCTGGAGGTGCGCGACCGCTGCGAAGTCTGCGGCCTCGACCTGCGGGCGTGCGACACGGGCGACGGCGCAGCGGTTGGGGTGGTCCTGGTGCTCGGCGCCATCGTTGTCGGGTTGGCGTTCTGGGTGGAGTTCCATTTCGCACCGCCGCTCTGGGTGCATGCGATTCTGTGGCCGGTGGTGACCATCCCGCTGGCGATCCTGATGATGCGCCCTGCCAAAGCCGCGCTCGTCGCCTTGCAGTTTCGGCACAGGGCGTCAGAGATGGGGCTGTGACCGCCGGTCGCCGCATGGCCGCCTGGCGCCCCGCCGGTCCCCGCATCCGACCGGTGTTGAGGTGCTCCGCGGGATGCGGCCCGCACCGCGTCGCCGCAAGAGTTGTTCCCATCCTGCTTGATCTTTGCTAACCAAGCCCGACGCCGATCAGCGTCGCCACATATTCTGATCCCCGTTGCTTTTAGCTGGCCGAGGTGGCTGTTCAGCGAGGATACCGGAGATGGCGCAAGGGGTTGCCGTAGTGATCCCATGTTATCGCGTGCGGCGCCACATATTGGGCGTCCTCGGTTCGGTTGGTCCCGAGGTCGGCCGGATCTATGTGGTTGACGATGCCTGCCCCGAGGGGACCGGTCGGTACGTCCAGGAGCACTGCGCGGATCCGCGCGTGGCGGTATTGTTCCACGACGT
>JBEKNT010000367.1:0-7071 GCA_049522565.1 Acetobacteraceae bacterium
CGGCCCCCGGCACAGCAATAGCGCGCTGATCGCCGCCAGCACCGCCAGAGCGATATCGGGCGCGGCGTAGCTGCCCATGGCGGTGACCGCCGCGCCGAAGCTCGGCGGGATCAGCATGACGGCGGCGAACATGATGGCGGTGCCGAGGCCGGTCGCCTCGGTGCGGCGGGTCCCGCCGAGGGCCGCATAGTCGGCGTAGGCCACGCCGGTATAGCCGCCGGCGGTGCAGCCGGCCGCTACGGCCACCGTCACCACCGCCCAGCCTGGCCACCCGGGGCCGATCTGCCCGGCCGCCACCGCGGCGACCGCCATGCCGGCGCCATGCACGGCCAGCGTCCGGCTGGGCGACAGCAGCTTGTCGGCAACCCAGCCCCAGATCGGCCGGCTGACCGTGCCGGCCACCTGGTAGACCGCGAGCATGCGCCCGGCGGTCACCAGGTCGAAGCCTCCGGTCGTCGTCAGTTGCACCGTCATGAACGCAACAAAGCAGAGCTGCATGCCGGAATAGACGAAGCTGGCGATCGACAGGCGGCGGATCCGCGCGTCGCGCAGCAGCGCGAACGGGGCCAGCAGGACGCGGCCGAAGACGCGGGCGTGCGGATCGCGGTCGGCGTCCCAGCGCCGGCGCGGCAGCTCCATCAGGCCGAGCAACAGCAGTAGCGGCCCGAGTTCCGCCAGCAGCGCGAGGCGCCAGCCGACCGCGAGTGCCAGTGGCGGCAGGATCAGCGCCCCCAGCACCCCGCCCAGCGGCACGCCGATCTGCCGCAGCGACATCACCATGTTGAACACCGACCTGGGCGTCTGCGGCACCAGCAGGTGCGTGCTGGCCGGTGCCGCCGCGCCATAACCCAGCCCCAGCACCACCGCGGCGAGCGCCAGCGACGCGAGGTGCCCGGTGGCGGCGATCAGCACCATGCCGACGGCCGCCAGCAACACCGCCTGGGTGGCGCGTACCCCGCCGTAGCGGCGGATCAGGCCGGGCGACAGCAGCGCCGAGACGATCCCGGTGCCATAGGCGGTGGCGACGAACCCGCCGACCAGTTCGCCGTTCACGTGCAGCGACGCGGCCACCGCCGGCGCGATCGCCGGCAGCGAGAACAGCGCCGCGGTGGCCAGCGTCTGAACCGCCAGCGTGGCGGCGAGCGGCGCGATCGGCATCGCCCGTAGCGACGCAGGTGCGGCCATGCTCATGCCGGAACGGCGTTCATCGGTCCCAGGATGACGCACCGCCCCTCCCTGCCGTCACGTGCGCCGCACCCGTCATCGCGAAGCGCCCAGCGCCGCAGCACTCCCCCGCCCGGCGAGGGGAGCCGCTGCTCGTCCCGCGGGAGATTGCTGCGGCGCTGGGCGCCTCGCAATGACGCGCGGGCGGTGCGGCGCCGTGCGAGAACGGGCGGATGCTGCGCACCTCGCGATGCCAGGTGGGATCGGCTCGTCGGCATGCGGGCGCGGCCCGTTGCGGCGGATCAGTCGCAGAGGTACCGCCGCACGTGATAGGGCGCGGCAGCGAGGCCGGGACAGAAGCTGCCCACCACGACCGACAGCTTATCGACCAGCTCCTTCACCTGCGCGTTCGCCGCTTCCAGGCGCTCCCGTGCCGCTTCCGCCTCCCGGGCCAGGCGCGGCAGGTCCACGGTGGTCAGCGTGCGGTCGCGCACCACCAACCGGCCGCCGATCATCACGTGGCGCACCGAGGTGGCGTCCTCCGCGTGCACGAGCTGGTTGACGGTCCAGTTGTGCGGAATCCAGTTGATCGCGTGCAGGTCGAGGAACGCCAGATCGGCCTTGGCACCCACCCGGATCTCCCCGGCATCGCCGAACCCCAGCACGCGGGCGCTGCCGAGCGTGGCGGCGCGGTAGACGTCCTCCACCCCGGCCCAGTCCTCGACGCGCGGCGACTGCACCTTGGACGCCATCGAGGCGTAGCGCATCGCCTCATACATGTTCTGGTTGTCGGAACAGTTCGCCCCGTCCGTGCCAAGCCCCACGGTCACGCCGAGGTCCAGGGCGCGACGCAGCGGAAACAGCCCGTTGCCGAGCCGCATGTTGCTGCCCGGATTGTGCGCCAGGCTGGCTCCCGTTTCCGCCATCAGCCGCAGATCCGCGTCGTCGAGCCAGACGCCGTGCGCAGCGGTGAAGTCCGGGCCGACGATCCCCCAATGCTGCATCTGCTGGAGCAGGCTGCGGCCGTAGAGGCGCTGGCCCGCCACCGCCTGCACCTTGCTCTCGCCGACATGGGTGTGCAGGCGCAGGCCGTTCGCCCGGGCGATGCGCGCGCAGCCGCAGACGAAGCCCTCGGTGCAGTGGTGCGGGATGGTCGGCGCCACGCCGAGCCGGATGCCGGCGTGGTCCCAGGACCAGTGGCAGGCGATGTCCTCGATGGCGGCGAGGCAGGCGGCGCCGTCGCCGGGACGCAGCGACTCGACCGCTTGGCGCAGCGGGTCCGGCAGGGCGTCGAGCAAGCCGGGGATCGCCTGGTAGAACGACAGGTCGGCGACCATGGGGGCGATCACCGCGCGCAGCCCGACCTCAGCGTAGGCTTCGGCCACGGCGTCCATGCCGTCACGCGTGGGCAGCGGGAACTCGACGAACAGGTCGTAGGCGGCGGTGCAGCCCTTCAGCACCATCTCGGCGGCGCAGATCGTCGCGGACAGCTTCTTGTCGGCCAGCGCGCGGCCGCCGCCGATCCAGGGCGCGGCGGCGAGCAACAGCTCCAGCGTCCACTTGTCGCCCTGCCCGCGCGCCAGCCCGCCATGCGAGTGCATGTGGGCGTTGATCAGGCCCGGATGCACCAGCGTGTTGCCGGCGTCGAAGCTGGTGGCGCCCTGCGGGGCGGCGAGGCCGGGCGGGCCGATCGCCGCGACCACGCCGTCGCTGATCAGGATGTCGGCCGGCTGGGCGCGCCGCCGCGCCGGATCGGCCAGCAGGGCGCCGCGGACGATCTGTGTGGTTGCCTCGTGACTAGCCATGCTTCACCTGTTTTGTCCGGCCTGCGTGTCGCGGTCCGCCCACGGGAAGGCCAGGCGTTCGAACCACTCCACCAATTGAAACAGCGCGATGCCGAGCGCGGCGAGGATCAGCATCGCGCCGAACGCAAGCGGCACCTTGAAGAATGCCATCGAGGTCTGGATCAGGTAACCCAGCCCGCTATCGGCGCCGACGAACTCGGCAACCACCGCGCCGACCACGCAAAGCGCGATCGCCACCTTCATGCCGGCCAGCACGAACGGGATGGCGAAGGGCAGGCGGATGCGCAGCAGTTCCTGCCAGCGGGAGGCGCGGCAGGCCCGCGCCATCTCCAGCAATTCCGGCGGCGTCGACAGCAGCCCGGTCACCGACGACACCACCAGCGGGAAGAACGCTACCAGGAACGTCACGATGACGCGGGGCAATTCGCCGGCGCCCAGAGCCACCAGCAGGATCGGCGCCAGCGCCACCTTGGGCACCGACTGCGTCAGCACCAGCAGCGGATAGATCGCCGTCGCGACGACGCGGGAGGACGCGATCAGCAGCGCCAGCGGCAGGCTGACCGCGATCGATGCGCCGAAGCCGAGCAATATGGTGACCAGCGTCGCGGCGGTCTGGTGCAGCACCGACGGGCCGGCCGCCAGCGTGCCGCGCCAGATGCTGGATGGCGCCGGCAGGACATATTCCGGAATGGCCAAACCTCGCACCAGGACTTCCCACAGCACCAGCAACGCGACGACGCTGGCGAGCGGGATGGCGGCGTTGCCGGCGGCGCCCTTCATGCCGCGGCCCGGTGGAAGATCAACGCGCGCAGGTGGCGGGTGCAGGCCTGGAACTCCGGCAACGCTTCCTGCGCGAAGTCGCGCGGGCGGGGCAACGGCACCGGCATGATGTCGCTGACGCGTCCCGGCCGCGCCGACAGCGTCACCACCCGATCGGCCAGCAGCACCGCCTCGGGGATCGAATGGGTGACGAACAGCACCGTCATGCCCGATCCGGCGAAGATCGACAGCAGTTCGAGGCTCAGTTCCTCGCGGGTCAGCGCATCGAGCGCGCCGAACGGTTCATCCATCAGCAGGACGCGCGGCTGCTGCACCAGGGCGCGGCAGATCGCCACGCGCTGCTGCATGCCGCCGGACAGTTCGTGCGGCCGGGATTGCTCGAACCCGGCGAGGCCGACCTTCGCCAGCAGGTCGCGCGCCCGCCGCACGTCGGCGGGACCGCATTGCCGCTTCAGGCGCAGCGGGAAGGTGACGTTCTGCAGCACCGTTGCCCATGGCATCAGCACCGGCGCCTGGAACACCATCGCCATGTCGTCACGCGGGCCCTGCACCGGCACCCCGCCGATCTCGATCCGCCCGCCAGTGAGCGGGAGCAAGCCGTTCACCAGCCGCAGCAGCGTCGACTTGCCGCAGCCGGACGGGCCGATCAGCGCGACGAACGTGCCGTCCTCGATGGTCAGCGATACGTCGTCCAGCGCCAGCAGCCCCCTCCGATCGCGGGTGGCGAACTGCTTCGAGACGCCACGCAGGGCGATCATCGCCGCAAGCGGGGCATCGCGCGACGGCGGCGAGCGCTGCCCGGCGTGCCGCACGGCGGGACAGCGACCGCCGCAAGCCGGCGATCACCGCCGGACCGGTATCGCCTCAAGGCAGGAAACTCGTGTCGATCGCCTGGTGATAGTCCCAGGCGGGGTCGAGTTGCTGGGCCTCGGCCACGACCTTCCAGGTGAACGCCAGCCGCTCGGGATCGAAGCGTCCGGTGCCGGCCTTTTCCTGGCTCGGGTTGAACACATACTCCATCACCTTGCCGAGCGAATGCTCGCAATCGTCTTGCTCGACTTCCGGATTGCGCTGCCGATGCAACACGCAGGCTTCGGACTGGTGCTCGCGCGCCCAGGCGAAAGACTCCTTCACCGCGGCCAGGAAGCGGCGCACCAGGTCGGGATTGGTCGCGATCATGCCGTCGGTGGTCATGATCGTCGCGGCGTAGATGGTGAAACCGGTGCGCACGAACGGCAGGGCGACGATCTCCTCGCCGGCCTGTTGCGCGGCCTTGTTCACGTAGTACTGGTGGATGTCATAGAACGGCGCCGCATCGACACGCTTGGAGATCAGCATCGCCGCCATGGCGGACGCGTCGGTATTGACCCAGACGATCTTGTCGGGATCGGTGCCGGCGCGCCGCGCCACCTCGGGAAAATACAGCTTGTGGCTGTTGCCAGGCGTGATGGCGATCTTCTTGCCCTCAAGGCCCTTGAACGAGGTGATGCCGGAACTCTTGAGGACGAACAGCGAGTGCGGCGATGCGGTGTAGATCGCCATGATGGTCTTGACCGGTGCGCCGGCCCGGGCGCGCGCGGTGAGCACGGCCGACAGGTCGGCGACACCGAACTGCGCCGCGCCGGCCGCCACCTTCGACACGGTATCGCCGGCGCCGTAGCCGCGGGTGATCGTCACGTCGATGCCGTGGGCGGCGAAGATGCCGTGCTGCCAGCCGCCATAATAGGCCGCATGCTCGCCCGTGGGGAGCCAGTCCATCAGGAAATGGACCTTGTCCGGCGCTTGCGCGGCGGCCGGCCAGTGGGTGAGCAATAGCAGCAATGCGGTGACGATTATGGCGCGCACTTGAGCCTCCCTGGGACTCCGGGTGGTTGTTGGTGCGACACCCGGTCGGCCCAACGCTACGCAAGCGATGTGCCAGGGCACCGGACCGGGCGGGTCCGGCCGCTCCGCCGGGCGGGTCCGGCCGCTGCGCCACCGCGCCTTGGCTGCCGGCCCGACCAGCCGCCGGGCGCCGCCTGCACCATCGCGCGCCAACCCGCCGGGCGCGTCCCAGTGCCTTTGCCGCTTTTGCCGGCACTGCCACGGGCTGGCGACGCTCATGCGGGCGGCGCCGGGCGGACGCCGCCATACATCACCCAGCCGCGCGCCGCCGCCCAGCCGCAGTCGATCGTCAGGTTGACGCCGGTGATCGCGGAGGCGCGGTCGGACAGCAGGAACTCGATCGTCTCGGCCACCTCGTTGGGTTCGACGCAGCGGCCGAGTGCGGTGTGTTCGCCCGGGTCGCCGCGGTAGCGGGCGCCGGCCTGGCGGCGGGCCAGCACCCGCGGCACCAGGGTGACGCCAGGGGACACCGCGTTGACCCGCACGCCGGCGCGGCCCCACTCGCCGGCCAGGCTCTCGGTCAGGTTGATGACCGCCGCCTTGGTCGGGCCATAGGCGTGCAGCGGCGTGCCGCCGAGGCCGATGATCGAGGCGATGTTGACGATCGACCCCTGGCGGCGGCCGGCCATGCCCGGGCCGAAGGCGCGGTTGGCGAAGAACACGCCGTCCAGGTTGACCCGCATGATGCGGTCCCAGTCGTCCAGGGTCGTCTGGTCGGGCGGGACCGGGTCCTGGAAGGTGCCGGAGGAGACCACCAGGGCATACGGCGGCGCGACGGTGGCCTCGATCTCCTGCGCCAGGCCGTGCATCACCGCGGCGTCGGTCACGTCGCCGTGGAAGGCCCGGGCGTTCAGCTCCATGGCGGTGGTGCGGGCGGCTTCGAGGTCGCGGTCGATGATCGCCAGCCGCCAGCCGCGGGAGGCCATCAGCCGGGCGGTGGCGGCGCCGATGCCGTTGCCGCCGCCGATCACCACGGCGAGCCTGCCCTGTCCGGTGTCGTCCATTGCTTCCCCTGCTCCCCGCTGCTGCTATGCGGGGGGGAGTCTGGCACTGGCGGCTGGCGGCGTCGATTGCCGGGGGCGGGGTGCAGGTGCGGTGGGGAGCGCCATGCCGTGCGTCGGGGAGCCGGTGGCGTCTCACGAACGTCTCGTTTCGTGGTGCCAGAGACAGTGTCGCGCCGTGTGGGAATTGACCAGCGCAGGCACCGGGCCGCACCTGGGGTGGCCTGCGCTGCACGGATGCATGGGGTTTTGCCGCCCCTTGCGTCTGGCATGGGGCCGTGTCGCCGCGGATGCGCCGACGGATCGGTCCGTACAGGTGCATCGACCTCTCACCCTTTCGGTCAAGCGGAAAGGTGCCGTCGGCTGGTTTCTGGCGCGGCTGGAGATGCTGGCGCGTTTCATGGAGGACGCGCCGGCGATGTCGCGCGCGGTGCGCC
>JBEKNT010000368.1:0-7049 GCA_049522565.1 Acetobacteraceae bacterium
CGCACGCTTCACCCTCCGCTGACCCCTCCCGCAAGCGCGGGAGGGGGAGGATGATCCGATGCTGAGCAGCTCCCTCCGCCCCGCCGGTTTCGACGAACTCGGGTTGCGCCGGGCGCTGGCCGATCGGGTGCTGCCGTTCCTGGTCGCCGCCATGGCGTTGCTCGCCGCCCTGGCGCTGTCCGGGTGGGTGGCCGCGGCCTCGCTGGCGCGGCACTGGCAGGAGGGGGCCGGGGCGGCGCTGACCGTGCAGGTGCCGCAGCCGACCGAACCCGCCGCCCAGGGTGGCGGCACGCGGGTCGAGCGCGTCCTCGGCGTGCTGACGGGCAGCCCCGGGATCGCCTCGGCCCATGCGCTGACCGCGGAAGAGCTGGACACTTTGCTGCACCCCTGGCTCGGCGCCGCGGCCGAGCGGCTTGCCGTGCCGCTCCCCGCCGTCATCGCCGTCCGGCTGACCCAGAGCGACGTTGACGTGGGACCGCTGGCGGCGCGGCTGGAGGCGGCCGCCCCCGGCACGCTGACGGAAAGCCACGACATGTGGATCCGCCGCCTCGCCCGGCTGTCGCGCAGCCTCCAGGCGTGCGCCGGGATGGCGCTGCTGCTGGTGGCGGCGGTCGCCGCGGCGGTGATCGCGGTCGCCACGCGCGCCGGGCTGGCGGCGCGGCGCGAGGCGATCGAGATCGTGCACGGCCTCGGCGCCACCGACGGCTACATCGCCGCCCGCTTCGCCGGCCGCGTCACCCTGCTCGCCGCGACCGGAGGCATGGCCGGGGCGCTGCTGGCGCTGCCGGTGCTGCTGACGCTGGCCATGCTCGCGGCACCGTTCGCCGGCGCGGCGACCGCCCCGGACAGCCCGGCCGAGGCGCTGGCGGCACTGCCCGTGGCGCTGTGGCTGGCGCTGCCCGGCCTGCCCGCCGCCGCCGCCGCGATCGGCTTCATCACCGCGCAGGGCACGGTGCGCTGGTGGCTGCGGCGGCTGCCATGAGCAAACGCCGCCTGGCGCTCCGCCTCGCCTGCTGGGCGCTGTTCGTGGTGGTCGTGGCGTGGGACATGGGGCTGGTCTGGTTCATCCAGTACGCCACCCGTCCGGAGCCGCCGGTGCCGGAGGCCGACGGCATCGTCGCGTTGACCGGCGGCGCCGAGCGGGTCGAGACCGCGCTGCGGCTGCTGCAAGCGCATCGGGCGCAATGGCTGTTGCTGTCCGGCACCGGCATTGGCGTCGATCTGGCGATGTTGGCGCATCGGGCAGGAGTGGATCCGGTGCCGATCGCCGCGCAGGTGACGCTCGGGCGGCAGGCAACCACCACCCGTGGCAACGCTTTGGAAACCGCCGCCTGGGCGCACGACCACGACATCCACACGTTGATCGTGGTCACCGCGTACTATCACATGCCGCGCGCGCTGACCGAACTGCGGCGGGCGCTGCCGGAGGTCACGCTGTATCCGGAACCGGTGCTGCGGCCGCAGGCGGGGGGCCTCGGTCCGGTGGTGACACTGCGGCTCACGGCCGGGGAATACACGAAATACCTGCTGGCGGTGGTCGGCGTCACGACGTTGCTGCCGGGCCACGACCAGGCGGCGCCGCATGAGACGCACCACGGATGACCATCCTGCGATCCACGCTGTTCAATGTGTTCTTCTTCGGCTCGACCTTCGTGCTGACGCTGGTCGGGACCGTCGCCCGGTTCGTGGCCCCCCATCGTATCATGGACATCGCCGCGGCCTGGGCGCGTCTGGTGCTGTGGGGCGCGCGGGTCCTCTGCGGCATCCGTTGGCAGGTGGTCGGCGCGTTGCCGACCGGCGCGGCGCTGATTGCCTCGCACCATGAATCGGCGTTCGACACCCTGGTCTGGCTGACCCTGGTGCCGCGGCCGGCCTACATCATGAAGCAGGAGATGCTGCGCATCCCGCTGTTCGGCGCGCTGACCCTGCGGGCCGGGATGATCGCGGTTGATCGGAGCGGCGGCGCCAAGGCGATGCGCGGTTTGATGCGCGACGCGGCCCGCGCGGCGGCGGAGCAACGCCAGATCGTGATTTTTCCGGAAGGCACCAGGGCCGAGCCGGGCGCATTGCTGCCGATGCAGCCGGGCGTCGCCGCGCTTGCCGCGTCCACTGGCCTGCCGGTCATCCCGGTGGTGACCGACTCGGGGCGTTGCTGGGGCCGGCGGGCGTTCCGCAAGTACCCCGGCGTCATCCACATCGTGCTGCTGCCGCCGATCCCGGCCGGCACGCGGCGGCAGGACTTGCTGCCACGGCTGGAGGCGGCGCTGCGGACGGATGTCGGGGAGCGCGGATGATGCGGCTGCGACGGTTCGGTCCGCGGGCCGACGCCGTCATTGCGACCGCGCGCGCAGCGTGGCGCGAAGCGATCTCCGCGAGACAGCGCCTGATATTTCCACTCTGCCCGGATTCGTGGCGGGCTCGTTGTCATTGCGAGGCGCGGGGCGACTAATGCCAACCGCCCCGGAGACTAACCCACCGGCGTGCCTTCCCGTCATGGCGGGCGAAGGCCCGCTGCAATGGCTGCGGACAGTTACCGCTGAGGCGGCGCTATCCCGATCGGGGCGCTCCCGGGCGGCCCATTTGCGAACGCTTCCATCGCATCGCGCTGTTGCCGGCGGCCATGCACGGCTGATGCTATTCGTGCGCGCGGATGATGGGCTACCTGTGGACAAGTCTGTGGGTACACTCTGCGCCCGGCTCGGCTCAGATCGCAACGTGGCGTGGCAAGCTATTGATGAGACAGAAATTTGTGGTCGTTATCGATCCGCTGACGGGGTTTGTGGCGGATGGGGATGATATCCGCGGGCCAAGTCATGAAACCGTGACATGGGACGATTTTTGCGACGCAGACCCCCGACCGCCGCGGTTGGCCGGTTTCGCATGTCTGCCTATAAGCGGTCCGTCCGGTCCAGCAGCGTGAGGGGCGATGCGGCGCAGGCTATGGATACTTCTGACCGCGCTGCTGCTGGCGGTGGTGATCGGCGACTTTCTCGCCTGGCACTTCGCGGAGCGGCAGATGCGGGCCAGCCTCGCCGACTGGGTTGCCGTGCGGCGCGCCGCCGGCTGGTCGGTGAGTTCCGCCAAGCCGGAGGCCGGCGGTTGGCCGCTCGCTGCGACGCTGACCCTGCGCGATGTCGCGTTGCAAGGCGGCGCGCCCGACATTCCGGACGGCCTCGCCTGGCGGGCCGAGCGCGTGGTGTTGCGCCTCGCCCCGCTGCACCCGCTCGTGCTGCGGATCGAGGCCGAGGGCGCGCAACACCTGCGCGTGGCCGACGCCCCCGACATCCCGTACACCGCCGGCCGCCTGCAACTGCTGGTGCCGCTGCCGGCCGATCCGGCGGCGCTGGCGCTCGACCTGCGTGGCGAAACGCTGCGTGCCAGCGTTCCGGTTGCCGGCGCCGATGACGCACTGACGCTCGATCGGCTGGATGTGGATGCCGTGCTGTATCCGGCGGCGCCGCAGGGGCAGCCGGCGGTGTCGATGGCGGTCAAGGCCGACGGCATCGGTTTGCCGTCGCGGCTGACCTGGCCGCTGGGTCCGCGCATCGCCTCGGTCGTCCTGGATGCCGCGTTGAACGGTCCGCTGCCCGTTGCGCCCGGGCTGACCGCCTGCGCCACGAAATGGCGCGACGACGGCGGCTCGCTGGAGGTGCGGCAGGTGCAGACGCAGTGGGGGCCGCTTGGACTGACGGCGACGGCGACGCTGGCGCTCGACCCGGAGTTGCAGCCGATGGGAACCGGCACGGCGCAAGTGACCGGCTATGCCGAAACGCTGGACGCGCTGGCGCGGAACGGCCTGATGAGCCGCTCCGCCGCGACGACCGCCAAGGCGGTGCTGTCGCTGCTCGCCAATGCGCCGGACGACGGCAGTCCATCGGCGGTGGAGGTGCCGCTGTCGCTGCAATACCGCACCCTGTCGATGCGCCAGGTGCCGCTGGTGCGGTTGCCGGAGCTGGACTGGCCGCAACCATGATGCTATAAGGGCGTCATGAGTCTCCGGATCCCCACGACGCGAATTAGCCGCCCGGCTGCCTGAGCAGCCGGGGCCGCCCGCCTTCTCGCGTTTTGCGTCGTATTCCGGAGTTCCGTTCCATGTCCGATGGTTCCTTATCTGGCAATTTGTCCGCCGTTGATGCGCGCGGCGAGGTTGCCGTCCGCTTCATGCTGGATGCGGAGGCCTCGCCGGGGCTGTTGCCGCGCCTGCTGCAACCCTTCGCGCGGCGCGACCTGGCGCCCGACCGCATGTGGGCGCACCGCAGCGGCACCGTGATGCATGTCGAGATCGCCCTGGAGGCGATGCCGGAGGAGATGGTGCATCTGGTCGAGGGCAATCTGTGGCAGGTGGTGGGCGTGCAGCAGGTTTCGCTGCTGCGGCCCGGGGTGGAACTGCGGCGGGCTGCCTGAGCGGCGAGAGAGGCCAAGGCGTGAACCGGGAGCCCGGCGGGCGGACAGCGCCGCCGTCCGCCCGCCTCTCTGTCATTGCGAGTTGACCACCGGCGGCCGACCCGCCCTGGATGAAGCTGCACCGGTCGGGGGGGGGCAGAAGGAGACTCCCCCCGATCCCCTCAATGCGCGAAGATGTCGGGGGTTTCGTAGCCCAGGACGTCGAGCCGGGCGCGGGTCGGCAGGAAGCCGAAGCAGGCCTCGGCCAATTCGAGCCGTTTCTCGCGGATCAGCAGCGCCTCCAGCTTGGCCCATAGCGCATGCAGATGCAGCACGTCCGACGCGGCATACGCCATCTGTTCCGGTGTCAGTTCCACCGCACCCCAGTCCGACGATTGCTGCTGCTTCGACAATTCGATGCCGAGCAATTCCTTGCAGAGGTCCTTGAGGCCGTACTTGTCGGTGAAGGTGCGGGTGAGACGTGCGGCGATCTTGGTGCAGCGCACCGGTGCCACGGTGATGTCGAGGCTGTGTTGCAGCACCGCAACGTCGAACCGGGCGAAGTGCATCAGCTTCACGGTGACCGGGTCGGCCAACAGGCGCTTGAGGTTCGGGCAATCGAAGCCATGCCCGCCGAGCGACGGCGGAACGAGCTGCACCAGATGCGCATGGCCGTCGCCGGAGGAAAGCTGCACCAGGCAGAGCCGGTCGCGGTGTGGTTGCAGGCCCATCGTCTCGGTATCGACCGCGACAACCGGGCCGGCCACAAAGCCCTCCGGCAGGTCGTGCCGGTGCAAGTGGATGGTGCCGCCCGGCATGAACTGGGTTGTGGTCATGTGCTACCGATCGCTGAGAACGGGTTTGGTGCCCAGGAGAAGACTCGAACTTCCACGACCTTGCGGCCACAGGTACCTGAAACCTGCGCGTCTACCAATTCCGCCACCTGGGCATTTCGGTGTCCCGCGCGGGTGCGGGAGAGCGGTAGGGCGCGGGGTGTAGCCTTGGCCTGGGGACACGTCAACCGCGTTGTGGGACCGCGTTGTGGGATCAAGGACGCCCCGCATGAATGGCAATGCCGCGCGAAGACCGCCAGCCTGCACCATCCCCCGCGCGCCGGATAGCGCAATGAAAGCGCGACGTGGCGGAGTTCTTCACGCGCAATCGCCTGAAATGGCAGCTTGACCGCTGCCGCCCGGCAGGTTCCCATCCCGGCTAACAGGCCAGGCAAGAGGAAGCTCCAGGTGACACGCTCCGCCCCAACGCTGTTCGTGCTCGCCGCGCTGTTTGCGCTGCCGGCGCGCGCCGACACCACGCTGACCGTGTTCATCTCCAGCGCGCTGCGCCCCGAGGTGATGCGCCAGGCCTTCGACCGCTTCGAGGCGGCCAATCCCGGCGTCAAGGTCACCGCGCAAACCGGCGGCGCGACCAGCGACCTTCAGGCGCAGTATCTCAATACCGTGATGTCGGCGAAGGACAGCACGCTCGACGTGATGTTGCTCGATATCATCCGGCCTGCGCAATTCGCCGCGACCGGCTGGACCGTGCCGCTGGACGAGTCGGTCGGTGATCGCACGGCATTCCTGAAACGCTATCTGCCGGCCTATGCCGAGGCTGACACAGTGGACGGCAAGCTGGTCGCGCTGCCGGCCTTTGCCGATGCAATGTTCCTGTATTATCGCAAGGACCTGCTGGACAAATACCATCTGCCGGTGCCGCAGACCTGGAGCGAGCTGGCGAAGCAGGCCAAGACCATCCAGGCGGGCGAAAACAATCCCGACCTGCAGGGCGTGAGTTTCCAGGGCGCGCCGATCGAAGGCACCGTCTGCACCTTTCTGCTGCCCTATTGGAGCATGGGCAAGACGCTGGTGCATGACGGCCACCTCACCTGGGACCGCGCCGCCGCGCTGAAGTCGTTTGCTTTATGGACCGGGCTGGTGAAGGACGGTGTCGCGCCGCGCAACGTCGCGGAAATCGTCACCGACCAGACGCGCAAGGACTTCGAATCCGGCAAGGCAGTGTTCGCCGTGCTGTGGTCGTATGGCTGGAACCTGTTCCAAAGTGCCGACAGCGCGGTGAAGGACAAGGTCGGCGTCGCCGAGCTGCCGGCGGTGGACGGCGGCAAGCCGGTGAGCTGCATCGGCGGCTGGCAATGGGGCGTGTCGGCCTATTCCAAGCACCAGGAGGACGCGATCAAGTTGGTGCGCTACCTGTCGTCGCCCGAGGTGGCGACTCTGCTGGCCGAGAAGGCGTCGCTGCTGCCGGTTTTCCCAGATCTGTACAAGGACCCGGCGGTGCTGCAAGCGGTGCCCTGGCTGGCCGCGGCCCTGCCGGTGGTGGAAACCGCGAAGGCGCGTCCGGTAACGCCACGCTACAATGACGTAAGCGACACGATCCGCACGCAGACCAACGCCGTGCTGGCGGGTTCCGAGACACCTGAAGACGCCGCCACGCAGATGGAAGCGCGACTGCGCCGGGTGCTGCACTAACATGGCAGAAAACCTCGCCCGCGAAGCGGGAGAGGTCGAGGCGCGACGCGCCGAGGGCGAGGGTGCTGCGAGCAGTACGGTGCGACTTGCGGCACCCTCACCCGGCGCTCCGCGCCGACCTCTCCCGCGGCGCGGGAGAGGTATTCTCGACGCGAACGATGCGGTGCTGGCACGTGTGTT
>JBEKNT010000369.1:0-7028 GCA_049522565.1 Acetobacteraceae bacterium
ACCGGCGGCCGCCGGTCCCAGCGCACCTCTGCTCAAACCATTCCGCGGAGGCGAAATCCGGATACAAGGGGCGTGAGGCACGAACCGCCGGTGCGTGAGCTTGCCGGGGAATAACCGTGTCCGATGCCGTACGGACCGTGCCCAATCCGACATCGTCGGCGGCGGCGGACCATCCACGACGGTGCTTTATGTGACCCGCACAGTCGTGGATGGCGGGCCGGAGCGTGCGCCCGGACACTTGACCCGGGGCGCCGCCATGACGGGACGAACGATGCTGCGCCGCATGTTGCCTGGTTTATTCGGCGGCGAGCCCTTCAGCCCCTCACTTTCGCCGCATCGGTTGGTTCGCGTCGCGCCCCGGGCGACCTCTCCGGCGCGCCGCGCGGGGCTCTCCGGCGCGCCACGCGGGGCTCTCCGGCGCGCTGCGTGGGAGAGGTGTGGTGTCCAGTTGACACCGCCCCGCCCCGCCCCTATCCAGCGCCGCCCGAATTCCGCCGGAAGCCCTGTGTCATGCGCATACGCAACAGCCTGAGAGCCGCCAAGGTCCGCGACAAGAACTGCCGCGTGGTGCGCCGGCGTGGCCGCGTCTACGTGATCAACAAGAAGAACCCGCGGATGAAGTGCCGCCAGGGCTGATCCCGGGGACCGCCGACGCGCTCGATCCGGCCCGACGACCACGCGACCAATCCAATCCAGGTCAGGGCGCAGACCACCCGCCCATGATGGCGGCGCGGCGCCCTGCCGGGGGCGTTTCCCCGCCGCCCAACACACCTGCGCAACCGCCCGGGCAGCTCCGCTACTGGCGCGTATGACCGGCGTTTGACAGCAACGGTCCCCGCTGCATATGGTCCGCGCCTTCTATTGCAGGTGCGAACAGGCGGGCGGCACGCCCGGCTCTGACCCCTTACCCGACTCCTGGAAGCGGCACGGTCCCCCATGAAAATCCTCGTCCCCGTCAAGCGGGTGGTCGACTACAACGTCAAGGTCCGCGTCAAGGCGGACGGCTCCGGCATGGAAACCGCCGGCGTCAAGATGTCCATGAACCCGTTCGACGAGATCGCCGTCGAGGAGGCCGTGCGCCTGCGGGAAAAGGGCGTCGCCACCGAAATCATCGCGGTCTCGCTGGGCGTCGCCCAGTGCGCCGAGACGATCCGCACCGCGCTCGCCATGGGCGCCGACCGTGGCATCCTGGTCGAAACCGACGCCGAGTTGCAGCCCCTGGCCGTGGCCAAATTGCTCAAGGCGATCGCCGACAAGGAACAGCCGAAGCTGATCATCCTGGGCAAGCAGGCGATCGACGACGACATGAGCGCCACCGGCCAGATGCTGGCGGCCTTGCTGGACTGGCCGCAGGGCACCTTCGCTTCCAAGATCACCATCGAGGGTGACCTGATGACCGTGGTCCGCGAGGTGGATGGCGGACTGGAGACGGTCACGGTCAACCTGCCGGCGATCATCACCACCGACCTGCGGCTGAACGAGCCGCGCTACGCCTCGCTGCCCAACATCATGAAGGCGCGCAAGAAGCCGATCGAGACCATCAAGCCGGCCGATCTGGGCGTCGATCCGGCGCCGCGGCTGACCACGCTGAGGGTCTCCGATCCGCCGAAGCGCAAGGCGGGGGTGAAGGTCGGCTCGGTGGCCGAGCTGGTGAGCAAGCTGCGCAATGAAGCGAAGGTGATCTGAGCGATGACGAGCCTCGTTCTGCTGGAATTCGACGCCGCCGGCATCAAGCAGCCGTCGCGCAGCGCGGTCGCCGCGGCCCAAAAACTTGGGGAGGTGCATGCCCTGGTCGCCGGCAGCGGGCTGGACGCCGCCGCGCAGGCCGCCGCGAAGCTGCCCGGTGTGACCAAGGTGCTGGTGGCCGATTCGCCGGCGCTCGACCACCTGCTCGCGGAGCCGACCGCGGCGCTGTTGCTCGCCCTGGCCCCGGCCTATTCGCACCTGCTGGCTGCCACCACCGCGGTCGGCAAGAACATCATGCCGCGCGTCGCCGCGATGCTGGATGTGCAGCCGATCAGCGATATCGCCGACGTGGTCGATGCCGACACCTTCGTCCGGCCGATCTACGCCGGCAACGGCCTCGCGACGGTGAAATCCGCCGACGCCAAGAAGGTCATCACCGTGCGTGCCGCCAGCTTCGATCCGGTCGCTGCCGACGGCGGCAACGCGCCGATCGAACCGGCCGCGATCCCCGACCTGCCCAGCGTGTCGAAATTCGTCTCCGCCGAGCTGTCCAAGAGCGAGCGCCCCGAACTCACCGCGGCGCGCGTGGTGATCTCCGGCGGGCGCGGCATGCAGGCCGGCGAGAACTTTAAGCTTTTGGAACCTATTGCTGATAAGTTGGGTGCCGCGGTGGGGGCCTCCCGCGCCGCGGTGGATGCCGGTTTCGTGCCGAACGACTACCAGGTCGGGCAAACCGGCAAGATCGTCGCCCCGGAGCTTTACGTTGCTGTCGGAATTTCTGGTGCCATCCAGCATCTGGCCGGCATGAAGGACAGCAAGGTGATCGTGGCGATCAATAAGGATGAGGAAGCGCCCATCTTCCAGGTCGCCGATTACGGCCTGGTGGCTGATCTCTTCACCGCGCTGCCCGAGTTGGCGGCGGAACTGGAGCGCTCCTGAATGAACGTCGAAGTCAAGCCGGCGCCCGCCTCAGCGTCGATGCTGATTGAGCCGCCAATGCTCGCCCGTGTGGGGGTGGTCGGCGCCGGCCAGATGGGCAACGGCATCGCCCATGTCTGCGCGCTGGCCGGACTTCAGGTGAACCTGCTGGACGCGAAGCAGGACGCGCTGGACCGCGCCATGGCGACGATGAGCCGCAACATGGACCGCCAGGTCCACCGCACGCTGATCTCGCCGGAAGACAAGATCGAGGCGCTCGGCCGCATCAAGCTGGGCACCGACTACGCGATGTTCGACGACGCCGACCTGGTGATCGAGGCGGCGACGGAAAAGGAAGACGTCAAGCGCGCCGTCTTCAAGCAATTGGTGCCCCACCTCAAGCCGGCCTGTCTGCTGGCGTCCAACACCTCGTCGATCTCCATCACGCGGCTCGGCGCCTCGACCGACCGGCCGGAAAAATTCATCGGCATGCACTTCATGAATCCGGTGCCGGTGATGAAGCTGGTGGAGATCATCCGCGGCATCGCCACCGACGAGCCGACCTTCCAGGCGGTGCAGGCGCTGGCGATCAAGCTGGGCAAGATCCCCGCGGTTGCCGAGGATTTCCCCGCGTTCATCGTCAACCGGATCCTGGTGCCGATGATCAACGAGGCGGTGTTTGCGCTGTATGAGGGCGTCGGCTCCGTCTCCGGCATCGACACCGCCATGCGGCTGGGTGCCAACCATCCGATGGGACCGCTGGAGCTGGCCGATTTCATCGGACTCGATACCTGCCTGTCGATCATGCAGGTGCTGTACGAGGGGTTGTCGGATTCCAAGTACCGGCCATGCCCGCTGCTGGTGAAGTACGTCGAGGCCGGCTGGCTGGGGCGGAAGACCAACCGCGGCTTCTACGACTACACGCAGAACCCGCCGCGGCCGACGCGATAGGACGCAGGACGGGCGCTGAGGGCGCGCGGGGAAACAAGTGCTTCAAGCGGCCCCGTGGTAACCCCCCGTGTCATCGCCGGCGCTGTGCACGTGACCCAAGGCGCGCCAGTCGTCACCGCGCGCCTGGAAACCAGTCCCCCAGCACCTGGTCTGTCGTATAGCTGAGACTTCCCAGATCCGTCCTCGACTGCTCGCGATTCCCTGATCCATCATGCCACCTCCTCTGCGGGGTCGCGCGTCGGCACAGTGTGCCAGCCCGTCCCCTAAGCCACAGCCGGACGGCGGACCGTCGCGTCACCGCGCCCGGCAAGCAAGCCGGGGACAGAAATGTCCTCGTCCAACGCTTCCCAATGCAGGCCCTGGCCGGACGGGCTGATGCGATAGTCCTGCCGTTGCGCCGGGGTGGCGTGCAGCAGGCGCGGGAACCATGCGAGCGGAATGCCGAGGACCCGATCGTCCACGAGTTCGACCCACATCGTCTGATTGTCGAAGCGGAGGGACTTAGCCGAAGTGCTCATGCCACGCCTGTTCTATCGCGGCCCGATGGCTTTCGACCACCGCCACCAATTCGCCCAGAGCGCGGGCGTTGAAACCGATGCTGTCTGCCACCTGGACCGAGGGTTTTGGCCAAAACTTCGCCTCCGCGTCGCCGCGCAATGCGTGGATATGGATGGGTTCGCGTGGGCTGCCCTCGTTGGAAATGAAGAAGAACCGAATGCCGCGGTAGCGAAACACGATCGGCACGACGTGGGTGCTCCCTCCCGGCAGTCACGACCGCACAACCCCGGGGTCGCCTGCGCAGCGCAGCGATAACGCGGTCGGGTGAACGGACGGCTAACCATCGTCCCGGTGGAACGCTGTCATGCAGGGCTGTGAACCGCGGCAGGGGGCGGCGAGCGTCGCCGACCGTGGGCGCGAAGTGGCAGGGCAGAGTCCCGTAGCGCCGGAGAGACCGGGCACTACGCGACCGCCACCGCCTCGGCGAGGAACGTCTCCAGCGCCCGGACATACCCTCGATCGCGAAACGCACGGTATTTGCGCGCCGCCACCGCCTCCCGCACCCGCATGCGCCACACGGCATCGACGGCAAGACGGGCAGCGATCGCCACATACTCATCCGGCGACCCGGCAATCGTCTCCTCGCAGCCGATCCGGCGCAGGATCGCAGCGGTATGGCGACCGCGCATGAACCGGCCAGGCAGCGTCACGATCGCCGGGTTCTGCACCAGGCAGTCCAGCGTGGACTTGCCGCCCGACCAGCCCGGCGGGTCGAGGATGACGTCCGCCAGCCCGGCCACGCCGATAAACTGGGCGTGCGGCATCGCGGGCAGGATGACGCAGTACCGCCCCGCGTCCAGCCCGGATGCCGCGAACGCACGACCAAGACGATCGCGAAACAGCGCCGTCAAGGCGGCGGTCACAGTGGTCACGAAAACGAACCGGCAGGCCCCTACCGTCGCCGCGATGCGCGGGAAAACCCAGTCGTATTGCGGCAAATACTTGAACAGCGACTGACCCGACCAGAACACCGGAACCGCCGGATCAAGGCCGAGCGCCGCGCGATCCATCGCCAGCGGGGGCGTTTCGTGCAGCGTGTAATGCAGTCCGAGCCGCGGCAGCCGCACCAGCCGCTCGGTGTAGTGCGCCGCCGCATCCGGCGGTTCCATGAGGTCGCTGGAGAGGAAATAGTCCACCGTCGGCATGCCCGTGGTCTCGGGATGTCCCCAGGCCACGCACTGCACCGGCGCCAGCCGCTGGGCCGCCAGCCACCCGGCAATCGGGTCCATGCCGACTTCCGGATAGAGCACGACGTCGAGTGCCGCATCGGTAACCGCCTCGCGCCACGCGGCCTTGGAGGGCAGGCCCTGCACGAACCGATCGCACAATCCGGCCGCCAGTTGCGTCACCTTGTCCGCGGTCCGGCTGGTGTGGAAGCCGATCACCTCGAAGCGGTCGCGGTCGATTTCCGTCAGCCAGCCTTGCAGAAACAGCTTGAACACCGTGTGGGAGCTGAAAAATCCGCTGACAATGCCCAGCCGGATGCGTGCACCCGCCGATGGGCGCGGCGCGAGCAGTGCCGCCGGTTGCGTTGCCGCCAAAATCCGCGAAACCAGCCGGCCATAGATGGCTTGCGGCACCACATCGTTCTCGCCCTGATACGGCAGATAGAACGGCGGGATGCCGATCACGTCGGCGACCGAGCGCATCACGCCGGGTTCCGCGACCGACGCTGCGAGACGTTCCAGCGCCACCACATAGCGCCGCCGGCGCACCAGGACTTCTGCCTCCGAGCGATAGATGACGGGGAGTTGCGCCAGGCAGGCGGCGACCCGGCAGGCACCGTGCAGCGGGTCCGCGGCGACCCCGACCTCCAGGCTATCCACCGCGTCGTCGGTGCGGCCCTCGAAGCGCAGCAGTTCGCCGCGGCTGAAATAGGGCCCGGGATCGGCAGGCTTCAGCGCGATCGCCCGGTCGTAGCTTGCCAACGCTTCCTGCGGACGCTCCAGAGTTCGCAACACGCGCCCGCGATCCCAGTACGCCGCCGCGTAGTCGGGTTGCAACGCAATCGCCCGATCGTAGCTCGCCAGCGCCTCGTCGGGACGCTCCAGCTCCGCCAGCGCGTTGCCGCGGCCGGCGTGCGCTTCCGCATAGTCGGGGTCGAGGGCGATGGCTGTGTCGTAACTCGCCAATGCTGCTTCGATGCGCAGCAGATCCAACAACGCGTTGCCGCGATTGCTATAGGCGGCCGCGTATTCGGGTTTCAGGGCGATCGCCCTGTCGTAACTCGCCACCGCCTCTGCGAACCGCTCCACTTTTCGTAGAACGATGCCGCGATTGTTGTGGCCGACCGCATAGTCCGGCTTCAGCGCGATCGCTTGATCGAAGCCCGCCAGCGCTTCATCGAGCCGCCCGAGTTCCCGAAATGCATCGCCGCGGTTGTTGTACGCCTCCGCATAGTCCGGTTCCAGAGCGATCGCCTGGTCGAAATCCCCCAGCGCTTCGTCAAGCCGCCCCAGCTTCTGCAATGCAATGGCACGGTTGTTGTGCGCGGCGGCCGATGCATTCAACGCGATCGCGCTGCCGATCAATGCGACGGCGCTGTCCAGCCGGCCGCATTGCAGGGCGGTAACACCCAGGAGATGCCACGCCTCGGCATGCGTCGGCTGCTGCCGCAGGACCTCGAGATAGACGCGCTCCGCGTCCGCTAGCCGGCCTTGGCGGTGCAGGGCCAGACCTTGCTGGAATCCGGCGTCCGGCGGGGCTGCATCTGGCTCTTGCACGTGTGACGGAATCCCTCGACCGGCTACCGATGCCGATGGTAAATAAGATGGCCGGCGCGGGGCAATCGGGTGGACGAAGGAAGCTCAGGGCTCTGCCCTGAAACCCGCCAGGGGGGCTTTGCCCCCCTGAACCCCCCAGCAAAGGCGCAGCCTTTGCAATCCATCCGTTGGAGCGGTTGGACGGAAGGGGGC
>JBEKNT010000370.1:0-6986 GCA_049522565.1 Acetobacteraceae bacterium
CGGTTCTGGGGGTGCCAGGGGTCCCTGCGAGTTTTTCCTGGGGGGGGCGGGCGTCCGGCGCTGTAGGATTATTCGCACGGCTCGCGCGGGAGCACCGCCCCCCTCCCTCAAGGGGAGGGGGGGTCTCCTCCCGCCCCCGACCTGTGCAGTTTCATCCAGGGCGGGTCGGCCGCCGGCCGGTGGTCAAACTCGCAATGACCCGTGGCACGGCGTGATCCGCGCTCCACTGATAGTGCGTACTGGTCGTGGATGCCGGCCTGCGTCGAGCTGACGAAGGGCGGGGCATAGACCGGGTTTTCGGAGCGGCTATTCAGGGCTTCGCGTCAGCCTCCGGATGGAACAGGCGCTGTCCGGCGATTGTATAACCACCGATCGCCGCCTGCCCCTCCGGGGAGGCGAGCCAATCCGCGAAGCGATGCGCCGGCACCTGCTTCGCCTGCGGATGGGTCTGCGGGTTCAGCAGGATGACGTCGTAGCGGTTCAGCAGACGGGGATCGCCTTCGACCTCGATCTGCATCCCCGCCTTGTGGCCGAAGCTAAGCCACGTGCCGCGGTCCGACAGGGTATAGGCCCCCATCGCCGCGGCGGCGTTCAGCGCCGCCCCCATGCCGCCGCCGATGTCGCGATACCAGCCGCCATCCGACGCGGCCGGATCCAGCCCCGCCACCTGCCAAAGCCGCTTCTCCAACGCATCCGTGCCGCTGTTGTCGCCGCGTGAGACGAACGGCGCCTTCGCTGCCGCGATCTGCTTCAGCGCGGCCACGACGTCGTGTGCGCCCGCGATATGCGCCGGGTCTGCACCCGGGCCGACGATGACGAAGTCGTTCCAGGCGATCTCGGTGCGGGTCAGCCCATGGCCGGCTGCCATGAACGCCGCCTCCGCCGCGGGATCGTGCACCAGCACCAGATCGGCATCGCCATGCGCGGCGGTCGCCAGCGCCTGCCCGGTCCCTTGCGCGACCACGTGCACCGTGATGCCGGTCTCGCTGGTGAACTGCGGCAGGATGTGCGCCAGCAAGCCGCTGTTCTCGACCGACGTGGTGGATGCAAGCACGATCACCTGCGGCTCCGCCGCGCCTCGCGATGCCGCGGCAACCGCGAACAGCGACACGGCGCCCAGCAGAGCAGCGTTATTGATACGGAACGATGTCATGCGGTCCCCTGCGAGCGGCTGCCGCGAACCCGCGCCTCGATCGCGAAAGCGCCGGCGCTGACCGCGATGCTGATGGCAATCAACACGAGGCCGAGCGCCAGCGCAAATGCCAGATGGCCCTCGCCGGTCTCCAGCGTGATCGCCGTGGTCATTGTGCGCGTATAGCCAGCGATATTGCCGCCGACGATCAGGATGGCACCCACCTCGGAAATCGCTCGCCCGAACCCCGCGAGCGTCGCCGTCAGAGCACTCAGGCGCCCGATCGACAGCAAGTGCGGAATGGCACGCAGCCGGCTTGCCCCGGAGATCAGCAGATCGTCCCCATACTCCCGCCAAATGCCCACCATGGCGCGATGGCTGAGCGCGACCACGATCGGCAGCGCCAGCAGAAACTGCGCGACGGCCATCGCGACCGGCGTGAACAGGATCCCGAGCCAGCCAAGCGGGCCCGATCGCGACAGCAGCAGGTACAGCACCAAACCAACCACGACCGGCGGCAGCCCGAGCAATGCGTTCGCCAGCAGGATCAGCAGGCCTCGCCCGCGAAAGCGGAACACGGCGAGCGCCGCGCCCAGCGGCAACCCACAGGCAGCGGCTGCCATCGACGCCGACAGGCTGACCGCGAGCGAGAGGATGACAATCCGCCGCAGCGATGCGTCGAACTCGAGCAGGAGTCCAAGGGCGAGACGGACGGCGTCAACGATGTCTGACACGAGGTATCCGCTGAAGCCGGATCAATGACCGCCACACCGGCGACGCGCGTGGTGTGACGCGCTGCTCGCGAGGGGAGCTTGGGTATGCTGCCACGCGCGCGCTCCGCAGTGCCTCGTCAAGGGTGGCCTTGGCAATCTCGGTCGTGCCGCATCGGAAGCAGTTATTCCCTGACGGATCATGAGAGCATTGCCACCCTGACTGGAATCATCGAGGCCTCTGTCATCGCGAGGAGCGCAACGGTGGCCGGGATTGACCCCATGCGCAGCAGATTAAGCGGGCGGCGGAGAAAAATTCTCCCCCTCCCCTTGAGGAAGGGGGTCAGGGGGAGGGGTGCGTACAGCCAACGACCACGGATGTACGCACCCCTCCCCCTAACCCCCTCCCTCAAGGGGAGGGGGAGAATTCTGCCCCCGTCAATGCTTTAGCACGGCTTCCAGCCCTGGATGTCGATCCAGTCCTTCTCCAGCCTGGCGAAACGATCCAGCCGGAAGCTGGACAGATCGGCGAACCCGCAGACGCCATCCACCACCAGGTCGCGGATCGCATGGCCGGTGGCGGGCGACAGGCCGAAGCCGATGCTGGAGAGCGTCGCGACAACGACGTTCTCCGGCGACGCCAGGCGATCGATCACCGGCCGGCCGTCCGGCGTGTTCTCGATGATCCCGGCCCAACTGCGGATCACCCGTGCATGCGCCGCCTTGGGAAACAGCCGTGCCAGCCGCCCGGCGATGTTGCCCATCAGCGGCGTGCTCGGGCGCTGGGTCGCCGGCTCGTCGAGCCATTCATGCGGGCCGCCGCCATAGGCGAGATTGCCGCGCAGCGTCTGCCGACCATACAGGCCGTTGCCGTCCACCCCGCCGATCGGCATCAGCGGCAGCGGCTCGGTCACGATCATCTCGGCGCGCGCCGCGACCATCGGCACATCGACTCCCAACATGCCGGCGAGCCGACTGGTCTGCGGTCCCGCCGCCAGCACGACATGCTCGCAGCCGATCGTGCCGCGCGAGGTGCGAACCGCCGTGACCCGGTTGCCGCTGCGCTCGAACCCGGCGACCTCGGTGTGCTGCAATACCTGCCCGCCCGAGTCCTGCATCGCCCAGGCATAGGCCTGCACGGTGCGATGCGGATTAGCATGGCCGCCGAAACGATAGAAATAGCCGCCGGCCGTGGCTTCTGCCGCCAACGGCACAAGCTCGCGCACCTGCCGCGGATCGAGCAGGTCGGTGGCGAAGCCCTGCCGCTCGGCATTGCGCTTCGCCTCGCCGTACAGCGCGAGCTGCGCCGGATCGAAGGCGACGCGGATGCGGTTCGGCTGGAACTCGGTGGGGTAGCCGAGCAATTCGTCCATCAACGGCCACAAGCGCTGCTCTTCGCGGAACAGCGGGCTGAAATGATGGCTGCATCCGCCGCCGTTGCGCCCCGATGCCTCCCAGCCGACGATCCCCTTGTCGAGCACCACCACGTCGATGCCCTCGCGCGCCAGCCACCAGCCGGCGGACAGCCCGGTGGCGCCGCCACCGACGATGACGACCGAGGCGCTTGTCGGCACGCTCATTCCGGATCCGTGTTGCTGCGGACTGGCCGGTCCGCCGCGACGTGGTGGCGCGGTGCGTCCCAGAACGGCACGTATTGCGAGGCCATGCCGAACCAGGTGTCCCAATGCGCCGCCATCTCGGGGGATTCCGGCTGCGCCGCGAGGCGCAGCGGCAGCGGCCGCACCGGCGCGCGATGCGTGGCGAGCGGCACCTCGCCCAACCCGACGCCCACCCCGAGCGCCAGCAGCGCTGCGACCTGTTCGCGGCAGCGCCGCCCCTGGCAGACGCCCATGCCGGCGCGCGTCAGCCGCTTCACCTGGTCGGGGTTCGGCGCGCCCGCGCCGAGCAGACTGGCCAGGTCGCGCCGGTTGCGGTGGTCGGATGTCCAGCCGAGATAGCGCGGCGGCCGAACTTCCAGGATGTCGCGCGCAGTCACCTCCTCGCACCGGCAAACATAGGGCTCGCCTGGTGCGTCGATGACGGTGGCACGAACCCAGTCAAGTATAACCTCTCCCGCTGCGCGGGAGAGGTCGAGACGCGAGAGCGTCGAGGGTGAAGCGGTCCCCACCGAACCTTGCTCTTGTTCTTGCTGAGTTGAAGATTCGCTGTGTGCGGCCGCAGCACCCTCACCCGCCGCTTCGCGGCGACCTCTCCCACTTTGTGGGAGCGGTTGACGGGCGGCACGGCGGCCCTCCTCGCGTGCAATGTTGGGATCGCGGCTTTTCGCCGGCCAGATGCCAGCGCAGTCGCCGGCCGCGAGCAGATGCGGCAGCGTGGTGCGCTGATCCGCATCCAGCACCGGCACGTGGCCGCCACGCTCCGGCGAGAACGCCATCTGGCACCCGGCCGCATCGAGGAGCTCGACGACCGGCACTGCTGCCACGCCGACGATGACCGTGTCGCAGGCAATCTCCCGCTCGCGGTCGGGCGCATCGCGCGGGGACACGACAAGCTGCCGCACGCCGTCCGTCCCCTCCGCACGGCGCACGACATGGCCGCACAGCAGCTCGAAGCCCCGGTTGGCGGCGGCGGGGTCGAGCGGCGCCGGCGCAACCTCGATGATGGCGGCGATCCGTACGCCCGCATCGCGCAGGCGCAGCGCCCCGTCCAGCGCTTCCGTGGTGCTGCCCAGCACCACCGCGCGGCGTGCGTCCAGCGCGCCGTAGCGGGCGGCGAGGCGCTCCGCGGCGACCATGCCCATGACGCCGGGCAGCTCCCAGCCGGGGAATGCCAGGCCCATGTCGCGCCGGCCGGCGCAGACGATCATCCGGGCCGCGCCGATCATCCAGGAGCGGTCCGGATCGGCCAAGCCCGCAACCGGGCCGGGCAGCCAGCCGACCGCCGGACCGTTGGCGAACACGCCCCAACATAGCGTGCCGAGGCGCAGATCGACGCCGGCATCGAACGCCGCCTCGATCATCGGATCGCTGGCGATGCAGGCGTCCGTCATCGCCGAACGGTTGCGCACCACGCCGCTCATCCGGCCGCCGAACAGCAGCGGGATGTCCTCGGCCATTGCGTCGAAGGGGACGGGGTGCTCGTCCACCAACACGACCTTCAGGCCCAGCCGCGCTGCTTCGATCGCCGCTGCCAACCCGGCCGGGCCGGCGCCGATCACCAGCAGTTCGGTGTGTTCTGCGACCGTCAGGGTCTTGCCGGTGATGGAGGCTGGATCACGCATTGTCTTAAACCTCTCCCGCTGTGCGGGGTTGGGCCGCGAAGCGGACCGACGCGAGACGCGTAGCGGCAAGGGTGAGGGTGACCGGGTCGGCACGCAGTGTTTGCTTCGGGGCGACCCGATCACCCTCACCCGGCGCTGCGCGCCGACTTCTCCCACTTCGTGGGCGAGGTTTCATAGCACCTTGTCCAGGAAGTCGCGCGTTCGCGGCTCGCGCGGCGCCTCCAGCACCTGCGCGGGCGGGCCGTCCTCGACGATGACACCGCCATCGGTGAAATAGACGTGGTCGGCGACGCGGCGCGCGAATCCCATCTCGTGCGTGACCAGGATGCAGGTCATGCCCTCGGCCGCGAGTTCCTGCACGGTCACCAGCACCTCCTTCTTTGTCTCCGGATCCAGTGCCGCGGTGACCTCATCGAACAGCATGACCTTCGGGTTCATCGCCAGCGCCCGGGCGATCGCCACACGCTGCTGCTGGCCGCCGGACAGCTCGCCGGGATAGGCGCCCGCCTTGTCGGTCAGCCGCACCTTCGCCAGCAGTTCGCGCGCCCGCTTCTCGACCTGCGCGCGATCCTGCCGCAGCACGTGCACCGGCGCCATCATGATGTTGTCCAGCGCGGTGCGGTGCGGGAACAGGTTGTACTGCTGGAACACGATGCCGACGTCGCGGCGCAGCGCGCGGTGATCGAGCTTCGGATCGTTTACCTCCCGCCCGGCGACGGTAATCGAGCCGGCGGTGACCGGCGCCAGGCCGTCGATGCAGCGCAGCAGCGTGGATTTGCCCGAACCGGACGGGCCGATGATGCAGACCGTCTCGCCGCGGCGCACGGTGAACGAGATGCCGGACAGCACTGTCAGGTTGCCGAAGCACTTCGTCACCTCGCGCAGCACGACGACGGGCGGGCCAAGTTCGTGCGCCATTCAGCCGCGCACCTGCAACCGCTGCTCCAGCACGAGTGTCGCGCGGGCGATCGGATAGCAATAGACGAAGAACAGCAGCAGCAGGAACAGATAGAGCGGCAGCATCAGTTCCGGCCTTGCATCGGACGCGATCGCCGCGCGGGTGATGGTCAGCCCGTCCTGGATGCCGACGATCGAGATCAGCGTCGTCGCCATGGTGAGGATCGCGTAGAGGTTCATCCAGGGCGGCAGCATGCGGCGGATCGCCTGCGGCAGGATCACCAGACGGATGGTCTGCAACGGGCCGAAGGCGAGGCCGCGTGCGGCGCTCCATTGCGGCTCGGGGATCGATTGCAGCGCGCCGCGCACGAGTTCCGCGACATTGGCGGCGACCGGGAGCGACAGGCCCAACACCGCCTTCGCCCAGCTCGGCAGCGGTATGGTCAGGCCGCCGATGTGCAGCTCGAACGGCAGCAGGAACATCACGTAGAACAGCAGCACCAGCCAGGGCGCGTTGCGGAAGAACTGCGTCAACGCCCAGCCGGTGGCGTGCGGGATGCGGGCGCGCGCCATCAGCAGCAGGCCGAGCGGGAAACCGAGCGCGGTGCCGAGCGCCATCGACAGCACGCTGACCAGCACGTTGAACAGGAACCCGCCAAAGATCAGTGGTGCCCAGCGCAGCACGGCGGCGACCGCACTTTCCGCTGCGGGCCGCGTTTCGGCTTGCGCCCAGGCGAGCGAGGCGATCAGCACGAACGCCGTGGCGAGCGGCAGGACCGGCCGTGCCAGCGGCGCACGGATCGCGGCCAACGGGCGAACCGGTTGCAGCACGGGGAGGTGGGAACCCGAGCAATATGCTCCCCCTCCCCTTGAGGGAGGGGGTAGGGTCCGGCCGTGGCGTCGGCGTGGACGTGGTGAATATGCTCCCCCTCCCCTTGAGGGAGGGGGTAGGGGGAGGGGTGCGTTCATCCATGGCAGGCGGATGGACGCACCCCTCCCCCTACCC
>JBEKNT010000371.1:0-6980 GCA_049522565.1 Acetobacteraceae bacterium
CGGCGCGGCCGCACCGGCGCAACAGGTATCTGCGGCGCTGGTGTCGCTGGCCGGCGCCCCGGGCGGCGGGCAGCGTATGACGCTGCGGCTGGAGCCGGCCGAGCTGGGCCTGGTGCAAATCCGGATCGACCGCCCGCAGGATGCGCCGGCGCAAGTGGACATCAGCGTGCAGCGTCCGGAGACCCTGACGCTGCTGCTGCGCGACCAGCCGCAATTGCAGCGCGCGCTGGATCAGGCGGGGGTGCCCGCGGACGGACGCAGCGTGACCCTGCATGTCACGGCGCCGGACTCCACGACGTCATCCAGTAGCGTGACTGCCGGCGCGGCAGCCAGCGCCGACCTGGGCCAGAGTGGCGGCCACGGCGCCGGTACGAGGTCCGGCGGACAAGGCCGCTCGGGAGACGCGGCTGACCAGGATCCGGACGACACATCGACACCGCTGCCCCGCTGGCTGCGCGCCGGCCTCGATATCACCGCCTGAAGGATCGCATTGCCATGAGCATCGCCTCGGTCGTCGCCCAACAGAACGCCGCGAGCGCCGCGGCATCCGCCAGTGCCGCCTCACAGACCGGCAATGCGGCGTTTTCGTCGCTGGATGGGAATTTCAATGACTTCCTCAATATGCTGATGACGCAGTTGCAGAACCAGGATCCCACCAGTCCGATGGACACCGACACGTTCACCAGCGAACTGGTGCAGTTCTCCTCGGTGGAGCAGCAGATTCAGACCAATACGAGTTTGACGAGCCTGATCCAGCTTACCCAGGGCAGCGAGGTGATCCAGGGCAGCTCGATGATCGGCCAGCAGGTGACGGTGCAATCCACGCAGATTCCGTTGCAGAACAGCACGGGCACGGTGAACATCACGTCGCCGGCGGCCGAGAAGGTGTCGATCTCGATCACCAATTCCGCCGGCACCGACATCTTCGATACGACCGTGAACGCGGTGGCGGGCAACAACACGTTCACCTGGAACGGTACGAACAACAGCGGCCAGACGGTGCCGGACGGGCTGTACACGATGGTGGCGACCGGCAGCAATGTGGGGGGCGGCACGAGCACGTTGCCGTTCACGGTGACCGGCACCGCGACCGGCGTGGTAAGTTCGAACAACACGGTGAATTTGCAGCTCGGCGCCCTGACGGTCCCGTTCAGCGCGATAACGTCGGTTGGGAACTGAGTACACCCCGCCCGCCTTCGCGGGGTTGCGCCGCGCAGCGGATCGGCGCGCGACGCGTGAGCGTCGCGGGTGAGGGTCATCAGGTCGGCACGCCGCGGTGGCTTGGCTATAAGGCGACCCGATCACCCTCACCCTCGGTGCTGTCGCACCTCGCGTCGATCCGCTGCGTGGCGCAACCCGGCGCAGCGGGAGAGGTAAACACACGGCACAATCTGCCGGGCCATTAACCCGCAAGTAAGCCTCCCGGTGCAAGGTCCCGCCACGGCAGGACGCCGGGCAGAGATCGAACCGTGATCGTGCAAGGGACAAATTTGGCACAGAGGTGCGCGCGATGAAGGCCCTGCTTGAAGGGCTGAAGGCGCTTGGCCCGGCGCGGATCGCCGCGCTGGCCGCCGTCGCCATCGGCATGCTCGGCATGCTGGCGCTGATGACGCTGCACGGCACAACCGACCAGATGGCGCTGCTGTACGGCGACCTCGACACGCGCGATGCCTCCCAGATGGTGGATCTGCTCGGCCGCAACCACGTCACCTACCGGGTGGCGCCCAGCGGCAACCAGATCCTGGTGCCGGCCGACCAGGTGCCGGAAACGCGCCTGATGCTGGCGAAGGAGGGGCTGCCCGCCGGCGGCTCGGTTGGCTACGAAATCTTCGATCGCGGCGACACCTTCGCGCCGACCGACTTCCAGCAGAAGATCAACGAGACCCGCGCGCTGGAGGGCGAACTGGTGCGCACCATCCGCGCCATCCGCGGCGTGCGGGCCGCCCGCGTGCACCTGGTGCTGCCGCAGCGGGAACCGTTCGCCCGTGACAAACAGGACGCGCAGGCCGGGGTGTTGCTCACCATGGTCGGTGCGGCCCGGCTCGACCACGAGGGCGTGCAGGCGATCCTCAACCTGGTTGCCGCCGCCGTGCCCGGATTGCGGCCGCAGAACATCGCCATCGTCGACTCGCGCGGCAATCTCCTGGCGCGGGCCGGGGAACCGGTCGATGCGGCGGGTGCCGCGCTGTCCACCGAAGAACTGCGCCACGCCACCGAACTGCGCATCTCCCGCGCGGTGGAGGAAATGCTGGAGCGCAGTCTCGGCCCCGGCAAGGTGCGCGCCGAAGCCGCGGTACGCATGAACTTCGACAAGATCAACGAAACGCATGAGAGCTACGATCCGGACGGCCAGGTGACGCGCAGCACGCAGAGCGTGAACTCGACCAGCAAGTCCACGGAAGCGAACGGCACCGTCTCGGTGCAGAACAACCTGCCGAATGCCGATGCGGGCGCCACGGGTGCCGGCTCGCAGGAGGCGCGTCAGGAAGAAACCACGAATTACGAAATCAGCAAGACCGTCCGCACCCTGATCCACGAGCAACCGCAGATCGACCGCATCAGCCTGGCGGTCATGGTGGACGACGCCGACACCGTCGGCGCCGACGGCAAGCATGTGCGCCAGCCGCGTCCGGCCGAGGAACTGACCCGCATCGCCACCCTGGTTAAAAGCGCGATCGGCTTCGACGAGAAGCGCGGCGACCAGGTTGACGTGGTGAGCATGCATTTTGCCGAGGAAGAAATGGCGTCCGTGCCGGAGTCGCCCGGACTGTTCGGTTTCCGGCTGGAAAAGGCCGACATGCTGCACCTTGCACAGACCGGGCTGTTCGGCCTGGTGGCGCTGCTGGCCTTGCTGTTCGTGCTGCGCCCGATGGTGACTCGGCTGATCACTCTTGGGCCGGGGGGCGGGATGGCCAGCCTGCCGGGCGGTGGCAGCCAGGTTGCGTTTGCCGGCCCGGGCGACGCGGCGTTGCTGGGCAACGGCCCCGGCGCGCAAGCGCTGCGCGCCAGCATGTCCACGACTCCGCTGCTGGAGGACGAGAGCATGGTGAACCTCGCGCAGATCGAGGGCCAGATACGCGCCTCGTCGTTGCGCCGGGTTACCGAGCTGGTGGACAAGCATCCGGACGAGACCCTGTCCATCGTGCGCGGCTGGATGGTGCAGGAAAATGGCTGACGGCGCGAAATCCGAAGAATATCGCAACCTCAACGGCGTGCAGCGGGCGGCGATCCTGATGCTCGCGCTCGGCGAGGACCAGTGCGCCCGCCTGTTCGGCATGATGCATGAGGACGAACTCAAGGACATTTCCGCCGCGATGGCGCAACTCGGCTCAGTGCGCGCCGAGGTGGTGGAACGGCTTTGCCTCGACTTCGCGGAAAACATGGGCAGCGCCGGCAACCTGGTCGGCAGCTTCGAGAGCACCGAGCGTCTGCTGCAAAAGGCGCTGCCGCGCGATCGTGCCGCGCAGATCATGGAGGAAATCCGCGGTCCGGCCGGCCGGACCATGTGGGACAAGCTCGGCAACGTCAATGAGAGCGTGCTGGCGAATTACCTGAAGAACGAATACCCGCAGACCGTCGCCGTCGTGCTGTCCAAGGTGCGTCCGGAACATGCCGCGCGCGTGCTGGCATTGCTGCCGGATTCCTTCGCCATGGAAGTCGTGATGCGCATGCTGCGCATGGAAAGCGTGCAGAAGGATGTGCTGGACGGCGTGGAAAAGACCCTGCGCGCCGAGTTCATGTCCAACCTCGCGCGCAGCACCAGACGGGATGCGCACGAGATGATGGCCGACATTTTCAACAACCTCGACCGGCAGGCGGAGGGCCGGTTCCTCGCCGCGCTGGAGGAGCGCAACCGCGAGGCCGCGGAGCGGATCAAGTCGCTGATGTTCACCTTCGACGACCTGGCGCGGCTCACCCCGCAATCGGTGCAGATGCTGCTGCGTTCGATCGAGAAGGACAAGCTGCCGATCGCGTTGAAGGGCGCATCGGAGAAACTGCGCGAGCTGTTCCTGAGCAGCATGTCGGAGCGGGCGGGAAAGATGCTGCGCGAGGACATCGAGGGGCTGGGTCCGGTGCGCGTGCGCGACGTGGACGAAGCACAAGCCGCCATCGTCCAGCTTGCCAAGGAACTATCCGCGCAAGGCACGATCGAGATCAGCAGCGGCAAGGACGAGGAGCTGATCTATTGACCGTACACCTCGCCCACGCAGTGGGGTTGCGCCGTGCAGCGGATCAACGCGGCGCGACGCGCCGGGCGAGGGTGCCGTGTGTGCCTCGCTGCACCTTCGATTCGCTGCGTGCCAACCCGATCACCCTCACCCTCGGTGCTGACGCACCGCGACCTCTCCCGCACTGCGGGAGGGGTTTTGTGGGAGGGTGACCGTGGACGCATTTGATTTCGGCCGTCGTCCATCGGGCAAGGTGCTGTTCGCCGAGGACTTCGACCTGTCGCCGGGGCGGGGCGATCCGCCCGAGCCGGAAGTGATCGCGCCGACCTTCTCCGCCGCTGAATTGGAGGCGGCGTGTGCGGAAGCCCGGCAAGCCGGCAGCGATGCCGCATCGGCCGCGGCCGCTTCCGCCGACCATGCCGTGATCCGCCAGACCGTCACCGCCGTCGCGGAACGGCTTGCCGCCGCGCACGACGAACTTCTCGACCTCGCCGAACAATCGGCCGCGACGATCGCCCGCCTGTTGCTCGGCAGCCTCGGCGTGGTGCTGCCGGAACTGGCCGCCCGTTACGGCGAGACTGAGTTGCAAGCGATCATCCGCATCGTATTGCCCGGGCTGTTCAAGGAACCCGCGGTGACACTGCGGCTCAACCCACAGCATTGCACCACCGTAGCGCGTGAAATCGAACGGTTGGACCCCGACCTCGCCGCGCGTTTGCAGATTGTACCGACTGACTCCATCCCGGCCGGCGATGCGCGCATCGCCTGGCGCAACGGCGGCGCCACGCGCGACGCGGCCGCATTGTGGGAGCAGGTGGCTGCCACGCTCGCGCTGTCGGGGCTGTCGCCATCGCTCGCCGAACCCAAGGAGATTGAACATGCCCGATGACATGGAACTCACAGAACTCAACGACACCTCGGAAAGCAGCGGCGCACGCACCGTGCGAGAGCTGGAGGCGGTCTACGACATTCCGGTGACCGTCAGCGCCGTGCTTGGCAAGACGACGATGCAGGTCAACCAATTGCTGAAGCTCGGCCGCGGCGCGGTGGTGGAACTGGACCGCAAGCTGGGGGAGGCGATCGACATCTACGTCAACAACCGGCTGGTGGCACGCGGTGAAGTCGTCATGGTGGACGACAGTCGCCTGGGCGTGACGATGACGGAAATCGTCAAGGCGGACCGCCAATGAAGTACGCCTCGCCCACGACGTGGGAGAGGTCGCGGAGCGTAAGCGACGCGGGTAAGGGTGATCAGGTCGCCCCGCAGCAGTTTTATCCGGTGTGCCGACCCGATCACCCTCACCCTCGTCGCTTCGCGCCTCGACCTCTCCCGCGTAGCGGGAGAGGTAAACGCTGATGCGCGTGCTGATCATCGGCTCGCTGGCCGGCGAACTCGGCCAGGCCGCGCGCATTGCCATCGCACGCGGAGCGAAGCTCGATCAGGCCGACGACGCCGACACCGCGCTGACCCACCTGCGCGCCGACGCGCGCGTGGACCTCGTGCTGTGCGACCTGGCGCACGATGTCGGCGGCGTGGTGCGCGCGCTGGCGGCGGAGCGCATCGCCGTGCCGGTGGTCGCGTGCGGCACCACCCGCGACCCCGAAGCCGCGTTGCGCGCGATCCGCGACGGTGCGCGCGAATTCCTGCCGCTGCCGCCGGACCCCGACCTGATCGCCGCCATTCTTGAGGCCGCCGCCGGCGAGAGCCACGCATTGATCGTGCGCGACCCGGTGATGACCGCGACGGTGCGGCGGGCCGAGCAAGTGGCGAAGTCCGAAGCGTCGGTGCTGATTTGCGGCGAGTCGGGGACCGGCAAGGAGATCCTGGCGCGCCATGTGCACCGCCGCTCGCGCCGCGCCGCCGGACCGTTCATCGCGCTGAACTGCGCCGCCATCCCCGAAAACCTGCTGGAATCCGAGATGTTCGGCCACGAGAAGGGCGCCTTCTCCGGCGCCGTGGCGCGCCGGGTGGGAAAATTCGAGGCAGCCAGCGGCGGCACTCTACTGCTCGACGAAATCAGCGAAATGGACGTGCGGCTGCAAGCCAAGCTGCTGCGCGCGGTGCAGGAGCGCGAGATCGACCGGCTGGGCGGCGCCGCCCCGGTCAAGGTGGATGTGCGGATCCTGGCGACCACCAACCGCGACCTGCTGGCCGAGGTGCGACGCGGCACGTTCCGCGAGGACCTGTATTTCCGGCTGAACGTGGTGTCGTTGCGCATCCCCTCCCTGCGCGAGCGGCCGGGCGACATCGCGCCGCTGGCCGAGCATTTCAGCCGCAAGTATGCCGACGTGAACGGCCTGCCGTTCCGCCCGCTGTCGCCCGACGCGATGCTGCGCCTGACCGCGCATGGCTGGCGCGGCAATGTGCGCGAACTGGAGAACGCCATGCACCGCGCGGTGCTGCTGGCCTCGGGCAGCGACATCGGGATCGAGGCGATCGAACTCGGTCAGTCCGACGGGGAGATTGATTCCCCCTCCCCTGGAGGGAGGGGGTCAGGGGGAGGGGGCCCGGGGGGCGGCATCGCCTCCCTGGTGGGCCGCAAGATGGATGAGGTCGAGCGCGACCTGATCATCGAGACGCTCGGCCACACGCTTGGCAACCGCACGCATGCCGCGACGATCCTCGGCATTTCGATCCGCGCCTTGCGCAACAAGCTGCGGGATTATGCGGCGCAGGGGGTTGCGGTGCCGCCACCGACCGCCGGCGTGGCGGCCGCGTGAGGGAGCGGATGCAACGCCTGTCTGTCATTGCAGCGGAAAGAATACTCCCCCTCCCCTTGAGGGAGGGGGTTGGGGGGAGGGGTGCGTACC
>JBEKNT010000372.1:0-7101 GCA_049522565.1 Acetobacteraceae bacterium
CCTGTTCAAGTCAAACCTCATCGTGAAGCTGTAGCACATGGCCATGCTTCACCCCCTCCCGTTGTGGGTGGGGGTGGGGGGGCGGGGTCGTTCGGAGGCTCCCTACCGACCGCCCCCCCAACCCCTTCCCACAAGGGGAGGGGGAGAAGCATTGCCTTGTCCTACGGCTGCACGATGCTGTTGAAGTTCTCCTGGTTGATACGCGGATTGGCGCGCTCGCGCACCGCCTCGACGAGGATCGACGAAATATCGCCGCCGATCGAGCGGCTCACCGCGGTGCGCAATTGCTCGTATCCGCCCGGGTCGACCGATGGGTTCGGCGTGTCGATCTGGGCCGGCACGGCGACGATGAAGGTCGTGGCCGTGGCCACCATGGCCGGCTCCCCCGGCTTCAGGCCGAACAGCAGGTTCGCCAGCTCGCCCGGCATGTCCTCGGTGGCCGCGCCGCGGGTCACCTCCGGTGTGCGGTTTACCGGCACGCCGGCCACGGCGGCGGCGTCCGCCAGCGACTGGCCGCCCTTGATCGCGGTCAGCAGCTTCGCCGCTTTCTCTTCCGCGGCATGGCGCTGCTGGTCGGCGGTCCAGTCGTCGGCAACCTGCTGCTTGACCTCGTCGAACGGCTTGGCGGCCGGCGGCAGGACGTCCTCGACGCTCACCGCATAATACGCCGAGCCACCGACCGACGGCGTCTGCACCTCGGTAAGCTGCGGCGGATCGCCCTTCTGCGCCTGGAAGGCGGCGGCCACCATCGCGGCTTTCAGTTCCGTCGGACCGGGGATCGGCGCCGGCGTGCCATCCGCGGTGTTGCCCTTGGCGTCCAGCGTGCCGGCGACGCCGGCCAGCCCGAGATCGCCCGGCATCTGGTCGAGCGACGTGCCGTTGCCGAGCAGATTGTCGATCTTGTTGGCGCGGTCGTACATCAGGTCGGTGGCTTTCTCCGCCAGCAGCCGGTTGCGCAGCGCATCCTTCACATCGTCGAAGGTCTTTTCGCTGCCGGGCGTCACCTTGACCACTTTCAGCACATACCAGCCCAGCGCGCCCTTCACCGGCTCGGACACCGCATCGGCCGGCGCGGCGAACACCGCCTTGGCGAGGTCGGCATCGGGAAATTCCCCTTGCGTGGCATTGTCGAGCGCGACCGCCGATGCGCCGTCCTGCTGGGCCGCCGCCTGCATCGCCGCCCAGTCGGCGCCGCCGCGCCACTGGTCCGCCAGCGCCCGCACCTTGGCTTCGTCGGCCACCGAGACCACCTGGGCCGAGCGTTTTTCCGGCGTGACGTAGTCCGCCTTGCGTTGGTCGTAGATGGCGCGCAGGTCGTTGTCGGAGATCGGGATGTCCTTTGCCAGCGTCTGCGGCGACAACACAACCGCCTTGATGCGGCGCAGCTCCGGCGAGCTGTAGCGGTCCGGATGGTTGTCGTACCAGCGTTGCAGCTCGGCGTCGGTCGGCGCCGGCGCGGTTTCCGCGGCGAACGGAAACTCCACCATGTCGGCCGAGCGCTTCTCGAATTGCTCCTGATAGAGCGGCATGGCTTCCACCTGCGGCGCCGCCGCGCCGGCCGCCGCAGCCTCCAGCAATTGCCGCTGCGCCAGGTCCCCGCGCATCATTTCGACGAAGCGTTGCTCGGTCAGGCCGTTGTTGCGCAGCGCGGCCTCGAACGCCTGGCGGTTGAACTTGCCGTCGCTGCCGCGAAACGCCGGCATGGCATAGGTGGCGTCGCGCACCGCCACGTCGGGGGTCACCACGCGCAGGCGGCGCAACTCTTCGTCCAGCGCGGCCTGGCCGATCAGCCGCTGGAGCGCCGCGTCGCCGACGCTGCGCTTGAGTTCGGCCGAGGCGTCCTGGCCGGACGGCAGGTTGCGCGTCGCCTGGTTGAGCGAGCGCTGGTATTCCGCCTGGAAGGCCGGCCCCTCGATGGTCCGGTCGCCGACCTTGGCCACCCAGGTCGAGCTGCCGACCATGCGGAACACGTCGCCGATGCCCCAGACGATGAAGGCGGCCACCATGATCAGAAAGAAGGCGCGGACGGGCCAGGTGTCCAGGGAGCGGCGGAGGGTAGAGATCATCGCGTGGTATCCGTTGGCTGAGCCGCTTCGGTTGCCGGGCGTCGGGGGCTGGGCATCCTGGCCAAGCTGCCGGAGGCCGGTTGGCCCGAACGCCCACGCGGCCCCGCCATAGACCATCGGCCCGGCGGCCACCAGCGCCGCATCCGGGCCGGTCGGTGCGGCGCGACAGGCTCGTTCAGCTTCACTTGCCGCAGGGACCGCGATCCGCGATGAACGCAACCGATGCCGCGCGAACCGGCGCGAGGAACGTCAGCGAGTCGGCCAATGCCTCCATCAAGGCCATGTGGTCGATGCCGGGATACGCCGCCACGGTGACAGGCACGCCGGCCGCGCGCAGCCGGGAAGCCAGCCGCAGCGTGTTGCCGGGCTCCACCACGCCGTCCGCCTGCCCGGTGAGGAGCAGCATGGGCGGGGCCTGCGGCGTGACGTGGTTGACCGGGCGGGATTGCGCCCACGCGTCCGCCGGAATGGCGGGAAATTCCGCCGGATCGGCGGGCTGCAAGTCGTAGGCTCCGGCCAGTCCGATGACGCCGCATACGTCGCCTTGTGTCATGCCGACCGATCGCAGGTAGGTGGCGTCCAGCGCCAGCAGGGTGACGATCTGGCCGCCGGCCGAGTGCCCCATCAGGAACAGGCGGTTGGGGTCGCCGCCAAACCGGGCAGCGTTGCCATGGGCCCACGCGACAGCGGCAGCCGCATCGTTCATGAAGTAGGGAAACCTGACCTCGGGGTATTGCCGGTAATCGGGGATCACCACCAGGACGCCACGCGCTGCCAGCGCGGTGCCGATGTAGCGGTGCCATTGCTTCATGCCGATCCGCCACGCGCCGCCGTAAAAGAACACCACCACAGGGGCGGGCGCCGGGGATCGCCGCGGCGCATAGACGTCCAGCGTCCGGCGCGGACCATCGCCATAGGCGATGTCTCGGGTGATCGTGATGCCCTCGGCCGGAGCCTGTGCATTCAACACCGGAAGCGGCGAGCACACGCGCAGCAGCAGCACGACAAGCAGGATCGCGACCTGGGGGGTATGCACCGCGCAAGGCTATCGCAAGCCCGCGGCATGGCAAGCGTGGCAACCGCACGGCGCAAAATCGTTCGCCGTATTTTGCTGCAATGCACAAAATCTGTAGTCGCCAACTACGGTTAACCTGACGGGCGAAATGTGCCACACTGCGCGCGCGGGACGGGCAGAAGCACCGCCTCGGCGCTAGGGAGAGAACAACGTGGCCACATACAATGTGCTGATCATGGGCGCGTCCTACGGGTCGCTGCTGGCAAGCAAGCTGCTGTTCGCGGGACACACGGTGAAGCTGGTATGCCTGCCCGCCGAGGTGGAAGCGATCAACAGCGACGGCATCCGCGTGCGCCTGCCGGTGAAGGGCCGGCGCGACCCGGTGGAGATCGACTCGCGCAAGCTGCCGGGCAAGCTGTCCGCCGCTGGTCCCGGCGCGGTCAACCCGGCCGAGTATGACCTGGTGGCCTTGGCGATGCAGGAGCCGCAATACCGCTCGCCGGGGGTGCGCGAGCTGCTGGACGCGGTGGCGAAGTCGCGGGTGCCCTGCATGTCGATCATGAACATGCCGCCGCTGCCCTATCTGAAGCGCATTCCCGGCCTCAACACCGACACGCTGACGCATTGCTACACCGACGCCAGCGTGTGGGTGAATTTCGATCCCGCGTGCATGACCCTGTGCAGCCCGGACCCGCAGGCGATCCGCATGCCGGAAGACAAGATCAACGTCCTGACGGTGACGCTGCCGACCAATTTCAAGGCGGCGCGTTTCGACTCCGACAAGTACACCGCGATCCTGCGGCAGATGCAGGCGGAGATCGAGGCGATCCGCTTCGATGCCGGTGACGCCATCATCGAGCTGCCGGTGAAGCTCAAGGTGCATGACGGGATCTGGGTGCCGCTGGCCAAGTGGGCGATGCTGGTCACCGGCAATTACCGCTGCGTGACGAAGGATGCGGCGCGCACCATCAAGGAAGCCGTGCACAGCGATATCGAGGCCTCGCACCGGGTTTACGATTGGGTGCGCGAGCTGTGCATGCTGTTGGGAGCGCCGGCGGACGACCTGGTGCCGTTCGAGAAATACGCCGCCGCGGCGAACGGGCTGATCCGGCCGTCCTCGGCGGCGCGGGCGCTGTTCAACGGCGCGCCGAACATCGAGCGGGTGGACCGGCTGGTGCAGAGCATCGCGGCGCAGAAGGGCATGCGGAATGCGGTGCTGGACGAGACGGTCGCGCTGGTCGATGCGCGGCTGGAGATGAACCGCAAGAAGGCGGCCTGAGCGATCGATCGGGGTCCTGCGACCGGCGCGCTACGCCGGCGCGTCGTTGGGCAGTCGCAGAGCCTTCCGATCGAACGCTACGGTATGGGAGCAGCCTTGCTTGCTGCCGATGGCTCCGATCAGGGCATCGGCAAACGTGCCGAGGTCTTCTCGCAACACGACCATGTACGCATCTGGAGAAGGGTCCATGAGCCGAACCGCGTTGATATTGGCCGTGCTGGTCGGCCTGAGCGCAGCAGCAAGAGCCCAGCCGGTGCCCGACCCGAACCTGCAAACGTTCCGTATTGGCGACCTGCCCCTGGAAGGCGGCGGGACCATTCGCGACTTCAGCATCGCCTATACGACGGAGGGAACGCTGAACGCCGCGAAATCCAACGCGGTGCTGATGGTGACGGCGATCAGCGGCAATCATCATCGAATTGATTTCATGATCGGTCCCGGCAAGGGCCTGGACACCGACCACCTATTCGTCATCAAAACCAACGCGATCGGCAATGGGCTCACGACCTCGCCTAGCAACAGCGCGACGCAGCACGGGCCGGATTTCCCACACTTCGCCATCCGCGACATGGTGCAGAGCCAATATCTCCTGCTCCAGCACCTAGGCATCGGCCACCTCGTCGCGGTGGCCGGCGCCTCTATGGGCGGAATGCAGACCCTGCAATGGGGCGTCAGCCATCCGGAGATGATGGATGCGCTGATCGCGCTGACGCCGATGGCGCGAACCTCGCCCTGGTCGATCGCCGTCAATGAGGCGACCCGCCACGCGCTGATGCTCGACCCGGCATTCAACGGCGGCCACTACACGGCGCAGCCCGAGGTGGGCTGGCGCATGCGCGCCGACGTGCTGCAAGTGCTGGCCACCCGCACGCCCGAAGCGATGCGCGAGCAGTTCCCCGATCCGATGGATGTCCTGCCTTGGATCGGATCGCAGGAAACGGCCGCGGTGAAATCGGGTTTCGACGCGAACGACTGGATCGCGCAGACCTGGGCCTATGACCGACACAACGTCGGCGCTACGCCGATCGAGGGAAAGGCGGTGTTTGGCGGCGACCCGATCAAGGCGCTGCACAGCGTCAAGGCGAAGACCTTGATTATGTCGGGGACGCTCGATCTGTACAACCCGGTCGAGGAAGGGATCGCCGCGGCGGAGGCGATTCCGGACGGGCGTCACGTCACCATTCCCTCGGTGCAAGGGCATGTGGCGGCGAGCGCGGGCTTCAAGCCGGCGGACATCGAGTTCATCAACGCGACTGTCCGGGGCTTCATGTCCGACGTTACGGGGAACTGGAAGACGCTGCAATGACGCGTTCGTAGGTCAACTCGCCTGGCGGGGTCAAATCACCCTCTCGTCGGAGTGACTCCGTACCGGTCTTTATCAAAGCCAATCGGTGCTTTCCTGACGCGTGCTCGTCGTAGTCGCACGGGAATGGGCGACCGTCCGGAGCGAGGTAGGCCCAGTGACCGCGAAGCTGGGCGTTTTGGCCATCTGGACCCTGTCGCCCGCTTTCGACCTGGGGGAGACCCGAAGCACACGGCCCATTACACACGGGTCGCGGCAAGTCGCTTCGAAGGACTCTGGCGCTGATGCCTCAGCTTCCCGGCCGCTGGTCGATTTGGGGCTGGTGTCGGACATCAACATGCCGGGCATGACGGGCCTGGAACTGCTGCCGGTGGTGAAGCAACGGCGGCCGGACCTGGCGGTGTTCATGATCTCCGCCTATGGCGACGCCGCGACGGTAGCGAGGACACTGGCGCGGGGTACGGACAAGTTCCTGGCCAAGCCGGTGGATTTTCCCCGGGCTCAAGCAGGGCATCAAGGCGGTGATTTGGGAATCCAAAGGCACAATACGAATAGAGGCGCCGTGCCAAGCAGCCGTTCAGGTAGCGCCGGCTGTAGGTCCGCTATGGGTCGAGGCTGTGTAAAAACGCCCCTGCGTAACGATTCGGCGCAATAATTTGCTGCGTTCGCCCAAGGGAACCACTAAAACGGAAGAGTCCTGCGCGACAGAAGGCAACGACGGAAGAATATTCTGCGGTCCAATCGCAGCGTTGAGTTTTTACACAGCCTCGGTCGAAACCCGCGGTTGACGACTTTCAACAATCAACGTCTGGTTATCGCTGTTGCCGCTCAATCCGAGCCGTTCCGCTCCCGGCCAAGTCGTCCAACCCAGCCGTCCAGCGCAGTGCCAACCACTTGCGCGCTGCCGCCACCAGCGCCGTGACCCGCCCCGGCAGCCGGCCTTCCCTCCCCGCCCCCCGAACCCAGGCAAAACCACCACCCCACCCCGCCTGCCCACTTGAACGTGTTAGTTAGTTATGTTATCATGCCCGGTCGGTCATACTAACCAACCCGGAGCCCCATCCATGTCCGCCCTCTCCGCCACCGCCAAACACGAATATTGCGTCGTACTCGGCAATTCCCTGCCGCCGCCGGTGCTCGACCAGCCGGAATACCGCCAACGCCGCTTCACCACCGCGATCGAGACGTTCGAAGCCCTGCGCCCCGGCGACGCCTACGAAGCGCAGCTCGCCGTGCGGATCGTGCTCTGCGGCGCTTCGAAGCCCTGCGCCCCGGCGACGCCTACGAAGCGCAGCTCGCCGTGCGGATCGTGCTCAGCGGCGCCCATGCCGTCGAGAGCTTGCGCGAAGCCGGCGTTTACCGCGAGGACTTCGCGAAACGGACCCGCTGTCGCGCCCAGGCGGCCAGCATGATGCGCGCGGAGAGCGCGGCGAAGCGT
>JBEKNT010000373.1:0-6912 GCA_049522565.1 Acetobacteraceae bacterium
ATGTACGCACCCCTCCCCCCAACCCCCTCCCACAAGGGGAGGGGGAGTCTCCGGGGAAAGACGAAAACCCATGGACCCAACGTTCCTTTCCGCTACACGCCTCGCCGAAGCCCTGCGCTTGCGCGACATCGGCTGCCTCGAATTGCTCGACCATTACATCGCGCGCGTCGAACGCCTCGATCCGCGCATCAATGCCGTGGTGGTGCGCGACTTCGACCGAGCCCGCACCCGCGCGCGCGCGCTGGACCAGCAGCACGACCGCGGCGCGCCGCTGTTCGGCGTGCCGATGACCATCAAGGAGAGCTTCAACGTCGCCGGACTGCCCACCACCTGGGGCGCGCCCGCCTGGCGCGACAACATCGCCACCGGCAATGCGCTCGCCGTGGATCGCTTGCTCGACGCCGGTGTGGTGCTGTTCGGCAAGACCAACGTGCCGCTGATGCTGGCCGACTGGCAGAGCTACAACGCCGTTTACGGCGCCACCAACAACCCGTGGAACCTCGCGCTGTCACCGGGCGGTTCATCCGGCGGGTCCGCCGCGGCGCTCGCCGCCGGGCTGACCGGGATCGAGACCGGCAGCGACATCGGCTCCTCCATTCGCAATCCCGCGCATTATTGCGGCGTCTGGGGACACAAGCCGACCTGGGGCATCTGTCCGCCGCTCGGCCAGTCGCTTGGCGGCAACGTTGCGCAAGCCGACATCTCGGTGATCGGCCCGCTGGCCCGTTCCGCTGCCGACTTGATGCCCGCACTCGACGTCATGGCTGGCGCCGAACCGATCGAAGCCGGCTGGAAGCTTGAGCTGCCGCCGCCACGCGCCTCGTCATTCAAGGGCCTGCGCGTCGCAGTCATGATCGACCATCCGCTCTCCGAAGTTGACGCGTCGATCGCCATCAAACTGACCGAGCTCGCCGATTTCCTGCGCCGCGAAGGCGCCATCGTCAGCATGACGGCGCGGCCAGATTTCGATCTGACGCTCGGCCATCGGCTGTATATCGAGCTGCTGCGCGCCACCACCAGCGCGCGCACCGATGCCGCGGCGATGCAGCACTGGCGCGCCGAAGCCGAGCGCTGCTCGCCGGACGACACCAGCTACTACGCGATGATGGCACGCGGCGTCAGCATGACGCATCGCGACTTTCTGGTTTCCAACGAGACCCGCCAGCGCATGCGCCGCAGGTGGGCCGCGTTCTTCCAGGATTACGACGTGTTCTTGTGCCCGGTCGGCGCCAGCCCGGCGCAGCCGCACGACCACGCCGGCGAGCGTTGGGAACGCAGCATCACGGTGAACGGCCATCGCGTGCCGACGACCGACCAGATGTTCTGGGCCGGCATCTCGTGCTTCTACCTGCTGCCGGCGACGGCAGCCCCACTCGGCTTTTCGCCGGACGGGCTGCCGATCGGCGTGCAGATCGTCGGCGCGCAATACGCCGACCGCACCACGATCGAAGTCGCGAAACTATTGGAAGTCGCGTGGCAGGGCTTCGTGCCGCCACCGGGATGGGAGTGAAAGACATGGATTTGTCGTTCCAACCGGCCACCAGCCTCGTTTCCCGCTTGCGCGCCGGCGAATTGTCCGCCTGCGAATTGCTCGACCATTACATCGCACGTGTCGAACGGCTTGATCCGCGCATCAATGCCGTGGTGGTGCGCGATTTCGACCGCGCGCGCGACCGCGCACGCGCACTGGATGCCAAGGGCGATCGCCATGCACCGCTGTTCGGCGTGCCGATGACGGTGAAGGAAAGCTTCGACGTCGCCGGCCTGCCCACCACGCGCGGCCACGTCGCATTGGCTGCGCATCGTGCCGGCGCCTCGTCCTTGGCGATCCGCCGGCTGGAGGCCGCGGGCGTCGTGGTGTTCGGCAAGACCAACGTGCCGGTCGATCTGGCCGACTGGCAAAGTTATAATCCGGTGTACGGCAGCACCTCCAATCCGTGGAACGTTGCGCATACGCCAGGCGGATCGTCCGGCGGGTCGGCGGCGTCGATGGCCGCGGGTCTTGCGGGTCTGGAGGTCGGCACCGACATCGGCGGTTCGGTGCGCGTGCCGGCGCATTTCTGCGGCGTGTTCGGCCATAAGCCGACCTGGGCATTGTGCCCGATGACGGGCGACCCGGCGACCAGCCCCGCGGCACCGACGGATATCTCGGTGCTGGGCCCGATCGCGAGATCCGCTGCTGATCTCGCGCTATCGCTGGATGTACTGGCCGGCCCCGATCCCGCGGAGACCGGCTTGACGTTCAACCTGCCGGCGCCACGCACGACGACGTTGCGCGAGTTGCGTGTCGCGGTGTGGTCGCAAGCGCAGGGGCAGGAGACCGACGCCGAGCTGGTGGCGAAACTGGACGATCTCGCGGCGTTTCTGGAACGTGAAGGCGCCACGGTCAGTCGTACGGCGCGGCCGCCCTTCGACGCACTTGACGCGTATCATCTTTATCTCAAATTGCTCGATACCGCCTGGAGCGGGCGGCTGACAGAGCAACAGCTTGCCGACCGGCGGGCCGGCGCCGCCCGACGCCCGCCGGATGACATGAGCGCGGATGCGATCATGCTGCGTTGCGTGGACATGCCGCATCGCACCTGGCTCGGGCTCAACGAGAAGCGGGCGAAGTATCGCCGGGCGTGGAGCGCGTTCTTCCAGGAGTGGGACGTGCTGCTGTGCCCGCCGATCGCCACCGCCGCGTTGCCGCACAGGCAAGACGGCAACACGTGGGAACGCAAGCTGACGGTGAACGGCCGCACGATCGCGTACAATGACCTGCTGTTCTGGCCGGGCCTGACCGGCGCCTATCACTTGCCGGCATCGATCGCGCCGTTGGGGTTTACCCGTGCCGGCCTGCCGCTGGGTGTGCAGATTGTCGGACCGATCTACGGCGACCGCACGACGATCGCGGTGGCGGGCATGCTCGAACAGGCGTGGCTGGGATTCAAGCCGCCGGACGGGTGGGAATAGAGGAAAGTCAGCGCATGTCGATCCTGCCGCTCGAGGACCTGACGATCCTCGAATTCACCCACACCGTCATGGGTCCGTCTTGCGGTATGGTGCTGGCCGATCTCGGCGCCGACGTGATCCGGATCGAACCGGCACCGGATGGCGACCGCACCCGCCGGTTGCACGGTTTTGCCACTGGGTTCTTTGTCTATTTCAACCGCAACAAGCGCTGCATCTGCATCGACCTGAAATCGCCGCAGGGCCTCGCCGTCGCCAAGGACATGGCGCGCAACGCCGACGCGTTGATCGAGAATTTCGGTCCCGGCACGATGGATCGGCTGGGCCTTGGCTGGGACACGGTGCACGCGTTGAATCCGCGGTTGGTGTATCTGGCGATGAAGGGCTTCCTGCCCGGCCCCTACGAACATCGGCCGTCGCTCGACGAGTTGGCGCAGTTCATGACCGGGCTTGCCTACATGACCGGACCGCCCGGACAGCCGCTACGCGCCGGCGCGTCGGTGGTTGACATCATGGGCGGGGTGATGGGCGTGATCGGCCTGCTGGCGGCGCTGCGGCAGCGTGACCGCGACGGTATCGGCCGCAAGGTCACCAGCTCGCTGTTCGAATCGTCGGCGTTTTTCGTGGCGCAGCACATGGCGGGTGAGGCGGCGACCGGCACGCCGGTGCCACCAATGCCGATCCGCCGCGGCGCCTGGGGAATCTACGAGACGTTTCCCACCAAGAACGGCGAGAAGCTGTTCATCGGTATCACGTCGGACAACCATTGGCGCAGCTTCTGCAAGGACTTCGCTCGGCCGGATCTGTTCGCCGATCCGCGCTTCACCTCCAACGCCGACCGGGTGGCCAACCGTCCGGCGCTGCGCGAATACATCGCGGCGATCGCGCTGGAATACGACATCGCGACGCTTGAGCGCATGATGGACGCAGCGAATATCCCGTTTTCGCCGGTGCGCACACCGTCCGATCTGTTCGACGACCCGCAGATGAATGCGCACGGGCGGATGCTGCCGATCCGCATGCCGAAGGGCAACGTGGCGAAGCTGCCGACCACGCCGATCTGTTTCGACGACGAGGCACCCGGATTGCGCCGCCAGCCACCCGCGGCGGGCGAGCACACCGAGGAGGTATTGCGCGCGCTGGGCTACACGCAAGAGCAGATCGCGGCGTTGCGCGCCGGCGGCGCGGTGAGCTGACGCGGGGCGCACGATGCGTGTGGTGATCGTTGGCGGCGGTGTGTTGGGAGCGAGCACCGCGCTGCATCTGGCGCGCGCGGGCGTGGATGCCGTGCTGGTCGATGCGGCGCATGCCGGGCGCGCCACCGCGGCTGGCGCCGGCATTGTCTGCCCGTGGGTCTCAGGTGCCGATGACGGCGCGTTCTACCGGCTGTACGCGGCCGGCGCTCGTTATTATCCCGAACTGGTCCGGTTGCTGGGTGGGTGCGGTGAGTATGACCTGGGCTACGCGCGCGTCGGCGGCCTGTGCGTGTCGGATGACGCGGCAGAGCTGGACTTCATCGCGGATTATGTGCGCGCGCGGGCGGCGGAGGCACCAGAAGCCGGCGAGGTGCGCCGTCTCTCCACCACGGAAGCGCGCGCGCTGTTTCCGCCGTTGCGGGCCGGCCTTGCGGGCGTGCTGGTCAGCGGCGGTGCGCGTGTGGATGGCAGGCGGCTGACCGCCGCGCTGTGGCGCGCCGCACAGGGACTCGGCGCCGATTTGCGCGAAGGCATAGCGGAACTGGCGATTTCGGACGAGCACGGGTTCGGCGTGCGGGTTGCCGGCGAAACGCTGACCGCCGATGCGGTGGTTGTCGCCGCCGGCGCCTGGGCACCGGCGCTGCTGCGCCCGGTCGGCATCGCGCTGCCGGTTGCACCCATGCGCGGCCAGATCGTGCATTTGCGGCTGCCGGGCAGCGACACCGCAGGGTGGCCCGTCGTGCTGCCGCAAAGCGCGCACTACCTGCTGGCGTTCGAAGACTCTCGTGTGGTCGCCGGCGCGACGCGCGAAAGCGGTGCGGGATTCGACTATCGGGTTACTGCCGCGGGGCAAGCCGAAGTCTTGCAGGAAGCGTTGCACGTCGCGCCGGGATTGGCGGCGGCGACGGTCATCGAGACACGCGTCGGCTTTCGTCCAGTGTCGGCCGATGGTTTGCCATCGCTTGGACGCGTGCGCGGTGTGGACGGACTTTACGTCGGCAATGGACTCGGCGCGGCCGGGCTGACGATCGGGCCACTCGCCGGCAAGCTGCTGGCGGAGCTGGTATTGGACCGGGAAATTGCGATGGATCTGCGGCCGTTCGATCCGCTGCGGAGAGTACAGTAGCGGCTGCGGACGCTGCATCGGTGACATCGGCCTGTCATTGCGAGGCGCGCAGCGATGACAGGCCCGCCCCCTACACCTCTTCCTGTGCCTCGATCTTCGCCGGATCGAGCGCCATTCCCAGTCCCGGTTGTGTCGGCACGCGCAACACGCCGCCCTCCGGCACCAGCGGATATGCCAGGAAATGCTGATTGATGGCGTTCCACTTCACCAGATACTCCTGCAATGGAGTCAGTAGCGGCGACTGCGCCAATGAGAAGTGCAACCCTGCTGGCGTTGAATGGCCATGCGGGATCACCATCAGGTCGTGCACGCTGGCATACGCCGCGATCTTCAGTGTCTCCGACAATCCGCCGGCCCAGTAGATATCCGGCTGCAACACATCCAGCGCGCCAGCATCGATGAAGCGTTTGAAGCCCCAACGGGTGTATTCATGCTCTGCCCCCGACAGCGGAATCCGTGTTGCCTGCTTCACCCGGCGGTAGCTGTCGATGCGGTCTGGCATCACGCATTCCTCCAGCCAGCGTGGGCGAAATTCGGCGATACGCTCGGCGAGTTCCACCGCGTAGATCGGGTCGAATGCCTGCCAGCAGTCGAGCATGATGTCGGCGTCCTCGCCCAGCGTCTCACGCAGCGTGCGAACCAGGGCGACGTTGTCGCGCATGCCTTCAGGCCCGCTCATTGGTCCGTGACGGAAGAACCATTTCTGTGCGCGATAACCGAGCGCCCGGTATTCCGCGGCACGTTCCTTCACCCGTTCCAGGTCGCGCACCGCGAAGCCGAGCATCGACGCGTAGCACGGCATCGCATCGCGCGTGGGTCCACCGAGCAAGCGGAACACCGGTTGGCCGAGCCAATTGCCTTTCAAATCCCAAAGCGCGCAGTCGATCGCGCTGATCGCCAGCATCGCGTCGCCCTGGCGGCCATGCACCATGATGCGGTGCATCTGGTCCCACAGCATTTCATGCGCGATCGGGTCCTGCTCCAGCAGGATCGGGCGGAGCCGTTTCGCCACGAACAACGCGACCATCTCCGGCAGCGGCCCGGCGATGCCATGCGGACCCTCGTCGGTTTCGATCCGCACAAAGTATTGTTCCATGCGGAAATGCGTCGCATCGCTTTGCACGCCGCCTTCGAAGTCGTCGCGCATCCGGTATTCCGGATAGATGTCGATCGGCCGCACCAGGCGTTCCTCCCAGAACGGGCCGGTGGTGTGCATCGTGCCGCGCAGGCGCAGCACGCGGACGGCGGTGATCTGCATATTGGACACTCCCGAAATGACTGTCGCAACCGGCGAACGCGGCACTGTGCCGGTCGTTCGTGGCGGCTTCAACCGAGCCGGCGCCGTTGCGTAGCGGGGCGCACGCTGGTGTTGTGATCCTGACGTTGGTTGCCCGTTCTCTTGTGTCATTGCGAGGAGCGCAGCGGTGCCCGGGCTTGACCCGGGCACCGCTACGCGCCTCGCAATGACGGGTGATGGCGGCCTTACGTCTTGCCGATCCCGGCCGCCGATGCGCGCGCCCGCGTCGCCGCTGTGCGCGCCATGTTCGCGCACAGTCCGGTGTAGGCGGTCGGATCGAGCAGGGCCTCGATCGCTCCCGCGTCCAGGTGCGCGGTGACTCGGGGGTCCGCCTCCAGCAA
>JBEKNT010000374.1:0-6891 GCA_049522565.1 Acetobacteraceae bacterium
ATGGATTGCAAAGGCTTCGCCTTTGCTGGGGGGTCAGGGGGGCAAAGCCCCCCTGGCGGGGCTTCAGGGGCAGAGCCCCTGGGGCTTCCTGTCACGCCGCCGCCGGCAATACTCTGGCTAGAAACCGCATTCACTCCAGCGGAGACGCACTGACCCGTGGACCCTGCCAGCGAACTCCGTCGGGCCGATGCGCTCCACCTGGACCGGCAGTATCCCGAGGCGATCGCAGCCTACCGCAGCGCGCTCGCGGGCGATGCGTCGCTGCATGCGGCATGGTACGGCCTGGGCTGCGCCAGCCTCACGCTGAAGGCCTATGCCGACGCCACCGAGGCGCTGCGCCGCGCCGTGGCGTTGCAGCCCGACGCGGACCGCGTGCGCTGCAACCTGGCCGAGGCGTTGTTCCAACTCGGCGCGGTGGATGGCGCGATAGCGGAATACCAACGCGCGGCAGACAGCGGCGATGCGGCGGTGCGGGCGGTCGCGCTGGCCGGCATTGCGTGCATCGCCCCGGGCGCGCCGCACCAGGACAATTTCAACGTCATGGCGGCACGGCGGCGCTGGATCGACTGGGAGTCGCGCGGCCTCCGCCGGGTCACGGCGGCGCCGGCCGAAGCCGGACGCAAGCTGCGGGTCGGCTATCTCGGGGCGTTCTTCGGTGCCCGCAACTGGATGAAAATGTACATGGGCGTCATCAACGCCCACGACCGCGACCGTTTCGAATTCCACTTCCTCTCCGACGGCGCCACGCCATCCGCGGCGTGCGGCTACGTCGATCACGCGGAGGACCGCATCTGGGAGCTTGGTGACGTGTCGAACGCCGCCCTGGCGCAGCACATCGCCGAGGCGGGCCTGGACGTGCTGGTGGACCTGAACGGCTACAGTTTTCAGCGCCGCCTGCCGGTGTTCCTGCACCGGCCGGCGCGATTGCAGATCTGTTGGAACGGCATGTACGGCACCACCGGCCTCCCCGACATCGACTGGCTGGTCGGCGACGCAGCGGTGATCCCGCCCGAGGAGGAGCGCTTCTACCGCGAGCCAATCTTCCGCGTGCCGGGCTCCTACCTGGCGTTCTCGGTGTTCTATCCGGTGCCGGACGTCGTGCCGCCGCCATGCCTGGGCGCGGGACATCTGACCTTCGGCTGCTTCGCCTCGGCCTACAAGCTGACGCAGCAAACCATCGCTGCCTATGCCGCCATCCTGCGCGATGCGCCGACCAGCCGGCTGCTGCTGCGTAACCGCACGCTGGACGAGGCGTCGAACCGCGCCGCCCTGCTGGACCGGTTCGCACGCCACGGGATCGCCGCGGAGCGGCTGACCCTGGAGGGCGGCGCCGAGCATTTCGACTTCCTGCGCAGCTACGACCGCGTCGATGTGGCGCTGGACACGTTCCCCTATAACGGCGGCACCACGACGGCCGAGGCACTGTGGCAGGGCGTGCCGATGCTGACCTGCAACGGCGACCGCTGGGCGGGCCGCACCAGCCGCTCGCTGCTGGCGGCGGGCGGGCTTGCCGAATGGGTCGCGGCGGATGTGCCCGGGTTCCAGGACGCCGCCGTCGCCCTGGCGCATGCCGCCGGCACGCCGGCGCGCCTGGCGGCGCTGCGCAGCGGCCTGCGCGCGCACCTGCGGGCCAGTGCCGTCTGCGACGTGACCGGCCTGTGCCGGTCGCTGGAGGCGCTTTATCTCTCTCCCGCTGGGCGCGGCCGACGATGATGAGCACTATGTCCACGCCATAGCCCTATGACGGGGTCAGTCCGCGAAACCCATCACGAATGCCAGAGCGATGCCGAGGCGTCCAAAAATGTCTACGAAAGCCACTCCACCGGCACATTCAAAGCCTGCGCGAGCTTCGCGATGGTCTCGGGGGTTCCCGTACGGCGCCCACTTTCGAGGTCGGACAGATAGCCCTGACCGATACCTGTTTTGAACTCCAAATGCAGTTGCGTCTCGTCGCGCCACTTGCGAATGGCTTTCAGCCGACTCTCCCCTCGTAGAATCGCAGCACTAACCTCCACGGGCAGCACGACGCCGCCAGCAGCTATTTCGGCTTTCCGGGCATCGTAGATGGCGACGTCGTCGGCATCCTCGGCCGCGTGATCGGCGCGCTCGAGCAGTGCCTCATATTCAGCCCGGGGCAGCACCACCAGCTCTTCGCCGCTGGGCGTCCGAATGATCTGTGGTGCACTCATAGCCTTAGTTCCTCTTGTAAGCCGTCGTGGCCCGGCGGCCGATGTAGATCGCCAGGATCGTGGTTGCATCCTCATCGAAGATCACCCGGTAACCGCCAATGCGGAGGCGGTAGCCGTCGCGGCCTTGAAGGGCCTTCACGTCGCCTCGGCCCGTCATAGCGTAACGGTGAAGCCCAGCTTCCACTTGCGCACGAGCGTCTCGGGCAAGGGTATCGAGATCTTTCGCGGCGCTCAGCGTGAGGATGATCGTTTTCACTAGCGATAATATCGCGCAATTGCCGGGCCCGGTCGAGCGATAATATCGCTTCAGTGCGTTCGCAGCCATTCAGCCGAGCATAGGGGGGACCGATCAGGCGAGCTCAGACTTGGACGCCGCGAAAGCCGACACAAGGTCCGAGAACCGGCGGAGCGGGAGAGAGAGACGGCCGCGGACTTGATCCGGGGTCGAGACGCGTTACCTCGTGCGTCCCTACCCTTGACCTCTCCCCGGCGGAGCGCTGCAAGGTTCACCGCCATGCTCACGCAATCTTGATATGGCCGCGTTGACTCCCGTCCGGTCGGGACTATAGTCCGCCGCTTCGGCGCACCCCCGTTCGGGGGCGGTGTCGTTTGGTCAGTTTCTCGCCCTTTCCAGGGCAATCCAGCAAACGTCCGGCGTTCGCGCCGGGCCGACAGGAGTGGCAGGCGTGGCGCGTATTGCCGGCGTGAACATCCCGACCAACAAGCGTGTGACCATCGGGCTGCGGTACATCTACGGTATCGGTCCGACCAAGGCGGCGGAAATCTGCAGCCGGCTCAGCATCCCGGACGAGCGCCGGGTCAACCAGCTCTCCGATGAGGAGGTGCTGCGCATCCGCGAGCTGATCGACCGCGAATACCAGGTCGAGGGCGATCTGCGGCGCGAAGTGGCCATGAACATCAAGCGGCTCATGGACCTCGGCTGCTATCGCGGCCTGCGCCATCGCCGCGGGCTGCCGGTGCACGGCCAGCGCACCCACACCAACGCGCGCACCCGCAAGGGCAAGGCGGTGGCGATTGCGGGCAAGAAAAAAGTCACCAAATAAGCCGGTCTCGCTGCCCGGCGCCCACCAAGCAGAATGACGGCAGCCGCCCCACCTCCCGGGGCGGCGCGGAATTGGAACAGGACCACCACAAATGGCGAGACCGGCCACGACCACCGCGCGCCCCCGCAGGAAGGAGCGCAAGAATATCACGTCCGGCGTCGCCCACGTGGCGGCGACGTTCAACAACACGGTGATCACCATCACCGACGCGCAAGGCAATGCCATCGCGTGGTCATCGGCCGGCAGCCAGGGCTTCAAGGGCAGCCGCAAGTCCACGCCCTACGCGGCGCAGGTCGCCGCCGAGGACGCCGGCAAGAAGGCCCGCGAACACGGGATGGAAACGCTGGAGATCGAAGTGAGCGGACCCGGCTCGGGTCGCGAAAGCGCGCTTCGGGCGCTTCAGGCGGTGGGCTTCTCGGTCACCGCGATCCGCGACATGACGCCGATCCCGCATAACGGCTGCCGGCCGCGCAAGCGCCGGCGCGTCTGATTTTTCCCCCGCGGGGCCGCACCCCGCGCGGGACGCTGTTGACAGTACATGAACCGTGCGGCGGCGCGGTTCGAAAGGTATCCAGGCCATGAGGCAAAGCGCAGTCATTCAGAGGAACTGGCAATCCCTGATCAAGCCCGAAAAGCTTGAAGTCGAGCCAGGCGCCGATCCGTCGCGCATGGCGACGGTGGTCGCCGAGCCGCTGGAGCGCGGCTTCGGCATGACCCTCGGCAACGCCATCCGCCGCATCCTGCTGTCGTCCCTGCAGGGCGCCGCGGTCACCGCGGTGCAGATCGACGGCGTGCTGCACGAATTCAGCAGCATCCCCGGCGTGCGCGAGGACGTCACCGACATCGTGCTGAACATCAAGCAGCTCGCGCTGCGCATGCACGGCGAGGGGCCGAAGCGGATGACGCTGACCGCCACCGGTCCGGGCGAGGTGCGCGCCGGGCAGATCCAGGCCGGCCACGACATCGACATCATGAACCCCGAGCTGGTGATCTGCACGCTGGACGACGGCGTGAAGCTCGGCATGGAGTTCACCGTGAACCTCGGCAAGGGCTATGTCGCCTCGGCCGCCAACCGTCCGGAGGACGCGCCGATCGGGCTGATCCCGGTCGATGCGATCTACTCCCCCGTGCGCCGGGTGTCGTATCGCGTGGAGCCGACCCGCGTCGGCCAGGTCACCGACTACGACAAGCTGCTGCTGACGGTGGAGACCAACGGCGCGGTGACGCCGGAGGATTCGGTGGCGCTGGCCTCGCGCATCCTGCAGGACCAGTTGCAGCTCTTCATCAACTTCGAGGAGCCGCAGGCGATCCGCGCCGAGGAGCCGGAAGACAACCTGCCGTTCAACCGCAACCTGCTGCGCAAGGTGGACGAGTTGGAGCTGTCGGTGCGTTCGGCCAACTGCCTGAAGAACGACAACATCGTGTATATCGGCGACCTGGTGCAGAAGTCCGAACAGGAAATGCTGCGCACCCCGAATTTCGGGCGCAAGTCGCTGAACGAGATCAAGGAAGTGCTGACCTCGATGGGGCTGTCGCTGGGCATGACCGTGTCGGGCTGGCCGCCGGAAAACATCGAGGACCTGGCCAAGCGGCTCGAAGAGCCTTTCTAGTTCGGCCGAAAAGGGGACTGTACCATGCGTCACGGGGTTGCCGGGCGAAAGCTCAACGTCACGTCCAGCCATCGCCAGGCCATGTTCCGCAACATGGCCGTGGCCCTGATCAAGCACGAGCAAATCACCACCACGCTGCCGAAGGCGAAGGAGCTGCGGCCGGTGGCGGAGAAGCTGATCACGCTGGGCAAGAAGGGTGGGTTGGCGAACCGCCGGCTCGCCCATGCGCGGCTGCGCGACGACGCGATCGTGGACAAGCTGTTCGACGCCCTGGCCACCCGCTATCGCGGCCGTGCCGGCGGCTATACGCGCGTGATGAAGGCCGGCATGCGCCACGGCGACGCCGCCGACATGGCGGTCATCGAGCTGGTGGACCGTGATGCGGCCGCGAAAGGCCTGGACAGCGGGCCGCCACAGACGACCCCGGACGAGAACGAGCCGGACGCGGCGGCGGCATAGCCGCCAGGCGACGCACGCGGCGTTCCGCCCATTGGGGCACGGGCCGCCTCCGCCCGTCCTGGCCGGGCTTAGCCCGGCCACCTATCGCGGCACCACGGCTGCATCGATGGCCGTGGTCAAGCCCCATACACATCTGGTTACGGCAGGTGGAGGCAATTTTGTCCCCTTGTGGGAGGAGGAAGCACCCCTCCCCCCAACCCCCTCCCACAAGAGGAGGGGGGAGAATTCGTCTCCGCGCCCCGCTTAACCCGATGCGCATGGCGCCAAACCCGGGCATGACGGGTTGGGGCGGTCCGTGCCGTACGTCGATCTTTCGGGCCGGCGGCATGCGTCGCGGTCCGCCGTCGAGCCGCGGTCGCGCGTTGTCGGAATATTTTACAGTTCTCGCGCTATCCCGTACCCACGGAGCAGCAATGTATTGATAAAGCACATTTGTCAAAAGTGGCATGCAAATTGCGTAAGGCCGGGCGAACACGTTTCGGAGACGCCGACGCACGACCCGATGATCGCACAGTAGCCCAGACGGGCAAGGGGAAGGAGAACGACGATGCGACGAATGCTGGGAGCACTGGCAGTAGCGTTGACGGTCGGTCTTTTCGGGGGCGTTCAGCCGGCCTCGGCAGCGGCGTTCCTGTGGATTTCCGCCCCAACCTGGACCTATTCCGCCGCAGCCTGCGTCGCACCCCCATCGGCATTCTACGCCTGGTTCCTGTCCATCGGCGCCGGCTCCTATAGCTATGCGTGGACCGTGTGCTCCGGGGCGTTCGGATCGTCCGCCTCGGTCGCCGCCGCGCGGGCAGGGTTCGGCGGTTTCGGCGCGGCCTTCGCCGCCGGTTTCGCGGATCCCTATGCCGGCGTCGGGATCGACTCGACGCTAACCAACTCCCTGATCAGTTCCGAGAACTACGGCAGCGAAAACAGCCCCAGCGGCGCCGAGGCCGAACTCAGCGGGGAATCCGCCTACACCGTGTCGGACACCGGGATCACCTTCAGCAACGAGACCCAGGACGAACTGAACGCCGTCGATGAAATCGCTGCGTTTTACGCCCCCACCCTGGACGGCGACAGCGACACCCAGATCTGCCAGGCGCTGGGCGGCGGCAGCGGTTGCACCTCCGATCCGGACGGAGGCTCGGCAGCGCCGGGAGACGTGACCGATATCTCCAAGTTCGAGACGGATACCGGCCTCACGCCGCTGGCCACCGAGACCGATCCGTCCGGCGGTCCTTGGAACTTCTCAATTCCCGATGCCGACCTGCCCAACATCATTCTCGTTGCCCAGGGCGATGCGGTTCCCGAGCCGGCATCGATCCTGCTGCTCGGCCAGGGCCTGTTGGGGCTGGGCCTGATAGCGGCCCGCCGTCGCCGTCGGCGCGCCTGACGTCCGCGGCCGCGGCCGGCCTCGCTCGGACGGCGCCGGCCGCGGCCCGGCAAGCCGTGAACGCGGGAGTTCGTGCCGGTCAGGTCAGGCCCTGCAATGTTTGCCCTGTCGGTGCGCCGCTAGAGCCCTTCCACCCTGACTGGAAACGCTCGCCATCACCTGGCATTGCGAGGAGCGATAGCGACGCA
>JBEKNT010000375.1:0-6876 GCA_049522565.1 Acetobacteraceae bacterium
GGGCCGTCGCACCGGTGCCATGGTCGTCGTCGGTCTATCTTGCCACCGAGGCGATCCTGCTGTTCGGCTCTCCCGCGCAGCAGCAACACTATTTGCCGAAACTCGCCACCGGCGAACTGATCGGCGCGTTCGCTTTTGCCGAGCGACCCGGCCCGTCCAATCCGACGCGGCTGACTGCATCGGTGACCGACGGCAAGCTGACGGGGGGAAAACTCGCCGTGCCGGACGGCGACGTTGCCGACTTCGCCGTGGTCGGCGTGCACGGTGGCGCGGGCGGCCTGTGGCTGCATATCGTTGACCTGACCGCAGTTGGCGTCACGCGCGAGCCGGTGACCACGATCGATCCCACGCGCTCGCATGCCCGCATCGCATTTATACAGGCACCGGCTGAACCATTGCCCGGCGCGGCCAGTGCCGATGCGGTCCGGCGGCTGCTCGATCACGCGGCGGTGCCGATGGCGTTCGAGCAAGTGGGGAACGCGCAGGCGGCGCTGGATATGGCGACGGGATATGCGAAGGAGAGATATGCGTTCGGCCGGCCGATCGGTTCGTTCCAGGCAATCAAGCACAAGCTGGCGGACATCTATATCGCCGTCGAGTTGGCGCGCTCCAACGCGTATTACGGCGCCTGGGCGTTGCACGCCGACTCCGCCGAGCTGCCGATCGCCGCGTCGGTGGCGCGCATCGCTGCCTGCGATGCCGGCTGGCTGGCAACCAAGGAAAACATCCAGACGCATGGCGGCATGGGCTTCACCTGGCAGATGGACTGCCAGTTCTACTATCGCCGCGCCAAGCTGTTGTCGCTGGCGCTGGGCGGCGCGCGCGAATGGAAGCAGCGGCTGATCGGTGCGTTGCGCGAACGCAACGCGCCGGCGACGTCGCTTGCAGCGGCCTGAGGGGGAGGCACATGGATTTCGAAGACACGTCGGAAGAGGCCGCATTCCGCATCGAGGCGCGCGGGTTTCTCGATGCGAATGCGCAGCGTCGCAAGCAGGGCGAGGTGGAAGGCTATCGCCGTGGCCAGGATGCGCCGGGTGCGATGGAACGCGCCAAGTCGTTCCAGCGCAGGAAATACGCGGCGGGCTTTGTCGGCATCCATTGGCCGAAAGAGTGGGGCGGGCGCGGCGGCACGCAGATCCAGAACGTCATCTACAACCAGGAAGAGGCGAAATACGACGTCCTGACCAGCATCTTCGGTATTGGCATCCAGCTCGCAATGCCGACGATCTGCACCTGGGGCACGCCGGAACAGCGCGAGCGCTTCGTGCGGCCGGCGATGCGCGCCGATGAGGTGTGGTGCCAGTTGTTCTCTGAACCCGGCGGCGGGTCGGACCTCGCGGCACTGCGGACTCGGGCGGACCGCGACGGCGAAGACTGGGTGGTGAACGGGCAGAAGATCTGGACCTCCGGCGCGCATTACAGCGATTTCGGTATCCTGGTGGCGCGGACCGATCCCAATGCGCAGAAGCATGCCGGCCTGAGCTTCTTTATTCTCGACATGAAGACTCCGGGCATCGAGATACGGCCGATCCGGCAGATCTCGGGGTCCGCGCATTTCAACGAGGTGTTCTTCACCAATGTCCGCATTCCGGATAGTCGCCGGGTCGGTCCGGTGGGTGCCGGCTGGAAGGTGGCGCTGACCACGCTGATGAACGAACGGCACGGCATGCGCGACGCCCCTGGTCCCGACTTCAACGAGTTGTTCGCGTTGGCCGAACAGGTGGAACTGGAGGATGGACCGGCGATTGAGAATGCGGCGGTGCAGGAGAAGCTGGCGGAGTACTACACCCGCTCGCAGGGGCTGCGGTTCACCAAGTTCCGCACCATGACGGCGCTGTCGCGCGGCCAGACGCCGGGGCCGGAATCGTCGATCATCAAGGTGGTGGCAGCGAACAAGCTGCAAGACATCCTGTCGTACGGGCTGGATATGATCGGCATGGCGGGGCCTGCCATGGGCTCCGACATGCCGGTTGCCGGCATCTTCGAAGAGGCGTTGCTGTATTCGCCGGCGTTGCGCCTGGCGGGCGGCACGGACGAGATCATGAAGAATATCATCGCCGAACGCGTGCTCGGTCTGCCGCAGGATCCGCGGGCGGACAAAGGAATGCCGTGGCGCGAAATTCCAACGGGGCCACGCCAATGACCGAACACGCACTACAAAGCTTCTTCTGGCCGCAATCGATTGCGGTGCTGGGCGCCTCACCCGACCTGCATCGCATCCGCGGGCGATTGCTCCACCAGTTGCGCGAGAACGGCTTTCCCGGGCGTATCCTGCCGATCAACCCAAGCTACCAGGAGATCGGGGGCCTGCCTTGCTTTCCGTCGATCGCCGCAGTGGGTGCGCCGGTCGATCTCGCCTTGGTGGCGATCCCGGCCGCCGGCGTCGCGTCAGCGCTGGAGGAATGCGCCAAGGCCGGTGTGAAGAACGCGCTGATCATCAGCTCGGGCTTCGCCGAGGAAGGCGGCGCGGCGGGCGACATGCAAGCGGCGCTGGTGGACGTCACGCAACGCACCGGCATCCGCGCCTGCGGGCCGAACTGCGAAGGCTACTTCAATGCGTTGGGCAAGGTCGCGACCACGTTCAGCCCGACGGTGGAAACGACGGACGATGAGGGCCGCGTCCTGGTCTCGGACCGTCGGGTCGGCGTGATCGCGCAGTCCGGCGGCATCGGCTTTGCGCTGTTCAATCGCGGCAAGGCGGCGGGAATCGGCTTTTCCTATGTGATCTCCACGGGAAACGAGGCCGATCTCAACATGGGCGACTTCCTCGACTACATGGTCGAGGATCCGCACACGCACGCCGTCATGCTGTTCTGCGAGGCGGTCCGCAATGGCCCCAGCTTCGTCGCGGCGTTGGCGAAGGCGCGCCGGATCGGCAAGCCGGTGATCGCGATCAAGGTCGGCCGGTCAGCGGCCGGCAGCCGCGCCTCCGCGTCGCACACCGCATCACTGTCCGGGTCCTACACCGCCTACCGCGCCGTGTTCGAACGTTACGGCGTGATCGAGGCGGAGGACGCGGACGAGGCCGTGGCGATCGCCGGCGTCATCGTGAGCTGTCCGCTGCCGAAGGGCCGCCGGGTCGGAATCGTTACGCCCTCCGGCGGCGGCGGCGTATGGATGGCGGACACGCTGTCGGCGCACGGATTGCTCGTTCCCGCCTTGTCCGCCGAGACCCAGGCGGCGCTGCGACCCCTGATGCCGTCGTACGGTGCCTCGGGCAATCCGGTCGATGTCACCGCGCAAGGTTCCGCGACCGGCCCGGCATCGATGACTGCGATGGAGCACCTGGCTGAGAGCGATGAAATCGACATGCTGGTGCTGATCACCTCGCTCGCCAGCGTCACGCGGATCTCCCTGGATGCAGCACGTATTCGCGCAGTGGCGGCGCGCTGCGGCAAACCAATGACGGTTTGGACCTACACCCTGCCGTCGGAGTTCGGACGTGCTGGGGCGGCCGGCTGCGGCCTGTTCGTGCACAGCGACCTGCGCAACGTTGGCGTGGCGATGGGCAAGCTCGCGGGATACGCCGAGGCATTGACCCGCCCGATCCCCGCCTTGCCCGCCGCCGGCGACGTCACGCCGATCCCGCCAGGCCTGCCGCGCGTATTGCCCGAATATGCCGCCAAGCACGCTTTGGCAGCGTTCCTGCCGCCGTCGCCCGAGAGATTGGCAACCACCGCAGCCGAAGCAGCGGATGCGGCAACGGCATTGGGGTTTCCGGTCGCGCTGAAAATCCAGTCACCCGATCTGCCGCACAAGACCGAGGCTGGCGGAGTACGGCTCGGCCTGGCCGACGTGAACGCGGTGCGGTACGCTTACGATACGATGATGCGCGACGTGCTGGCCCACCAACCGGACGCGAGGATCGACGGCGTGGTGGTGCAGCGCATGGCACCCAAGGGGCATGAGCTGGTCGTTGGTATGGTGAACGACGCAACGTTCGGACCGGTCATGATGGTGGGGTTCGGCGGCGTCACCGTCGAATTGTTCGGCGACGTGGCACACAGCCCGGCGCCGGTCGATGCGGCGGAGGCGAAACGAATGATCTGCTCTCTCCGCTCGGCACCGCTGCTGACCGGGTTCCGCGGCAGCAAGCCCATCGACCTCGCTCCGATTGCCACGTTGATTGCGCGGTTGTCGGAGGCGGCGCTGGCGCATGCGGACCGGATCGACGAAATGGAGTTCAATCCGGTGATCTTGCATGCCGACGGCTCCGGCCTGACCATCGCCGACGCGCTGATAACCCTGAAGGACTGACGCACGCAGACTCCCTCTCCCCTTGAACGGAACCCACCATGTTCGAACTCTCCGAAGAACACCGCATGCTGCAAGACCTGGTGGCGAAGTTCGTCGACCGGGAGCTGATACCGCTGGAAAAGGCGGTGCTCGCGCGCGAAACGTCCGGCCAGAAATCCGCACTCTCCGAAGACGAAGAACAGGCGCTGCTGACCAAGTGCCGCGACCTCGGCCTGTGGGGCCTCGACGTGCCGGAGGAATTCGGCGGCGCCAACCTGCCGACCGTCGCGCTGGTTGGCGTCTATGAAGAACAAGGCCGCACCTGCGTGCCGTTCACCTTCCCGCCCGACAGCCCGAACCTGCACATGCTGATGGCCGTCGCCAACGACGAACAGCGCCGCAAGTACCTGGAACCGTATGCACGCGGCGATGCGCAGTCGGCGATCGCGATTTCCGAGCCCGGCGCCGGCGGCGATCCGGCCGGAATGATCACCCGCGCCGTCAAGGACGGCAGCGACTGGGTGATCAACGGGCGCAAGATATGGGTCAGCCGCGTACCACAGGCCGACTTCGTCATCGTCATGGCGCGAACCGGTGAGGGCAAGCGGCATGAAGGCGTCACCGCGTTCATCGTCGAACGCAACACCAAGGGATTTATCATCGAGCGCGAGATCCCCATGCTCGGCGGGCAGCGCACCTACGAACTGGTGTTCGAGGATTGCCGCATCCCGGAAACGCAGGTGCTCGGACAGATCGGCAAGGGCTTCGCTCCCATGCAATTGCGCCTGACGGTGCGGCGTGTGCAGATGGGCGCCTGGTGTATCGGCATGACGCGCCGCGCCCTGGACATGATGGTAGAGCATGCCAAACAGCGGGTCACCTTCGGTGCGCGGCTGGCGGACCGCCAGGCGATCCAGTGGTGGATCGCCGAGGCAGCGATGAAAATCCACGCCTGCCGGCTGATGGTTTACGACGCGGCGACGAAGGCGGATGCCGGCAAGGACGTGCGCACCGAGGCATCCATGGTGAAGCTGTACGGCACCGAGATGGCGACCGAAACCATCGACCACGCCATGCAGACCTTCGGCGCGATGGGCGTTGCCAAGGAGTTGCCGCTGCAACTGATGGCGCAGAAGGTACGGACCATGCGGGTCTACGAAGGCCCGTCCGAGGTGCACCGCATGGTGATCGCGCGGCGCATCATCGGCCGGTAGTCCGCGTCACGCCATGGCGGCGCGGAACGCCGCGTTGGCACGCTCCGGTGCGTTCGGCATACGTTCCACCGCGGCGAAATCGCCACGCAGCGACTTCAGCGCCGCGCGTTCGCTGGCGATTTCGACCGCCGTGCGCACGCCACGACGGCGGAGCAACCGCACCGGCCCACACGAGCCCTGCAAGGCGTGCTGCAGCAGGAAGCCGGCCGCCACCAACGGCACCGCCAGGAAACCGCGGTGGCGGAACAGGCCCAGCAACATGCCACCCAACGCGATACTGGCGGCGTTGGCCTCCAGCACGCGCTCGATATCCCATTCGCGATCAAGCTCCGCCAGCCGCGCGTCGATCTCTTCCGGATGCATCGCATAGTAATGGATATTCTGCTCTATGCGGCGGCGTATCCGGTGGTCGGTCGCGGTATCGGCGCTCGGCGATTGGGGTATGGCAGTCGCTGACAGCACGGACATAACGAACTCCTCTTTTCGTGCATAAGGAACAAATTGGCGGGCACCGTAGGGTTGCACGACAACCCGTCACGAACGGGAGATCGCACCGCGCGTCATGCCGGCTCAGCGCAGCCCGACGCGCCGTCGAAAGTTGCACGCCCCACCCATCGCCGGGTAAACTTACCCGCGAGTAGGGAGGGACCCGACCATGGACCTGCGCTTCACCCCGGAGGAAGCAACCTTCCGCGAGGAAGTCCGCGCCTTCATCCGCGACAACCTGCCGACCGACATCCGCGATCGCATGCGGCTCGGCCACAGCCCGCGCAAGGAAGACACGGTGCGCTGGCAGCGCATCCTGAATAAGAAGGGATGGGCCGGCCTGTCCTGGCCAAAGGAATGGGGCGGAGCGGGCTGGACCGCCATCCAGAAGATGATCTTCCTGGAAGAGAACCAGGTCGCGCCGGCGCCGGAACTCTCATCGTTCAACATTACGATGATCGGCCCGGTGCTGATCCAGTTCGGCACGGAAGAGCAGAAGAACCGCTTTCTGCCGCGCGCGGCCAACCTGGACGACTGGTGGTGCCAGGGGTTTTCGGAACCCGGTGCCGGATCGGACCTTGCCTCGCTGAAGACCTCGGCGAAGCGCGACGGCGACACCTATGTGGTGAACGGCCAGAAGATCTGGACCTCGACGGCACATCAGGCCGACTGGTGCTTCCTGCTGGTGCGCACCAACCCCAACGCCGCCAAGCGCCAGGAGGGCATCTCCTTTCTGCTGGTCGATATGAAGACACCGGGCATCACCGTGCGGCCGATCATCTCGATCGACGGCAGCCATCACCTGAACGAGGTTTTCTTCGATGACGTGAAGGTGCCGGTGAGCATGCGCGTCTATGAGGAAAACAAGGGCTGGGACGTGGCGAAGTTCCTGCTGGGCAACGAACGCACCGGCATCGCGCGGCTCGGCAAATCGAAGGAA
>JBEKNT010000376.1:0-6871 GCA_049522565.1 Acetobacteraceae bacterium
CTCAAGGGGAGGGGGAGGACGTACAGCACTCCCCCTCCCCTTGAGGGAGGGGGTTGGGGGGAGGGGTCGAACCGCACTAACCCACCTCGATGAACTTGAACTCCCCGTTCTCCACCCGGTTGTAGCGGAACTTGCAGTCGGTGATGTCGCCGATATCGGTGAAGCTGCATGGTCCGGAGGCGCCGCTGTACTTCACCTCCTTGCCCGCCTTGATCAGAGCCAGCCCGTCCACCGCGGTGTACACCGTCTGCCCGTCGCTGTTGGTGATGCGTCGCACGGTGTCGCGGATCGCCGTGCCGGTGGCCTGACCCGCCTTGGCGATCGTCAGCGCCACGATGCTGATCCAGTCGTTCGCCTGCGCCTCGTATGAATCCGGCGCCGCGATGCCCAGCCGCTTCACGCACGCTGCGTAAGCCGGCGAGTCCACGTCGGCGGAAGGCTGCACGGTGATCGCCCCCTGCGTCACCTCCTGCGGCAGTTGCTGCGCCGATTTTTCGGTCAGCGCGTAGGATTGGCAGAATTTCGCCCCGTCGTATCCGGCGCGGTACAGATCGCGCAGTACCACCGCGACATCCGGCGCATAGCCGTTCAAGTACAGGAAATCGGGCTTGGCGCTCAGCGCCTGATCCACCTCGGACCGATAGCTGGTCTTGTCCTTGTCGTAGACCAGAGAGCCGACCACGGCCACGCCCTTCGGCGTCAACGTGTCGGTGAGAAAGTGTCGCGTCGGCTCGGCGAACGGTGCCTGGATCGCCATGATGAACACGCGTTTCGCGCCGTGGCGAATGATGAACCCGGCGTGCTTCGTCGCCTGCAACTGGTTGTTCGGCTGGGTGCGAATCAGATAGCCCTGATGCGGCAGATGCGTGATGCTGTCGGCGCCGGATACCGTGGTGAGGAACGTCTTGCTCTCCCAGCACACCGGCGCCACCGCGGTGGTCACCGCGGATGCCCAGGTGCCCATGATCACCGGCACCTTGTCCACGTCGATCAGCTTGTGCGCGGCGCGCACCGCGGCTTCGGGATTGGTCTCGTCGTCCTCCACCACCAGGCGGATCTGCTGCCCCGCCACGCCGCCGGCGTGGTTGATCTCATCCGCCACCGCCTGCATCGCCTTCAGCATGCGCGGCCCGTCGAAACTGCCGGCGCCGGTCAACGGCGTGAGCACGCCGAGGTCCAAGGTGCCGGCCTGCGCGCGGACCATCCCCGGCGCGGCAAGCCCCGCGGCGGCCGTGGCGAGCATGTGACGGCGGGTCAGACGGATCATGCAAAGCCCCCCTTATGGTTGTTCGGTCGGGTGCGCGCCGAGGAAGATTCGCCTTATCTCCGGATCGGCCCGCAGCGTCGCCGCATCACCATCGCGGTTGTTGCGACCATCGACAAGGATCGTCGCCCGATGCGCGATCTCCAGCGCCTCAACCGCATTCTGCTCTACCATGGCGATGGCGACCCCCTCGCGATTGATCTCGCGTATCGTCGCAAACAACTGTTGCGCGGCGATCGGCGACAGGCCGGCGGAGGGTTCGTCGAGCAATAGCAGCACGGGCTGCACCATCAGCGCCATCGCCATGGCCAGCACCTGGCGCTGCCCGCCCGACAGCGTGCGCGCGGCGCGATGGCGCTTCTCTGCCAGCATCGGGAAGCGCGCGAACGCAGAGTCGATGCGAGTGGCGGTATGCGCGGGATCGATGTAGCCGCCCATCTCCAGATTTTCGCGCACCGACAGGGTGGGGAACACGTTGGCCTCCTGCGGCACGAACGCCACCCCGCGCCGGGCGATGTCGCGCGACGGCAGCCGGTGGATCGGCGCATCGCGCAGATGGATCGTGCCGCGCGCCGGATGCAGCATACCGGCAATGGTCTTCAGCAGCGTGGATTTGCCGGCGCCGTTCGGGCCGATGATGGCGACGATCTCGGCGTCGTTCACGGTGAGCGACACGCCTTTCAGGATTTCATCGCCCCGCCCGTAGCCGGCAACGATGTCGCGCGCGACGAGAAGGGTCATCGCGGGTCAAGCACTCCCCCTCCCCTTGAGGGAGGGGGTTGGGGGGAGGGGTGCGTACCGCTGGTGGCCAGCGGATGTGTGCACCCCTCCCCCCATCCTTCTCCCTCAAGGGGAGGGGGAGGATTCCGACGGTGTCTCACCTTTGCCGCCCCATATACGCCTCCTGCACGGCCGGGTCGTTCGCCACCTCGTCGAATGTGCCTTCGCGCAAATGCCGTCCCTCGGCCATGACAATCACCGGATCGCAGAGCGCGGCGATCGTGTCCAGGTGGTGTTCGATCAGCAGCACGGAAATGCCCTCGGCGCGCAGGTTGCGCAGGTGTTCGCCGATTTCGCGCGTCAGCGTGGGGTTCACGCCGGCTACCGGCTCATCCAGCAGCAGCAGGGTGGGTTCGGCCATCAGCGCGCGGCCGATCTCCAGCAGCTTCTTCTGACCGCCGGACAGTTCAGCGGCGCGCTGCCCCAGCACGCGCGTGAGGTTCAGGCGTTGCGCGATGCCATGGGCGCGCTCGCGCAATTCGGCTTCGCGGCGGCACGCGGCGTTGGTGCGAATCAGGGCGAGGAGGATGCGCTCGCCCGGCTGGCGTGTGCCGTAGAGCAACAGGTTCTCCAACACGGTGAGGCGCGCAAAGCCGCGGGCGATCTGGAAGCTGCGCACCAGGCCGGCGCCGGTGACGCGGTCCGGCCGCCAGCGCGTGATGGTCTTCCCGTTGAAGCGGATACTGCCGGAATCCGCCGGCACCAGGCCGGAGATGCAATTGAACAGCGTGGTTTTGCCGGCGCCGTTGGGGCCGATCAGGCCGGTGATGCGGCCAGCCTGCACGCATAGATCAACCCCGCGCAGCGCGTGCACGCCGTAGTAGCTGCGGGTCAGGCCGTTGATCTCGAGCAATGCCATGCGGTGCCATCGCCTCAGCGCTGTGTCGGCGCGGCGAGGACTCGACCGGCCTGCCGCATTCTCCCACGGATTGGCTTGTTTGGCGCGGCCGGACTATCGCCGGCGAAGGCACCCGGGCGGAAATCCGCAACCGCGGCGAGCGGCAGGCGCCGCTTTCAGGCTTCTTCCGGCGGTGCGCCGCGTCGGTGCAGCAACTCCGTGCCGCGCGCGAGCAATTGGTAGCCGGTGGCGAGGTTGCGGTAGGCTTCGGCGATCTCGGGATCGGTGGCGCGAGCGGCAAGTTCGGCGTATTTCTTCGCGATCGCAGCGTAGTCCGGCATCGGCTGCCACGCCTCCCCGTCGGTTGGTGACGGACGCGTCGCACCGATTGCGTATGGATGCACAATCAATTCTTCATGAAGACATCAGCGGCGATGAAGCAGCGTGCTTTCCCTGCCCGCTGGGTCGCCAGCCGGACGCATGACGGTCCCCGGGAATCGATGAGAGTCATATCCGGCGGGAAGTCTGGTGAGGTCCTTGCCTGCTTGGATGCGGACCATTGTTACGATACCGCGACAAGGACGCTCAGCCGCATGGCAAAAAGGCGGCCCCGGAACCGATGGCCCGGGGCCGAGGATCGTCTGGGTCGCCGGAACCGGGGAGGTTTCCGACGGCAGGAAACGTAATCCACCGATATCCCGCGTTGGTTTCACAAACGCACGAACTCAGCCTCGTCGGGCGAGAGAACCGTAACAACCGTGTGATGCCACGCCTGATGCGAGTGCCGGACCGCCTGATCCGTATCGCCAGGCGCCGCGGCCGAGAGCCCGCGTCCCTGGAATCCGCCGCGCAATCGCGCAGCGGATCGGTGGCGATGCCCGCCCGGGTCAGATGCTCGCAGCGAGCACGTAATAGACGGGCAACCGGGGAATTGGGCCCAGCAGCTTTGGATTGAGGTCCTCGCGCCGTTCCACAATTCCGAAGCCTGCCTCGAACAACATCGCCTGGGCATCGGCTCTGGAATAGATGTGGAACCTCGCCTTCCACGAGCCTTGACCTGCCATCCTCGCCAGGCTGCCAAAAGTGAACTTCAGTACCGCATCCGGAAAGCCCGCCAGGGAGACGGGATCGGGTTCGGCCACCAGCAATGTGGAGTGCGTGCCGCGAAGCCGGCGGCGGATCTCGCGCAACAGCCCAACCATCGTCGAGCGATCGCCGTACATCAGCACGCCGAACAGCATGGCGAAGTCAAACCCGGGATCGTTGGCTGGGATCTCCTTGATGTCCTTGTATTGGGCGTCCGGCGGCCCGGTCGGGTTGACGACCACGAGTTCGGTCCCCTCCGGCAGGTCCGCGTTCGCGCGGAACCCTTTGGCAGTCCCCCCGACATCCAGCACGCGTCGCGGTCGGCCGGATGCCGGTATCACGTAGTCCGTGACAATGCGATTGACGATGGTCCCATCGCTGGACGGGGATGGACCGTTGAAGACACTGCCGCCGCCGAACTCGCGTGCCATGCTCCGATGCCCCCTGAACGGCGCGCAGTGTCATCCCGCCGAGGCATTATCGCAACGAAAATCCGACCCGGCTCTGCCGTCGCGGGGGTTGCCACCGCAGACCCCCGGGAGGAGCGCGACGCCTTCAGCTCAGCGATTCATCCCCCGCACCGCGTCGCACACCGCCCGGGTCACCTCCACCGTCGTCGCCTTGCCTCCCAGATCCGGCGTCATGACCCCCGCCGCGCACACCTGCTCCACCGCGCGCATCAGCAGCGCCGCCGCCCCCGCCTCGCCGAGATGGTCCAGCATCATCGCCCCGGTCCAGAACGTCGCCACCGGGTTGGCGATGCCCTTGCCGGTAATGTCGAACGCGCTGCCATGGATCGGTTCGAACATCGATGGCGACCGCCGCTCCGGGTCGATATTGCCGGTCGGCGCGATGCCCAGCGATCCGGCCAGCGCCGCCGCCAGATCGGACAGGATGTCGGCGTGCAGGTTGGTCGCCACCACCGTGTCAATGGACTGCGGCTTGCGCACCATGCGCGTGGTCATCGCATCCACCAGCTCGCGCTCCCACGCCACGTCAGGGAAGTCGCGCGACACCAGCGCCGCCATCTCGTCCCAGAACACCATGCCGTGGCGCTGCGCGTTGGATTTCGTCACCACGGTCAGGTGCTTTGCCGGACGGCGGTCGGCCAACGCGAAGGCGTAGCGCATGATCCGCTCGACGCCACGGCGGGTGAAGATCGCCACCTCGGTTGCCACCTCCTCCGGAAAACCGCGATGCGTGCGCCCGCCCTGGCCGGCGTATTCGCCTTCGGAGTTCTCCCGCACGATCACCCAGTCCAGGTCGCCGGAACCGATGTCGCGCAGCGGGCTGGTGACGCCGGGCAGGATGCGCGTGGGGCGGACATTGGCGTATTGGTCGAGGCCCTGGCAGATCGGCAGCCGCAACCCCCACAGCGTGACATGGTCCGGGATGTTGGGGTCGCCGACCGCGCCGAAATAGATCGCGTCGGCGGTGCGCAGCCAGGCCAGCGCATCGGCCGGCATGAAGCGGCCGTGCTTGCGGTAGTAGTCGGAGCCCCAGTCGTAGTGGTCCACCTTCAGCGTGAAGCCACCGTCGCGCGCGGCGACCGCGTCGAGCACTTCGAGGCCGGCGGCAATGACCTCGGGGCCGATGCCGTCGGCGGGGATGGCGGCGATACGGTGCTCGCGGGGCATGGCGCTGGTCCTTGGCTGGCTGGATGCGTGCGGTTCGTAGCGCCGGATGCCTCCCGCGTCACGATCCGGCCGCGGCGATGGCGGCGATCTCCGCGTCCGCGAACCCGGCTTCGCGCAGCACCTCGCTTGTGTGCTGGCCGAGCGTCGGCCACAGCCGGCGCACCGCCGGCGGGCTGGCGGAGAAGCTCGGGGCGATTGCCGGCAGGGTGACGCGCCCCTCCACCGGGTGCTGCGCCTCCTGGAAGAAGCCGGTGTCGCGCAGGTAGTCGTCGTCGAACAGGTCGGCGAGGCTGTTCGCCTTGCCGCACGGAATGTCCGCCTCGGTGAGGATCGTCAGCCACGCGTCGGTGGTGCGTGCGCGCAGCCCGTCGGTCAGCACCGCCAGCACGGCATCGACGTTGATGGCGCGCGCGGCGATGCTGACGAAGCGCGGGTCGTCGATCAACTCCGGACGGCCCAAGGCGGAAAGCAGCCTGGCGTATTGCGCATCGCTGGAGGCGATCACGCTGATGAAGCCGTCCTTGGTCGGATAGGGCCGGCGATGCGGCGTCAACATGCGCGGATAGCCGACGCCGCGTTCGGCTTCGCCAAGCGTGGCCCACCACAAATGCTCGACCAGCAGAAACGACAGCGTGGTTTCCAGCATCGGGACGTGGACTTCCTGGCCCTGACCGGTGCGCTCGCGGTGGAACAATGCCATGCCGATCATCGAACCCAGCATGTGGCCGGTCAGCTTGTCCACCAGCACCGTGGGTGCGTAACGCGGTGCGCCATCCGGCCCGGCATTCAGCGACGCCAGGCCGCTGAGTCCCTGGATCAGGTCGTCGAACGCCGGTGCGTCCTCGCGCGCGCTGCCCTTGCGAAATCCCGAGGCGCTGGCGTGGATCAGCCGCTTGTTGCGCGCGGCCAACGTCGCATAGTCCAGGCCGAGCCGCTTCGCCGCGCTCTGCCGCATGTTGTGCACGAACACGTCGGCGTTATCGATCAGCCGCAACAGCGCGTCCTTCGCCGCCGGCTGCTTCAGGTCCAGCACGACGCTGCGTTTGTTGCGGTTCAGGTTGGCGAAGTAGCTGGCCATGCCTTCGGTGCGTGACGGTCCGATCCACCGCGTGTCGTCACCGCGCGGGCTTTCCACCTTGATCACGTCGGCGCCCAGGTCGCCCAGCATCTGCGTGGCATACGGCCCGAGCACGATGCTGGTGACGTCGATGACTCGAATGCCGGCGAGCGGTCCGGTGGCCGGTTTTTCGTCCGTATGCTGCATTG
>JBEKNT010000377.1:0-6869 GCA_049522565.1 Acetobacteraceae bacterium
AGAACGTTATCTCCTCCCCCCAAGGGGGCGAATCCTTACCCAGGCGCCGTCGCGCTGTCGATCCGGCGCGCCAGTTCGTCGGGCGCGGGTGCCGCCTCAGGCAGCGCGCCACGTAGCAAAGCCGCTGCCTTGTCCACCTTGGCGACGCCGGAGCGGAACGCCTCGCGCAGCCACGCCTGATCCTTCTCGCGCCAGGCGCAGAGTTTGGCGATGGCGATGTCCTCCGCACTGGGACAGACGGCGGTGGCGAGGCCATCCGCCGTGGCGTACTCGACGGCGCGGCTGCGCCAGTCCAACGGCATGATCGCCGTGCGCGAACTGACGCCGTCGCCGTAGTAGCCGAACGTCCGGTGGAACTGCGAATCGCGTCCGATCGATCCGTCGATCAGGTCGGAGATCCACTCGGGGTCCGCCGCGTCCTCGACATAGATGTCGATCTCCTCGGTCAGCATCATGGCGACGGGGATGTGCCGGGCGGTGGCAATGACCGCGCGGGTGCCGACCATGACGAACCGTGCATGACCGGACAGCGAGGCGGCGGCGCGCAGAATGTGATCGATGTCAGCTCGCCGGAGCATGCGCGTGCGATATCAACTCGGCGACGTCGCGCGAGGTCAGCCCCTTGCCGAACACCGGGCGCGTTTCCCGCAGCAGCCGGCCGCGCGGGCTGTCCTCGGTCAGCGCTGCGGCAATCTCGGCGGGCGGCCGCGACAGCAGGTCCTGCCACATCAGGGCGTAGTCGCGCTGATGCGGGTCGGGCAGCATGCGGGTCGCGACAAACCTTTGGGCATCGGCGACCATCGACGGGTCGGCCACGAGGCGTCGGGCCATCTCACAGGCCTTCAGGTAGTCGATCCACTCGTGCCGGTCGTGAAAGTGCATCGCCATCGGCGCAGCTTATCGGTTCGCGAGGACGCCACGCAACGGCGTGGACGTGGCGATCGAGGCAAAGGGTGCCGCTGGCGAGACCGACCCGCTGGCGGGCCCGACGATGCCCGCGCGTTCACTGGATCGGGCGGTGCCGGAGCCCCTTCCCCTACTCACTGGCGCCCAAGAAACGCCTGCATGTGCCCCAACACCGAGGCAGCCGCCTCACCGACCGTGGCATGCACCGGCACGACGTCCGGCACGGAAATCAGCCGCTGGATGTGTGCGCCGATGTCGGCGCCAACCGTGGGCAACTGCACGGCCAGCGCGCTCAGGCTGTTCTGGAGGTCGTTCGGCGGCTTGGCCGCGGCACGTGCGACTTGCGCCGGCGCCGGCGGAATGGCGGGTGCGGTGACGGCGGCAGGCCCGGCATTGCCGGCTTCGGCATCCAGCACCGCCAGCAGGTCGGGCGCCGCTTTATCGCGTTCCGTCAGCGGCGCGAAATTGAACAACTTGCGCAGCGTCGCGATGATCGACGTGTGATCGAACGGTGTCGGTCCCGCCGGCCGAATGACGCTGCCGGCCCGCACATAGGGGGAGACGATCACCGCCGGCACCCGCACGCCGAAATAGCCGAAGTCGAACCCGTCCGGACGCAGCACGTCCGGCGACGTCGCCGGCGGCGGAGGGACGTGGTCGAAGCAGCCGCCATGCTCGTCGCAGGTGATGATCAGCAGCGTCTGTGGCCACCCCGGCCCACTGCGCACCGCGTTATACACGCTGGCAATCAGCGCCTCGCTGTACGCGACGTTATGCGGCGGGTGGGCATCGTTCGGAATCTTGTTCAGCACGCTGTCGGTGAAGTAACGCGGCTCGATAAAGCTGTACGCGGGCAGCTTCCCACCCGCCGCATCGCGTGCGAAGTCGGTCTCGAAATTGCTGAAATTCGTCAGCGTGCGTTCCCACAGTTCGGTGAGCGTGGCCGACTGCGGAATGTCATGGAAATAGACCTGCCAGGTCTGGTTCACCGACGACAAGCGGTTGAACACCGTCGGCATCGTATAGGGGAAATGCGACGGCGCGTTGTTGACGTACCCGGCGGCCGTTCCGGTGTGGACAAAAAAGCGGTTCGGCCAGGTCTGACAGGGCGCCGAGGCATGCCACCGGTCGGACACGCCAAAGGCGCGCGCCAATTGGCTGATCACCGGCACCTGGTCCGGCGTGAAATAGTGCATGGGCGAGTACGGATCGGGCGTCGGCGACGTCGCCGGCTGGCGCATGTAGTTGTCCACGAAGCCGCTCATGTCCGGTCCGGTGGTCTTGACGGAACCGTCGGCGGCCAGCCCATGGAGCTGCATATGAATGTCGGTGAACAGCTCCCCGGGGTCGGGATCGGGGATGCAGACGGTCTGCGCCGTCAGCGCCGGGTCCTTCCAGACCTGGATGTTCTGCTGCGTGCCGTCCGGCTTGTGCCAGGGATTGAACTCGGTGCCGACCAGGCCGTCGAATTTGTCGCTGTTCGGATACAGCATGCCCAGCATGCAATCGAACGAGCGGTTTTCCAGCATCAGCACCACGACGTGCCTGATATCCATCGTTCCCCCCCGTGCCGGGCTGCCGGCGTCGCCCACCTTAAACCTCTCCCGCCTGCGGCGGGAGAGGTCGGCGCAAAGCGACCTCTCCCGCGCGCCGCGCCGGAGAGGTTTTCTCCCGGCCCGCGACCCGCTACACCACCACCCAATCGCCAACGGGAGGGCCCCAGCCGATGGACATCGAGACTGCCCCGACAACCACCACCGATGCCGACTGGCAGGCGCGCGTCGATCTCGCCGCCGTCTATCGCCTGCTGGCGCATCACGGCTGGGGCGACGTGATCTTCAACCACGCCGCCATGCGCACGCCCTCCAATCCGCGCCACTTCTTCATCAAGCGCCACGAATTGCTCTACACCGAGGTGACCGCGTCCAACCTGGTCGAAGTCAGCATGGACGCCGACCTCGACGAACGTTCCGGCGTCAACCGCCCCGGCTTCACCTTGCACAGCGGCGTGCTGCGCGGCCGGCCGGACGTGCAATGCTCCGTGCACATCCACCCCGAGGAAGGCGTCGCGCTGTCCGGCCTGAAGCACGGCCTGCGCCCGCTGTCGCAGAACGCCATGCGCTTCTACAACCGCATCGGCTACCACGAGTACGAAGGCATCACCGACGGTTTCGACGAACGCGAGCGCATCGTCGCCGCGCTGGGCAAGAACCGTGCGCTGATCATGCGCCACCACGGCGTCACCACCGTCGGCGCCACTGCCCGCGAGGCGTTCAGCCTGATGAAGGAACTGGCCCGCGCCGCCCGCATCCAGCTCATGATGGAGGCCACCGGCGCCGAACTGTCGGAGATCCCACCGGAAATCTGCGAGCATGTCGCCGCCCAGTACGAACTCCATGACAGGGGGCGGGCCTCAGCCGAGTGGCCCGCATACCTTCGTCTGCTCGACAGCATCGACGACAGCTACCGCACCTGATCCGAACCACGTCGGCGCTGCGCCGGCGCCCGTCCCATGAACCCGCGCTGGAACCTGCGCACGGCGCGGCTGGTGCTGACGCCGGTGGGCGGGGCGGACCTGTCCGACCTGATCGCCATCAAGGCCGATCCGCGGGTGTTCGCGGTGATGCTCGGCGGGGTGCGCACGCCCACCCAGACGCAGGAGGAACTGGCGCGCGACGTGGTCGCCTGGGGTGCCGAAGGCTTCGGCATCTGGACCATCCGCGAAACCGGCAGCGGCTCGCCCCGCAGCAATAGCGCGGCGGCCGGCTTCGTGGGCATCACCGGCCTGGAGCGCCGCCCGGATGGCCGCGGCGTGGCCCTGCGCTTCGCGCTATGGCCAGAGGCGCAGGGCCGCGGCCTCGCGCGGGAAGCCGCCGGCGCCGCGCTCCGCTTCGGTCACGACGAGGCGGGTCTCGCGCGCATCGTCGCGGTGGCGCGCGCCAGCAATTTCGCCTCGCGCATGGTGCTCGGCGGCATCGGCATGACCGCCTGCGACAGCTTCATCCAGAACGGCTGGCCCATGGTCCTGTACGAAAGCCGGCACCCCTCTCCCGCTTTGCGGGAAAGGCTAGGGTGAGGGTCCCGAGGCCCGTGCGTCGCTGTCATTACTCAGCAGTCGGCAAGTAAGGTGACACTGCCCACGGTGTCATGACCGGGCTTGGCCCGGTCACCCACGTCTTTCCTTCGTGCCGCACGGCAAAGTCGTGGGTGGCCGGCCGGAGCCTGTCCTCGGGCGGGCCTTTGGCCCGACCCGTGGGCCGGCCATGACACACGACTGATTGTCGCCTTACTTGCTGACTCCTGAGTAAACAGCGCGTGTCCACGAATTCCGGGCGTGTGCCGCCCGGGTGGGGACGGACACGCCGCGGTCGAAAGTTGGACCAACCGCCCCCCCGGCGGGTTCGGACGTTGCCGGCGTTGCGGCCTCGGAGCCGCTGCGATTTGGTGCCGTTTCGAATCAGCGCTATGGTCGCGGCCGAACCGACTGGAACCAGCAATGGCGAAGGGACGGCAGCCATTCCGGATCTTGGTGCTGCTGGCGACATGCCTGCTGCTCTTGTGCATCCGCGCCGCCGCGGATCCGGCCGAACGACGGATCGCGCTGGTCATTGGCAACGACAGCTATGCCCATATCGCCTCGTTGAGCAAAGCCGGCAACAACGCCCATGCGATCGCCGCCGCGCTCAAAGGGCAAGGTTTTGTCGTGTTGGAGGGCTACAACCTGGAACGCACGCCGATGCGGCAGCAGATCCACGACTTCATCGCCGCATTGCCGCGCTATGACGTTGGGGTCTTCTACTATGCGGGCCACGGCGTGCAGACGAACGGAGAGAACTGGCTGCTCCCGGTGGGAGTGCCCGAGAGTTTCCGAGCCGAGGCGGACCTGGCGGGCGAAGCCGTAAGCACGGCGCGCATTGCCGCTGACATGGCGGCAGCGAATCACCACGGATTCAATCTGCTGATCATCGACGCGAACCAGGACAATCCGTTCGGCGCCGGCAACAACGGCATTGGCGCGCCGGACGGATTGGGCGTACGCGCCACGGACGGCGTGATGCTGCTGTCTTCTGCCGGCGCCCATCAGACGGCACTCGACAGCCTTGGCGAGAATGACCGAGACCCGAACAGTCTGTTTACGCGCGAACTGCTGAAGGCGATGCGGGAGCCCGGGTTGCCGGTGCGGGACATGGTCAGCGAGCTTCGCACTAAGGTGTGGGAAAGCGCCAGGCACGTAGGCCACGCACAGATGCCGGCGGTGTACGACGCGACGACCGGGGATTTCATGTTCACCCCGCCAGCAGCGACGCCCCCGCAAGCATCGCATAGCGCCCCGGCGCCGGCGATAGCGCCACTGCGGTCCCTGTCCGTCGGGCGGCACGCCGATCCGAATCTCAGTTGCACCAGCCTGGGCAATTGCGACTCATCGACCGCCGCGGGCCAGCCGCTGCCCGATTTTCCCTGGCCGCCCCCCGCACCCTCCGCCGAGATGGTGCTGCCCGACACGATCTTTCGCAAAACGCCCGCAACGTCCCTCTCGCTCGCCGCGGTCGGGGAGCAGATCGTCGGTGCGCTCCGCCGGGCGGACTATCTGGAATACAGCTTCTATCGGGCGCCGGACGGCTTTGCTCTGGTTGCACGGTTGGAGCGGATGAGTCCCGATGGAAGTTCCATGCCCTCGGAGTTTCGCTACATCCCGCCTGACGCGACCGAGCCCTTCTCATTCACCGGTTACCTCCGTTCGCTGTTCTTTGCGCCGGAGGGTTTCTATCGCCTGATCGCATTCGTGGTGACAGACCGTCCCTTCGTCGCCGCCGCCGCTGCAATGGATGCCGCCGGAGCCCAGCATCTGCTGCTCGGAGGTGCCAACCGCCTGCCCGAGCAACTGCGCGCGGAAGCCTTCACCCCGGCGCACGCGGTCACCGCGCTGATCTACGAATACCGTAAGGGCAGCAGCACCGGCGACGTCGCGACAATCGTCCCAGGCCGCCTCGCCGCGGAGACGCATTTGCGCCGCGCGCGGATCGGGCTGTTGCCGGGGCCAGGCCCATGAACGTCTTCATCAGCTACCGCCGCAGCGACACCCAGGATCTCGCGGGACGCATTGCCGATCGGCTGCGCGCTGTGCCTGGCATCGCCAAGGTGTTTTTCGACACCACCGCCATCGCGCCCGGCGCCGATTTTGTTGCGCGAATAGAGGCCGACCTGTCACGCAAGCCCGTCTGCATCATACTGATCGGCCCGGCCTGGCGAGGCCCGGTCGACGCACCACGGATCTTCGACCCAAGCGACGTCGTGCGGCTGGAGGTCACCCGGATGTTCGAGCGCGGCCTCCGCATGCTGCCCGTGCTGGCCAACGGCGCCGAGATGCCATCGCCCAGGGAATTGCCGGAGAATTTGCAGAAATTGGCGAACCTCACCGCCACGTCGGTGCGTCACGAGAGCTTTGAACGGGACCTCGGTGCCCTGATCGACGCTATCCGGTCGCGCCCGGATGGCCCGACTCCCGCCGTGGAACACCGCACGCTCGCTGCCATGCTGTTGCGCGCCCTGATCTCCTTCCTGCTGTCCAGTGCGGGCCTTCTGGTCGCAGCGGCCCTGCATCACGCGATCGCCCAGCGGTCGCTCGCCGAGACCCTCGGCGGCCCCGGACAGGTCTGGCTGCTGATCCTCGGCGTGCCGGCCCTGGGGACGCTCGCTGGGGTGCTTATGTGGAGAGGGCGCCGGAGGGTGCCAGCCGATCGGGAGGATGTCTTGTCGGCCGGCTGACCCGCCACGCCATGGTCCGGTCGCGCCGACGCATCCTCGTGTCATGGCCGGGCCTGATACCAGGCGTCCGAAAGATGCCGTACGGCCATGACGGGTCGGGGCGGCGCGTGCGAACCAAGCGAGAGGGCGAGAGGGGGAGAGTCAGTCGTTTGGGCGGCTGGTATGAGCCGGCCATCGTGCAGATGTGGCGCCACGAT
>JBEKNT010000378.1:0-6829 GCA_049522565.1 Acetobacteraceae bacterium
GGAGGGAGTAGCAAGCAAAGGGGAGACACAGCATGCCGGCACTGCCGCTTTCCGCGACCGAGGCCGCGCTGGAGAACCAGCGGTTCGGCGGATTGCAGCTCAAGGTCGCCTTGCTGTGCGGCCTGACGCAGGCGTTCGACGGTTACGACCTGAATGCGATCGGCATGGCCGCGCCCGCGTTGTCGCACGCATGGAATGTACCGCCCGCCGCATTTGCTTCCGCGTTTGTCATGTCGAGCGTCGGCATCATGGTGGGTGCCCTGTCGGCCGGGCCGGCCGGCGACCGGCTGGGGCGCAAGCCGGTCATCATCACCGGCCTGTTGTTCATCGGCCTGTTTTCACTCGCCAGCACCTTTGCCGGATCGCTGCCGACGCTGACCGTGCTGCGCTTTTTCACCGGCATCGGCATCGGCGCGCTGATGCCGGCCACGGTGGCGCTGTCGTCGGACTACGCACCGGAACGCATGCGCGCGGTCGTCATCATGCTGGTGTTTGTCGGCAATCCGATCGGCGGCTTCCTCGGCGGTCAGTTGATCGCGATGATGCTGCCGAGCTTCGGCTGGACGTCGATTTTCGTCGTCGGTGGCGTACTGCCGCTGGCGCTGATCCCGGTCCAATTGCTCTGGCTGCCCGAATCACCGCGCTTTCTGCTCCGCCGCGGCCGCTTCTCGCCACGCGAGCAACGCCTGTTCCGCACGTTGAACGTCGAACCGGCCGCACGCGGCCACGCCGTGGACGTCGCCACCGGCAATCCGGTCGCCGGCCTGTTCCGTGACGGCCTGGCGCCGACCACACTGCTGGTGTGGGTGCTGTTCTTCGCCAATCTGCTGAGCATGTTCCTGATCAGTTATTGGCTGCCGACCGTGCTGCATCTGTCGGGCTTCTCGCCGGCCGGCGCCGTATTCGCCGCCAGCATGCAGGCCGCGGGAGGCATCATCGGCACGTTGATGCTGGGCGCACTCAGTCTGCGCTTCGGTGCCTCGCGGGTGATTGCGGTCAGCCTGGCCAGCGGCGTGCTGATGATCGGCGCGGTCGGCCTGCTGACCATGCCGTATCTCCTGCTGCTGGCGGCGATCTTCTGCATGGGAAGCTGCACGGTCGGCAGCCAGACCGCGGCGAACGGCATGGTGGCGGCGCTGTACCCGGCCCGCGTTCGCACCACCGGCATGGGTTGGGCGCTCGGCATCGGGCGGCTGGGCGGCATCAGCGGTCCGGCGCTCGGCGGCCTGTTGCTCGGCCTGGGTTGGCCGCCACGCCAGATTCTGCTCTGCGCCTGCGCCACCGCGCTGATCGCCACGGCCTGCACCCTGCTGTTGCGGCTGCGCGTGCAGCGGCGCACGCCGGAACTGATCCTGGGGCGGACGTGACACAGTTGTTACGCTGTACGGAGGTGTGGCATGCAGGACATCGCTGGCAAGGTCGCATTCGTCACCGGCGCCGCGAACGGCATCGGGCTTGGCATCTGCCGGGCGTTGGCGCGTGCCGGCGCGCATGTCGCCCTCGCTGACATCCAGCCCGAGCCGCTGGAACGCGCGCGGTCGGAAATCGCCGCGCTGGGCGTGCGTGCGATTGCGCTGCCACTGGACGTGTCGGACGCCGACGCCGTCGCGCGCGCGGCCGACTCCGTGGAGGCGGCGTTCGGCAACGTGCACATCGTCTGCAACAACGCCGGTATCTCGCTGGGTAATGTCAGTCTGCTGGAGATGACGCCGGCCCAGTGGAACTGGATCTTCGGGGTCAACCTGTTCGGCGTGGTCAACGGCGTGCAGGTTTTCGTGCCACGCATCCGGCGGCACGGCGAGGGCGGACACATCGTCAACACCGCCTCGATGGCCGGGCTGCAAGTACATCCCGCAATCCCCGGGATCGGCGCCTACGCCATGACAAAGCACGGCGTGATCGCCTTGTCGGAGGCGCTGGCGATGGAACTGCAAGGCAGTGGCATCGGGCTTTCGGTGCTGTGTCCGGCGCAGGTAGACACGACGCTGTACGACTCGGGCCAGCGTCGCCCCGAGCGTTTCGGCGGCCGCTACCAACGGTCCGATCTCGACGCGGCGCGCAAGCGCTCGGCGGCCGGGCTGTCCGCGGATGCGGTTGGCGAGCATGTGGTGCACGCCATTCGCCACGACGAATATTTTATCTTCACCCATCCGGAGGCGCGCACCCGGGTCGAGGAAAGGCACGCGCGGATGCAGGACGGGTTCGACGCGGCCGCACGCTATACCGCGACGCGGCGATAGGGGGCGAAGCAATGCGCCGCAGCATCGTCAGCCTGGTCGCCGGAATTGTGTTGCTGGCATTTCCCGCCGCGGCGCAGCGCACGCTGACCATCGGCGTCGGCGGGGCGTTCAGCTCGATGGACCCGCATTATTTCAACCTCGGCCCGAACAACGTGCTGACCAGCTACGTGTTCGAGCCACTCGCGCGGTTCAACCCGAAGTTCCAGCCGGAGCCGTCGCTTGCGGAATCGTGGAAGGCGATCGACGCCACCACGTGGGAATTCAGGCTGCGTCCGGGGGTGACGTTCACCGACGGCACGCCGTTCACCGCGGACGACGTGGTGTTCACCTTCGGGCGAATCCCGACCGTGCTGAACAGCCCGTCCAGCTTCAACTTCGCGGTGAAGCCGATCAAGCAGATCGAGGTGGTGGACGACCGCACGATCCGCCTGCACACCGCGGCACCGTCGCCGCTGCTGCCGTTCAACATGTGCACGGTACGCATCGTCAGCCGCAAGCACGGCGAGGGCGCGACGACCGCCGACTACAACGCCGGCAAGGCGGCGATCGGCACCGGGCCGTATCGCGTGACCGAGTTCCTGGTCGGCGACCACGCGGTGTTCCAGCGCAACGACGGCTGGTGGGACAGCCACCCGGCGTGGGACACCGTGCGCTACCGGCTGATCGCCGACAACGGCGCGCGCAACGCGGCGCTACAGGCGGGCGACGTGGACGTGATCGACCAGGTGCCGACGCACGATGTTGCCGACCTGCGGAACAACCCGAAACTGTCGGTGGTGTCGGCGCCGGGTCAGCGGCTGATCTACGTGTTTGTCGATTCCGGACGAGAACGGACGCCGTTTGTTACGGACGTTGCGGGGAATCGGCTGGCAACGAATCCGCTGCGCGATGCGCGGGTGCGGCATGCGCTGTCGCTGGCGATCAACCGCGCGGGCATCCGCGACCACATCATGGACGGGTTGTCGGCGCCAACCGGGCAGCTCATGCCGGAAGGTGCCAGCGGCTATGATCCGGCGATCCAGGTCGATCCATTCGATCCCGCAGCGGCAAAGGCATTACTGGCCACCGCGGGGTATCCGAACGGCTTCGCGCTGACGCTGCACGGACCGAACGACCGCTACGTGAACGACCGCGCCATTGTCGAGGCGATCGCGCAGATGTGGACGCGCATCGGCGTCAAGACCGTGGTGGAAACGATGCCGGCCGCGACCTATTTCCCGCGCGCGGTGCGAGCCGAGTTCAGCATCCGGCTGAGCGGCTGGGCGAGCGACACCGGCGAGGCGTCCAGCCCGCTGATCGAACTGCTGGCGTCATCGAACCCGGAGAAGGGACGCGGGGCGGTGCTCGATCCGTCGCATTACGGCAATCCGGCGGTGGACGCGATCGTCGAGCGATCGCTGGCGACGATCGATACCGCGGCGCGCGAGGCGCTGTATCGCCAGGTAGAGGAGATGGCGATGGCAGCCACCGCGATCATTCCGATCCATCATCAGGTCAATATCTGGGCGATCCGCAAGGGCCTGGTGTTCCACATGCGCATGCAGGAGGGCACGCGCGCCTGGGACATCGAATAGCCCCGATCTTCGTCTCCGGCGCTCGGTGGGAGAGGGCAGGATGAGGTTGCCGGAGAGGCCCCCCGCTGCGCCGTATCGTCTAACTGGGTCCAACCCGCAACCTGATCACATTCCACGACGCCGGCGCGAGCGTCGCCTGCACCAGGTGCTGCGACACGCCCACACCTTGCAGTGCGCCGGGCTGCACCCGATCCGGATTCTCCTTCGTATTCACCGCATGCAGATCGGCGTGGCACAACTGCGTCGCTGCGTCCAATTCCAGCGTACCGAACCCACTTGCGGTGACTTCCAATGGCATCTCCTCCGTCGTAGCCCGGTTCAACGCGAACAGCGTCAGCGCGCCGGCCGCCGCGTCGTGCACTGCGGCGAGGCTGAGATACGGCGCGGTCAGCGGGAACCACAGATCCGCCGCGCCGCGCGGGTCGTAGTATCGCACGCTGTACTCCGGCGAATCGCTGTCGGCGCGCAGCACGGCCCCGCGCCCGAACCGACTGAACTGCGCGAACGGATGGAAAATCGTTTGCCGCCACGCCGGGCCACCGGTCTCGGTCATGATCGGCGCGATCACGTTGACCAACTGCGCCAGGCACGCGACCTTCACCCGGTCAGCGTGATTCAGCAGCGATATGCACATGCCGCCGAACGCCAGCGCGTCCTGCATCGAGTAGTGCTCTTCGATGATCGGCGGCGCGACTGGCCAGCCGGGACGCGTGCGGTCCTGTTGCCGTCGCCGCGTGCGGTACCACACATTCCATTCGTCGAAGCTGAGCATGATACGCTTCGCCGCGCCGCGTCGCGCGGCCACCCCGTCGGCGATCGCCACGACACGCTCGATGAAACCGTCCATCAGCACGCCGGTAGCAAGCAAGGCCGCGGTGTCGCTTGCGTAGTCGTTGATGTAGAGGTGCAGCGAAATCGCGTCCACCTGCTCGAAGCAGTGCTCCAGCACCGTCTGCTCCCAGGCGCCGAAGGTCGGCATGTTGGGACCCGACGAACCGCAGGCGACCAGTTCCACCCCCGGATCGACCCAGCGCATCAGCTTCGCCGTTTCGGTAGCGATGCGACCGTATTCCTCGGCGGTCTTCGCCTGCATCTGCCACGGGCCGTCCATTTCGTTGCCGAGGCACCACAGTTTCACCCCATGCGGCGTGTCCCAGCCATGCGCGCGCCGTTGTTCCGATAGCGCGGTGCCCCCGGCGTGGTTGCAATATTCGAGCAATCGCCGCGCCGCGTCGCCGTCCCGGGTGCCGAGGTTGACCGCGAGCATCGGCTCGACTTCCGCCGTGCGACACCAGTCGATGAACTCGTTGGTGCCGAACGCGTTGGTTTCGGTGGACAGCCAGGCAAGATCGAGCCGGCGTGGCCGTCTCTCCGCCGGACCGACGCCATCTTCCCAGTTGTAGCCTGAGACGAAATTGCCGCCAGGATAGCGTATTACGGTCGGCGCCAGTTCGCGCACAAGCGCCAACACGTCGCGCCGGAAGCCGCGTTCGTCGGCTTGCGGATGGCCCGGTTCGTAGATGCCGCCATACACGCAGCGGCCGAGATGCTCCACGAACGCACCGAACAGCCGGCGATCCGTGGTGCCGATGACAGAGTCCGGCCGTAGCCTGACGTTGACAGTGCGCATGCGATGTTCCTGTCCCCTCTCCCATTTGCGGGACAGGGTAGGGTGAGGGGACCGCGAGCGCGACAGGATAAGGTGAGGGTGCCGCCCGCGTTAAGTCCCGCTAGTCTGCTGGCAACAATGACCCGAGAGGAGACGCCGAAATGAGCGATACCCTGCCGACGGCCACGCGCGTATCAGACCCTGGCATCCGCGCATTGTATCGCCTGGAGAATCGCTGGCAGGCCTGGTTGGATGTCGAGGTCGCGCTGGCCCGCGCGCAGGCCGAACTCGGCATCATTCCGCAGGACGCCGCCGAGGCGATTGCCGGCGCCGCCCGCCTGGAATTGCTCGACCGCGCCCGTATCGACGAGGGCTTCGCCCGCACCGGCCACACCATCGTGCCGCTGGTCTGGGAACTCAGCCGCGTGGTCGGCGAAAAACATGGCGGCTGGGTGCACTGGGGCGCCACCACGCAGAACATCACCCAGACCGGCGATCTGCTGGTGCTGCGCCAGGCGCATGGCGTGTTCCTGAACCTGATCGGCGGGGCGCTGGCCGCGATGGCCGACCTGGCGGAGCGTGGCGCCGACATGCCGATCCCCGGACGCACGCATGGCCAGCACGCGGTGCCGGCGACGTTCGGCTACAAGGTGGCGGTGTGGATCGACGAGCTGATCCGCCACGTCGAGCGATTCCGCCAGGCGGCGCCTCGGATTTTCGTCGCTATGCTGGGTGGCGGCGCCGGCACGTTCGCTTCGCTGGGAGAGCAGGGGCCGCCGGTGCAGGCGGGGATCGGGCGGCAGCTTGGGATGCTGCCGATGACTATTCCGTCGCGCGCCCTCGGCGATCACCTCGCCGAGAACATCTGTCTGCTCGGCCTGCTGGCGGCGACCTGCGGCAAGATCGGTCGCGAGGTTTACACGCTGATGAAGACCGAGTTCGGCGAAGTGGAGGAGCCGGTGCCGCCCGGCACTGTCGGCAGCTCCACCATGCCGCAGAAGCGCAACCCGAAACTGTGTCAGGACATCATTGCCGCGTCGGCGGAGGTGCGCGCGCTGGTGCCGCTCGCGCTGGAGGCGATGCAGACGGAACACGAAGCGGATCGCACCACCAGCCTGATGATGGACTCCGCCGAAGCGCGCGCCTGCATCGCGACCGGCGACATGCTTAGCCGACTGGGCGAGATCATGCGTGGGCTGCGGCTGGATCCGGCGCGGATGCGCGCCAATCTTGATCTCGGCGGCGGGCTGATCATGGCCGAGGCGGTGATGCTGCAACTCGGCGCCGTCATCGGACGGCAGCACGCGCATGACGTGGTTTATGACGCGGCGCAAAATGCCTTCACGGAGAACCGGTCGTTTGCCGGATTGCTGGAGGCGGACCCCCGAGTCACCGCGCACCTGGAC
>JBEKNT010000379.1:0-6820 GCA_049522565.1 Acetobacteraceae bacterium
GCCAAGGATTGCGAATGTGTCTGGCATGCCATATATGGTAGCCTAATCAGGGGTTTATGGCATGTGGGTTGTGGTGGCGGTTGCTAGATAATACCGGATGGATTGCAAAGGCTCTGCCTTTGCTGGGGGTCCATGGGGGCAAAGCCCCCTGGCGGGTCCAGGGCAGAGCCCTGGCCTTGCTGCCTTCACCCGATTGCCCTGCAAGCCCCCGGGGCCTTTCTTGCGCTGCGACCGCCCCGCCGTTATATCCCCGCCCCTGTCTGCGCGCCGGGCCTGGAAGGGCATGCCCGGCCGCGACCGCTTGCCACCCCCTTGGTCCGTCGTCGGGCCGGCAAGCCCCAACGAAGGAGAGCAAAATGCCCAAAGCGAAGACCAAGTCGTCGGTCAAGAAGCGGTTCAAGATCACCGCGACCGGCAAGGTGCTGGCCGGCCCCGGCCGCAAGCGCCACAACCTGTCCGCACGCACCCAGAAGGCCATCCGCTCCAACCGCGGCAGCCAGACCTTGACCCACGAGGACGGCCTTACTGTGAAGCAGTGGGCTCCCTACGGGCTGCGGTAAGGAGACCCCGCCATGGCACGCGTCAAGCGCGGCACGACCACCCACGCGCGGCACAAGAAGGTCCTGGAGCAATCCAAGGGCTTCCGCGGCCGTACCTCCACCACCATTCGCGCGGCGCGGGAGCGGCTGGAGAAGTCGCTGCAATACGCCTATCGCGACCGCCGCAACAAGAAGCGCGAATTCCGCGGCCTGTGGATCCAGCGCATCAATGCCGCGGTGCGCGAGCATGGCCTGACCTACTCGCGATTTATCGCCGGGCTGAAAAAGGCCGGCATCGAGATGGATCGCAAGGTGCTGGCCGCGATCGCCTTCGACGACTCCGCTGCGTTCGCGGAGATCGTCCGGAAGGTGCAGGCCGCCCTCTGATATCGTCCACCGCCGCGGATAGGACAGAGGGCCGCCTGACCCGGGCGGCCCTTTGCATGTGCGAGAGACCATGACCGACGATCTGCAAGCCCTTCAGGCCGAGACCGACGCCGCGCTCTCTGCCGCCACCGACCTGCGCGCCTGGGACGCGATACGCATCGCGGTGCTCGGGCGGAACGGCACGCTCACCGCGCTGCTGCGCGACATGGGCAAGATTCCGGCAGAGCAAAAGCGGGAGCGCGGCGCGGCGCTGAACCGGCTGAAGGACGCGCTGACCGAGGCGATCGAGGCGCGTCGCCGCGCGCTGGAAAACGCCGAACTCGACGCGCGCATCGCCGCCGAGGGCATCGATCCGACGCTGCCGCCGCGGCCGCGCGAAACCGGGTTGATCCATCCGATCAGCCGCACCATCGAGGAGGTTGCGGCGATCTTCGGCGCCATGGGCTGCACCATCGCCGAGGGGCCGGACGTCGAAAGCGACTGGTACAATTTCACCGCGCTGAATATTCCGCCGCACCATCCGGCGCGTGCCGACCAGGACACGTTCTATCTACCGGCGGTGACATCCTCGGCCGGGGGCAATCTTCCCCCGCCGGTGCTGCGCACGCAGACCTCGCCGGTGCAGATCCGCACCATGCTGATGCAGCCGCCGCCGATCCGGGTGATCGTGATCGGCCGCACCTATCGGGCCGACCACGACGCGACGCACTCGCCGATGTTCCACCAGTGCGAGGGCCTGGTGATCGACCGCGACCTGAATCTTGGCCACCTGAAGGGCGCCCTGATCGACTTCCTGCGCACATTCTTCGGCATCGCCGACCTGCCGGTGCGGTTCCGCTCCAGCTACTTCCCGTTCACCGAGCCGTCGATGGAAGTGGATATCGGCTGGAATCGCCGCACCGGGGAGTTGGGCAAGGGCGACGACTGGTTGGAGATCCTCGGCAGCGGCATGGTGCATCCGCGCGTGCTGGCGAATTGCGGCATCGATCCGCGCGAGTGGCAGGGCTTCGCCTGGGGCATGGGGGTCGAGCGCATCGCCATGCTGAAGCACGGCATCACCGATCTGCGGCCGTTCTTCGAATCCGATATCCGCTGGCTGCGGCATTACGGTTTTTCGCCCCTGGCGCCGACCATGTTGCATGAGGGGGTGTGAGCGATGAAGTTCACGCTCTCCTGGTTGAAGACGCATCTCGATACCGACGCGACGCTGGCGGACATCACCGCGACGCTGACTCGCATCGGGCTGGAATTGGAAGGCGTGGAGGACCCCACGACCGCTTTGGCGTCGTTCCGCATCGCCCATGTGGTGGCGGCGGTGCAGCACCCGAATGCCGATCGGTTGCGGGTGTGCACGGTGGATACCGGCGATGGCATCGTTTCCGTGGTGTGCGGCGCGCCGAATGCGCGCACCGGCATGAAGGGCGTGTTCGCCGCCCCGGGCAGCTTCATTCCGGGTACGCAGGTGACGCTGCGGGTGGGAGAAATCCGCGGCGTGCAGAGCGCCGGCATGTTGCTGTCGGCGCGCGAGATGGGCCTCGGCGAGGACCACAGCGGCATCATCGATCTGCCGCAGGATGCGCCGGTCGTCGTGCCCTATGTGCGCTGGGCCGGGTTGGACGATCCGGTGATCGAGGTCAACGTCACGCCCAATCGCGGCGACTGTTTTTCCGTGCGTGGCATTGCGCGCGATCTGGCCGCGGCCGGTATCGGCACGTTGCAGCCGTGGCGGCCGGCGCGGATCGAGCCTCGGTTCGGCGGCGGTCCGCGCTGGCGGATCGAGTTTCCCGAGGCGTGCCCGTGGATTCTCGGCCGCACCATCCGCGGTTTGAAGAACAGTCCGAGTCCGAAATGGTTGCAGGAGCGGCTGAGCTCGATCGGGCTGCGGCCGATCAACGCGCTGGTGGACGTGACGAATTTCTTCACCGTCGATCTCGGGCGGCCGTTGCACGTGTTCGATGTGGCGAAGCTGACCGGCGACGTGCTGACGCTGCGGCGCGGCGGTGGCGAGACATTCCGGGCGTTGAACGGCAAGGACTACACGGCAACGGCGGAGGACTGCGTCATCGCCGACGCGGCCGGCGTGCAGTCGATGGCCGGCGTGATCGGCGGTGAGCAAACCGGCTGCGACTCCACCACCACGGCGGTGTTCGTCGAATGCGCGCTGTTCGATCCGGTGCGTGTCGCGCTGACCGGGCGGCGGCACCAGGTGGTCTCCGACGCGCGGCAGCGGTTCGAGCGCGGCATCGATCCGGCGCTGATGCCGGATGCGGTGGAGGCGGCCACCGCGATGATCCTGGAGCTGTGCGGCGGCGAGCCTGGCGCGATGACCGAGGCCGGCGCGCAACCGGCCTGGCAGCGCGACGCCACGCTGCGGTTCGCGCGGATCGCATCGTTCGGCGGCTCGGACATTCCGGCGGATGAGGCGGTGGAGTCGCTGCGGCGCCTCGGCTTCGGCGTGCGGGCGCGCGATGCGGAAACGGTAACGGTGGCGGTGCCGTCCTGGCGCAACGACGTTGCCGCGCCGGTGGTGCTCGACCAGGCACCGGACCTCGATCCGGCGGTGGCGGCGCAGGCCGCGGCGGGCTGTGTCGCGATCGAACCGGAATGCGACCTGGTGGAGGAGGTGCTGCGGCTGCGCGGGCTGGATGCGGTGCCACCGGTGTCGCTGCCGCGTGCCGCGCCGGTGCCGCTGCCGACGCTGACGTCGCATCAGCAGCGCGCCGAACTTGTGCGTCGCACGCTGGCGGCGCAGGGCCTGGCCGAGTGCGTCACGTTCAGCTTCATGGCCGCTGGCGACGCGGCCTTGTTCGGCGCGACGCCGGATGCGCTGCGGCTGAGCAATCCGATCGCGTCCGATCTGGACCAGTTGCGGCCGACGCCGATCGCGACGCTCGCGTTGGCGGCGAAGCGCAATGCGGCGCGCGGCTGGTCGGACGTGGCGCTGTTCGAGCTGGGGCCGGAATTCTCGGTGGACGCCCGAGACGGCCAGCGGCTGGTGGTGGCGGGGTTGCGGGCCGGGAACACGCCGCGGCATTGGGCGGCGGCGGCGCGCCCGGTGGATGCGTTCGATGCGAAGGCGGATCTCTGGGCGGCGCTGGGCGCGCTCGGGGTGCCGATGGATGCGCTGATGGTGTCGGCGGATGCGGTGCCCGGGTTCTACCACCCGGGGCGTTCGGGCGTGGTGCGGCAGGGACCGAAGACGGTGCTTGGGAGTTTCGGCGAACTGCATCCGCGCGTGCTGGCGGCGCTCGACCTGACCGGGCCGGTGGCGGCGTTCGTGTTGAATTTGGACGCCGTGCCGGAGCCGAAACGCCGCCGGCGCGCGGCGCCAGAGCTGCCGCCGTTCCAGCCGCTGCGGCGCGATTTCGCGTTCCTGGCGGATCTGGGCGTCACCGCCGACGCGGTGCTGCGCGCGGCACGCGGGGCAGAGCGCACGCTGATCGCCGGCGTGTCGCTGTTCGATGTCTACGCGGGGGAGAAATTGCCCGAGGGCAAGAAGTCGCTGGCGATCGAGGTGGTGTTCCAGCCGCGCGAACGCACGTTGACCGATGCGGAGATCGAGGCGGCGTGCCAGAAGGTCATTTCCGCGGTGGTGAAAGCGACCGGGGCGATGCTGCGGTAGGGAACGGCGTGCGGCGGGCAAGTAAGCGCCAAAACAGCGAGGCAACCAAGCGAGCAAAGCAAGCCGGTAGGCAGGTAGGCAGGCAAGTCATCGGACACCGAGTTGCACCGCGTGCACCCAGAGTTTCGCGGGGATATGTCAATCGCGGTAGGGACGCGCGTTATCGCGCGCCCCTACCGCGATTCACTCCGCGCGCGAGATTGCCCGCAGGCAAATCAACAGCCGAATTAAGCATCGTCTCTGCGAAACTCTGGGTGCACTCGGTGCGACTCGGTGTCCGATGACTTGCTGGCTTGCCGGCGTCCGATTGCTCAAAGGCGCAGCAGGATTGGCTCGAGCAAGGTGCTCGGAGGTTGCACGGTGCCGATGATTGCGGCTTGCACATAGTCCTGGTTGCGCAACGCGGCGAGACACGCATCGGCCTGTTCGCGGGGGACGCTTGCCAGCAATCCGCCGGCGGTCTGTGGGTCGAAAATCAGCGGCAGGCGGGGATCCTGCGCGAATGCTGCAACGTCGCGAACCGACCGGCGCAGCCTTACATTCTGCGGCTGCAGCGAACTGAAAATCCCCAGGCGCACGGTGTCGAGCGCGCCATCCAGCAACGGCAAGGCGCCGAGCGACAGGTCGACATCGACGACCGAAGGCCTGGCCATTTCCACCAGGTGCCCGAGCAATCCGAAGCCGGTCACGTCGGTGCAGGCGGTGGCGCCGTGATCGTGCAGGCAGCGCGCGGCGGCGCGGTTGGATTGCAGCATCGCGGCCAGCGCGGCATCGATCCATCGCCCCTTGGCTTTGCCCCGCATATCGGCGGCGAACAGCGTGCCGGTGCCGAGCGGCTTGGTCAGGATCAGCCTGTCGCCGGGCCGCATGCCGCCCTTGCGGAGCAGATGCGCCGGGTCGGCCAGGCCGTTGACGGCAAAACCCATGGCGAGTTCGGCGCCCTCGCTGGTATGGCCGCCGACCAGCGCCGTGTCCGCCGCGTTCAACACTTTCAGTGCACCGGCCATGAGCTGCACCAACAGGTCCTGCATTTTCGATTCGAGGCCGAACGGGATGCTGACGATGGCCAGCGCCGATTGCGGCTCGCCGCCCATGGCGAAGATGTCGCCGAGGCTGTGGTTGGCGGCGACCTGTCCGAACACATACGGATCATCGATGAAGGCACGGAAATAATCGACGGTGTGCAGCATGACTTTGCCGGGCGGCACCGTGGCGGCGGCGGCATCGTCGGGGGCGTCGAGCCCGATCAGGATGTCCGGCCGCGTGATCGGATGCAGTTGGCCGAGCGCCTGCGCCAGCACCGTGCTGCCGACCTTGGCGCCGCAGCCGCCGCAGCGCATGGCAATGCCGGAGAGCTCCTCGATCGCCGCGGCGTCGGCGAGACCCGCTGCGAGGGCCGGCTGTTCTGTCGCCGCCATCTCGGGCAGCAGGCTGTATTGTTGCATGAAGCGCCGATCGATCGAGTCCTTCCAGCGCCACATCAGGCGGCCGTGCAGCGCCCAGTTGCCGCGCGAGGCGACGGCGCATTTGTCGCCGGTGGTGATCAGGCTGAGGAAGTTTCGTTGCGGCCGAAACGGAACCAGGGCGCGCCCGCGCAGGGCGCGCCGCAGGTTTTCGGCCAGCGGCCTGCCCTGGCGCACCGCGAAGACGCCCGACTTGGGGCGCGGGTGCTGCAAGACTGAGGCGATGTCGCCGGCGGCGAACACCGACCGATGGGACGCGGATTGCAACGTATCGTTGACCGCAACGAAACCTTGCGCATCGAGCCGCAGGCCGCAGTTGGCGAGCCAGGGTGCGGCGCCGGCGGCGGTCACCCAGAGGATTTCGTCCAGCGCGACGTGCGTGCCTTGGGCGGTCACGATGCGTCCCGGCGCTACCTCGATGACCGGCGACCCGGCGATCACCTGCACCCGCCGATCGCGCAGCACGCGTTCGAAGATGCGGCGCGTGCGCGGATTGTGGCTGGGGAGAATGTCGTCGCTGGCGCTGACCAGGCAATAGCCGATGTGGTCGTCGGTACGGCCGCGTTCCGACAGCAATCGGCGCAGGCGATACTGCACGGCAAGCAGGATTTCGACGCCGCCGGCGCCGGCGCCGACGACACCGATGCGCAGGTCCCCCGCATGCGCGAGGACGCGATCGCGCAGGCGCTGCCAGTGCGCGATGAAGCTGTTGATCGGCTTGACCGGCACGACATTGCCGGTGGCCCCCGGCACGTCGGAGGTACGCGGCGTGGAACCGATGTCGAGCGACAAGATGTCGTAACGAACCG
>JBEKNT010000380.1:0-6789 GCA_049522565.1 Acetobacteraceae bacterium
GGGAGATTGCGTCGCCGCTTCGCTCCTCGCAATGACAACCGGTGGAGGTGCGGATGCGCGCGCGTGACCTGGGTCTGGCCTGTGGCGTGTTGCCGCCGGGCAAACGGAACAGCATCGCCGACGTGCCGGGCGTGCTGGTCGGCCACGCGACGCTGACCGAAGCTGAGGTGCGCACCGGCGTCACCGCGGTGCTGCCGCATGACGGCGACCTGTTCCAGGACAAGCCGCTCGCCGCCGCGGTGGTGCTGAACGGCTTCGGCAAGAGCGTCGGTCTGATGCAGCTCAACGAGCTGGGCGTGCTGGAGACGCCGATCCTGCTGACCAACACCTTCGCCGTCGGCACCTGCGCCAACGCGTTGATCCGCCGCGCCATCGCCGCCGATCCGGAGACCGGCCGGCAGACCGCCACGGTGAATGCCGTCGTGCTGGAGTGCAACGACGGCTTCCTCAACGACATCCAGGCGATGGCGGTGACCGAGGCGGATGTCGATGCCGCCATCGCCGCCGCGGCGGAAGACTTCGCCGTGGGCGCGGTGGGCGCCGGTACCGGCATGAGTTGCTTCGGGCTGAAGGGCGGCATCGGCAGCGCCTCGCGCCGGTTGCGGCTGGATCATGCGACGTTTCACCTCGGCGCGCTGGTGCTGGCGAATTTCGGGCGGGCAGGGGATTTGCGGTTTCCCCCCGGGTCCGGTGTGCAGCCGGTGCAGGGACAGGCCACCCCGGAGGCGGGATCGTGCATCGTGGTGTTGGCCACCGACGTTCCGCTCGACCACCGGCAGTTGACGCGCGTGGCGCGGCGGGTGGGCGTCGGCCTGGCGTGGTGCGGCGCGTTCTGGGGCAACGGCAGCGGCGACGTCGCGCTGGCGTTCACCACCGCCAACCGCGTGCCGCATGACGCGGACGACGATCTGGTGGACCTGCGGGTGCTGGCCGAGGGGCGGATCGACCGGCTGTTCCAGGCCGTGGCGGAGGCGACGCAGGAGGCGGTGCTGGATGCGCTGGCCGCCGCGGAGACGATGGTGGGGCGGCACGGGCACCGGCGGGTGGCCCTGCGGGAGATGCTGAAGCGCGCGTAAGTCAGCCGGATCGGCCGCGGCGGGCACGCGTGTCGCGTTGCCGGTCGTGCCGTCGCGCCGGTCCGGTTGCAGCGTGCCGCTCAGGCAATGGTATCAAAGTGGCGCCCGCGCGATCTGGGCGGCCTGGTCGTCGCCACGTCGGCGATCGTCCGCTTGAGGATCGCGATCAGCGTGGGATGGCCGCATACCGTGAAGACGCTTTCCAACCAGCCCTTCTGCTCCAGCCAATCGATGCCGTAGCCCTTGACGCGCTGCAACCCGGCACGGATGCGAGGCCGCAGAATCGCTCCGGCCTTGAATTCGAGATAGTCGACTGGCACTGATCGAGGCGAGTCCAACACGACACTGGCCTATCGGCGGCGCCGACGATGCGACGGTACTGCTCGTATCGCCATGATATGCAAGTTTCGCGCCGACCGGGGAAGCGTCGCTCATACAAGCTGTTATGCCATGGGTGACCGGACCGGTATCCGAACGGTGTAAGTATTTCCGACAGCGCTGACTGACCGGCGGGGCAGGTGCCAGACACCACGGTGCCGGCCGCGGAGTCGGTCCGGAACGGTTTGCGGTTGAACGATATTCCGGGTCTTCCGTGATTTCGTATCGGTGGTTCCGGAGGTCGAATCGGCGAAAGCATGCGTGGGAATGCGCGAGAGGCTCTTGCGGCGGAGCTGTTCCTCGTGCTCCAGCCGGCATACGCGTCGCTGGAATCGCTACGCCGAACGGCGCCGACAAGTCGATCGCGGCCACCGCGCGGTGGATCGGTGCACGCGCGTGGGCCGTTGTGGTCACACTCCGGGGTTATCGGTCCGGGTGTTTGGCGCTCGTCACGCAATGGCTGTGCGAGAGTGCCCGGTCCGCAAGAAAGAATTTTGGGTCTTCAGGAGATCGAGTGGGCGATTCTCATCGCCAGAGCAGCGGGAACCCGCATGGATACTGCCCTTCCGGGACCCGGCCCTGTCAATGTCCTTCGGTTGGCACCGGCGCACCGGGATTTACGCCCAACTATCTCGTCACCGTCGCCTCGCCGTGGCCATCGGTGTGCATCGGCGTGCATCGGTGGTTCCATTACCTTGCGCGGATTCATTGATGGAATATTCGCCGACGATCACGTCATCGTACCTGACCACGATCGCATGCTGCTGCGAGACGCTGAGACCTGCCCCCGCCTTCGCGGGGGCAGGCTCTTGCGCAATTCGTGCGCCAGTGCGTTCTCATAAACCTTCTCGAGAAAGCCGGAGCCAAGCGTGTTCATCACCCGGAACGCGCAGCCGATGATGCGCTCCGATAGGTGATCCGGCACGATTTCGTTCCGATGCATCGGTATTTCCTGACAGTGTTGCCCGATGGTGACAGGGCAAGCTTGCCGAACGGTTGACGGACCGGACCGCCCTCCATGCGTGGGTGCTGAGGGAGCCGCACCGGATCAGGCGGGGCCGCGGCGGGGTCCATGGCCCTGTGGAGGCTGCGGCCGCGCACGTTCTGCTGCTCTGGCGATGAGAATCGCCCACTCGATCTCCTGAAGACCCTCTTTTGCTATGCTGCCAACCAATGATTGCCAAAGCGATGACGCGTCGCCGGCGGCCCGCTCCGGCGCCCCGCTCCGGCTGCAAGCCTCGAAACGCCTGCACCCACCCATGCTTTCGCCGCTTTGAGCTCCGACAATCACCCACACGAATAATCCAGGACCCAAAATTCCTTTCCGGACGCAAAATGTGTTGCCGCGCGGAAATCGGATGCACGCTGGTGCTCGCGTGAAGGTGGCGCACTGTCATGGGCAGCGGTTGAAAACCGACGGGGCAGCGGCGCCAGCCCGCCTCACCGCGCCCGCGGCAGCATGTCGCGCAGCCGGCGGCGCCCGAGCGAGCGGACCGCCGCCCCCGGCGCCATCGTTCGGATCAGCGCCTGCATCTCGGCGCGCTTCTCGTGAATGGTGGCGATCACCGGACCCATGGGGATGCCGAGATCGACCAGCACCGCCTCGGACAGTTGCAGGCTGGCCTCGATCGTCTCCGGCACGGCGTCGGTCGCGCCGATCGCATACAGATGCGCCGCATGCCCCGCATCCCGCGCCCGCACCACGATCAGCAGGTCGCCGCGCTGCGCGCGGGCCAGCGCGACCAGGCTGTCGCTCGCCGCGTGATTGCTCATCGTCACCACCAGCGCCCGCGCGGTGTCGATATGCAGCCGTTGCAGCAGCTCCACCCGCGTGATGTCGCCCCAGGACACCGGCCGCCCCTTGTCGCGCACCGCGGCGACTCGGTCGGGATCGTTGTCCACCGCGACATACGGCACGCCGTGCACCTCCAGCAGGGAGGCGACCGTCTCCCCCACCCGGCCGAAGCCGGCGATGATGACGCGCGGCGTGGCGTCCGGCGGAAGCGCCGTCAGCCGCGCCAGGTCGGCCGCCGGCGCGGCGGGCGCGCGGCGCGCGATCGCCCGGCCGAGGCTCGAGAACAGGGGGATGCAGGCCATCGTCACGGCGACCAGCAGCAGCGGGAAGCGGGCGGCGTCGGGCGCGATCAGGTGCTCCGTGCGGGCCAGGCCGAAGATGACGAAGCCGAATTCTCCCCCCGCCCCCAGCAGCAGGCCGGCCTGCATGCCGGTGGCCCAGCGCAGGCCGAAGCCGCGCGCCAGGCCGGCGATCAGCGCCAGCTTGATGGCCACCAGCACCGCCCCTGCCGCCAGCAGGCGCGGCGCATCGGCGACGATGTGGCCCAGGTCCAGGCTCATGCCGACCGAGATCAGGAACACCCCGACCAACAGTCCCTTGAACGGCTCGATGGTCACCTCGATCTGGCGGCGGAATTCTGTTTCCGCGAGCAGCAGGCCGGCGATCAGCGAGCCCAGCTCCATCGGCAGATGCACCGCGGCGGTGGCCAGGCCGGTGGCGAGGATCACCAGCAGGCAGGCGGCGACGAACAGCTCGGGGCTGCCGGTGCGGGCGACGCCGCGGAACAGCGGGCGCAGGACCAGCCGGCCGGCGGCGATCAGGCCGAGCACCACCGCAACTGCCTGGCCGATGGTCCACGCGAAGGCGCCGCCGGCGGTGTCGGCGCTCAGCAGGCTGATGACGAACAGCACCGGCACCGCGGCGATGTCCTGGAACAGCAGCACGGCCAGCGCGGCGCGGCCGAGCGGGCCGTTCAGCCGTTTTTCCCCCGACAAGACCTGCAGCACCACCGCGGTGGACGACATCGACAAGCCGGCGCCGGCGACCGCGGCGACCTCGATCGTCGCCCCGAGGGCGTGGGCGATGGCGGCGATCGCCAGGGCACACAGGGCGAACTGGAGCAGGCCCAGCCCGAACACCAGGTGGCGCATCACCCGCAGGCGCGCGAGCGACAGCTCCAGGCCGATCATGAACATCAGCATGCTGATGCCCAGCTCGGCGATCGGCGCGATGGCTTCCGGCCGGCTGAGCGTGACGGCGCGCAGCAGGGGCAGGCGGTCGGCCAGGATGGCCAGGCCGAACGGGCCGACCGCCACCCCGACCAGCATGAAGCCCAGCACCGGGCTGAGCCGCAGCCGGTGGAACAGCGGGATGACCACGGCGGCGGCGGCGAGGATGATCAGGGCGGGCTTGAACAGCCCCGGGTCGAACTGCGGCTCCATGGTGGGACATTACCTGCCAGGTGGGCGATCGGCAGGCGGGGGGTTCGCCTGCTAAACGTTCGGCGTCACCACCCGCCTGGTGCAGGCGGGACAGACCCCGTCGCTGACCGCAACCTCGGGCGGACCGCCGCGCCGGTAGTAGTCCGCCGCGCTGATCCAGCGTCGCGCCGTATCGTCCGATCCCGGCGGCCAGGCCACGCGCTGACAGAATGCGCAAAGGGTCACCCGCCGGTCCGGTGCGGGGGGGCGCTGGAGCGACGCTCGCAGATCGGTGGAAAACAGCGGCAGGGGGAGCCGTCGGACCTCCGCCAGCATCTGCGACTGGTAGAGCACCGCCGCGACGCCGCCGTCGCCGGTGACCGCGGTGATCGACATCCGCATGTGGCGCTCCGCGATGGGCGAGTCGCAGCGGTATTCGAACACCGTCTCGCTCCGCCGTCCGGTCACCACGGCGGCGTGCAGGCGGCGATAGGTGTCGCGGAGCGTGTCGTCGTGCAGCGCGGCGAACAGCGAGGTGCCGATCACCGCCTCCGCTGTCAGCCACGGCGCCCCGTTATCGGCGGCAAACAGCGACCAGCCTGGCTGCCCCACGGCCAGGATCGTCGCCTCCGGGTCGGTGAGGTAGGCGACGCCTTCCATCGCATCGAGCAATTGCTGCGGCGTCACGCCGACGGAGAACGCCGCGGCGGGAGGGGCTTTGACGGTCACCTGGGTGTTCCGATCGCCATCGGGCGCGCTCCGGCGGTACGAACCTCAGGCCCTCAGCCGCGCAGGGGTGACGGTCCGCCGGGCGAACATCGCATGTTGTCGCGGTAACGCAACCGGTCAGGCGGCGGGGGCTGGCCTGCGGATCTGGCTTGGCGCGGGCTCGCGGGCTGCGCCGGCGACAGCGGCCGCGCCGGCGCGGTATGCCAGTTATCCACCGGAAGCGCTTGCCCCGTGCCGACCCGTGCCACTAAATGACAGACTTCGTCCAACAGGAGTGATCGAAATGGGCTACCGGGTCGCGGTCGTCGGCGCCACAGGAGCGGTCGGGCGCGAGATGCTGAAGACGCTCGCCGAGCGCAATTTCCCCGCCGACGAGGTGGTGGCGCTGGCTTCCGGCAGGTCCACGGGCGCGGAAATCTCGTTCGGCGAGAAGACGGTGCTCACGGTGAAGAACCTCGATACGTTCGACTTCGCGGGCTGGGATATCGGGCTGTTCTCGCCCGGCGCGGCGGTGTCGGCCGTGCACGCGCCGCGCGCCGCCGCCGCCGGCTGCGTGGTGATCGACAACACCAGCCAGTTCCGCATGGACCCCGACGTGCCGTTGGTGGTGCCGGAGGTGAACCCGCACCATCTGCGGCAGTTCGCCAAGCGGCGTATCATTGCGAACCCGAATTGCTCCACCATCCAGATGGTGGTGGCGCTGAAGCCGCTGCACGATCAGTGGAAAATCAAGCGCGTGGTGGTCGCCACCTACCAGTCGGTCTCCGGCGCGGGCAAGGAGGCGATGGACGAGCTGTACAACCACACCAAGGCGATCTTCGTGCACGATCCGAACCAGCCGGAGCAATTCACCAAGGAGATCGCGTTCAACGTCATTCCGCATATCGACCGGTTCATGGATGACGGCTCCACCAAGGAAGAATGGAAGATGATGGTGGAGACGCAGAAGATCCTGGATCCGGCGATCAAGGTGCACGCCACGTGCGTGCGGGTGCCGGTGTTCATCGGCCACGGCGAGGCGGTGAACGTCGAGTTCGAGCACCCGGTCACCGCGGGCGAGGCGCGCGCGGCGCTGCGCGAGGCACCGGGCGTGGAGGTGGTGGATGTGCGCGAGGACGGCGGCTACGTCACGCCCATCGAATGCGCCGGCGAGGACGCGGTGTATGTCAGCCGCATCCGCAAGGACCCGACGGTGGCGAACGGGCTGTCGTTCTGGTGCGTGTCGGACAACCTGCGCAAGGGCGCGGCGCTGAACGCGGTGCAGATCGCCGAGGAGCTGATCGCCCGCGGCATGTTGGCCAAGCAGGCGGCTTGAGGACTGCGTAAACCTCGCCCGCTTCGCGGGAGAGATTGAGGCGCGCAGCGACGAGGGTGAGGGGCGTAACGCACA
>JBEKNT010000381.1:0-6778 GCA_049522565.1 Acetobacteraceae bacterium
GATGGCCCGGCTGATGCCGCGGGACCGCATCGTCAGCGACACGCGCAAGGTGGTCTACTACTATCGCGCCTCGCCCGACGGCCAGCGCATCCTGTTCGGCGGCCGGGTGTCATATAACGAGACCGATCCGAAAGTCAGCGGCCCACGGCTGCATGCCGAAATGACCCGCCTGTTTCCCGAGCTGGCGAATACCCGCATCAGCCATTCCTGGGCCGGCTTCGTCGCTTATACCTTCGACGAGATGATGCATGTCGGCGTGCAGGACGGGCTGTACTACGCCATGGGTTATTGCGGATCGGGCGTCGGCATGGCCGGCTATCTCGGCACGCGCATCGGCCAGCAAGTGCTGGGGGATAAAGCCGGCGCGACCGCGTTTGACGGCCTGCCCTTCGCCTCCCGCCCGTTCTATTGGGGCAATCCGTGGTTCCTGGCACCGTCGGTCGCGTATTACCGTTGGTGCGATCGCCTGGGGCGCTGACGCCGGCGTCAGTCCCGGCGCGATCTGCCGAACAGTTGCACTGCGGCCAGCAGGATCGACGATACGGCGATCATCACCGTCGAAATCGCGGCGATGGTGGGGTCGATCTGATCGCGCAGCGCATTGAACATGTCGCGCGTCAGCGTGGCGTTGCCGCCGCCCGAGACGAACAGCGCGATCACCACCTCGTCGAAGCCGGTGAGGAAGGACAGGACGGCGGCAGTCAGCACCGCGAAGCGGATCTGCGGCAGGGTGACCAGCAGGAAGGCCCTGAGCCGCGAGGCGCCCAGGCTGCGGGCAACCAGCTCCTGGTTCATGTCGTAGCTGCGCAGCGCCGAAGTGACGACCAGCACCACCAGCGGGATCGCCAGCATGCTGTCGGCCAGCGCCAGTCCGGCCAGCGTGTTGAGCAATTTCAGCTTGACGTAGACGTAGAACACCCCGATCGCGACCAGGATCACCGGCACCATGATCGGGGTCAGCAGCAGCATGAGCACCAGTCTCGCCCAGCGTAGCCCCGAAACGAACAGCCCGTAGGAAGCGGCCGTGCCGAGCATGGTCGCGACCACCGCGGTCAGCGCCGCGACCTTGAGCGAGGTGGCGGTCGCCTGCATCCAGCCTGGGGACGCGACGTAGCTGGCGTACCAGCGCAGCGACCAGTGGTGCGGCGGGAACTCCAAGAACTGCGAGGCGGAAAACGACATCGGGATCACGATGAGCGTCGGCAGAAGCAGGAACACCAGCACCGCGACGGCGATCGCATAGAGCCACAGCCGCGCGCGGTGGGTGATCTGCGTGTCGCCGGCGGGACGATCGAGCCAGCTCATGATCCATGGCCGCCGAAGATCCGGTCGAGCCGGACCATGCGCGAGGCGGCGTACAGCAGGATGGCCGTCAGCAGCAACAGCACGACGCCCAGCGCGCTGGCCGCACCCCAGTTGAAGAACAGCTCGATATCGCTGGCGACGGCGTTGGCGGTCATGATCACCTTGCCGCCGCCCAGCACGGCGGGTGTCACATAGGCGCCCAGGCACAGGATGAAGACGATCACCGCGCCGGCGAACAGTCCCGGCTGGGACAACGGGAAATAGACGCGCCAGAACGTCGCGACCGGATTGGCGCCAAGGCTCGCCGCCGCCCTGAGGCAATCGCGGTCGATCGCGCGCATCGAGCCGTACAGCGGCAAAACCAGGAACGGCAGCATGATATGCACCAGGCCGATCACCGTGCCGGTCAGGTTGTACGCCAGGGCCAAAGGCTGCCGCCACAGCCCGAGCTGCATGCCCCACGCGTTGATCAGACCGTCGCGTTGCAGCAGCACCAGCCAGGCGTAGGTGCGAACCAGGATCGAGGTCCAGAACGGCATCAGCACGCCGATCATCAGGATCGCGGCGCGGCGGCGCGACAGTTGCGCCAGCAGATAGGCGAGCAGATAGCCGAACACCGCGCAGATCAACGTGGTCAACGCGCTGATCTCGAAGGTGGCAAGCAGGATGCGCCCATAGGACGGCTGCTGGATCAGCCGGCGGTAGTTCTCCAACCCGAACTGGCCATCGTCGTCGAACAGCGACAGCCAGAACAGCCAGCCGACCGGCAGCACCATCGTGGCGGTGACAAGGGCCAGTGCCGGGACGCTGAGGCCGAACAGCAGCGCCCGTTCGAGAGCTGCGTCGCGGCGCAGCCCGGCGGCATTCGGGGCGGCGTCCGCATCACCGGTCATGGCGCGCTGGTCTCGTTTGGCAGCAGGAACGTGTCCTCCGGCGCGAGGCTGAGGGTCACAGCCTCGCCCTGTTGCGGAACCGACGCCATCGCCCCGCGCGCCGAGCTGCCGCGCACCGGGACGCGCGTGCCATCCGCCAGTTCGACGTGTAGCAGCAGGCTTTCGCCCTGATAGACCAGCGCCAGGACGTGGCCGCGCAGCAGGTTGGTCGCGTCGGTGGCCGTGTCGGTGACGATGCGCAGCCGCTCCGGCCGCACCATCAGCAGCCAGGGCCCGCCCGATCCCGGGTGATCCGCCAGTTTCAGCACCTGCCCGGCGAAACGAATTTCCCCCCCCGATTGCTCGACCGGCAGGAAGGCCGACTCGCCGACGAACTCGGCAACGAACCGGTTGGCGGGGCGCTCGTAGATCGTCCGCGGGGCGTCGAGCTGGCGGATCCGTCCGCGGTCGATCACCGCAACCCGATCGGACATGGTCAGCGCCTCGCGCTGATCGTGCGTCACGCAAACCGTCGTCATGCCGAGCCGGTCGTGCAGGTTGCGCAGTTCGATCTGCATGCGATCGCGCAACTGCTTGTCGAGCGCCGAGAGCGGCTCATCCATCAGCAGGATGCGCGGCTCGAACACGATGGCCCGCGCCAGCGCGACGCGCTGCCGCTGCCCGCCCGACAGCTCGCTGACGCGGCGCGTGCCGAACCCCGCAAGCTGCACCGTCTCCAGCGCCTGTGCGACCTTGGCTTCCATGGCGGCTTTCGCGACGTGGCGCATCCGCAGCGGGAATGCGATGTTTCCCGCCACGCTCATGTGCGGGAACAGCGCGTAGTTCTGGAACACCATGCCGACATCGCGCCTGTGCGGCGGCGCGCGCACCACCTCGACATCGCCGAAACGAATACTGCCGTGGTCGGGCCGGACGAAGCCGGCGAGCACCATCAGCAGCGTCGTCTTGCCGGAGCCCGACGGCCCGAGCAGGGTGAGGAACTCGCCGCTGCGTACTGCAAGATCGACCTGGTCGAGCGCGCGGAGCGCTCCGTACGCCTTGGTCACCTGACGCACGGTGATCGGCAGCGATCGGTCCGGCGCCATGACTCAGGCCCCGGGTGGCACGGCGCCGATCACTGCGTCATCATGTTCTGGTAGGCCTGCGATGCCTTTTGGTCGAACTTCATATACCAGCCATCGTCGATGACGAACTGCCTGGCCACGTTGCTCGGCGAGGAGGGCAGCGTGGCGGCATAGTCCGCCGGGATGCTGCCGATATCGTAGGCCTTCTTGTTGGTCGGGCCGTAGGTGATGTACTTGGTCAACGCGGCCTGGTATTGCGGCTTGCTGATCTCGGCGATGAACTTCATCGCCAGGTCCTTGTGCGGAGCGCCCTTGGGGATCACGTAGCAGTCGTAATCCAGCATCGCCTGGTTGAAGGTGTAGGCGACCTTGGCACCGGCCTGTTTGGCGACGTCGAAACGGCCGTTCCAGCCCATGACCATGTCCACCGCGCCGTCCATCATCAACTGCGCCGATTGCGCGCCGGACGACCACCACACCGCGATGTGCGGCTTGAGTTCCTCCAGCTTCTTGATCGCGCGCTCGATCCCGCCCGGCGCGGACAGCACTTGGTAGATCTTGTCGAGCGGCACGCCGTCGGCGATCAATGCGGGCTCCAGCGTGACGGTGTTGCGGTAGGACCGCGTGCCGGGGAACTTCTTCACGTCCCAGAAATCCACCCAGTTCTGCGGTCCGGCATCGCCATAGGTCTTGGTGTTCCAGGCCACGACGGTCGAGAACGCATCGCCGCCGACGTAATACGGTGCCCAGGCGCCGGGTATGAAGTCGGCGACGTCGATCACCTTGTAGTCGAGTTGCTCCAGCAAGCCTTCCGCGCCGGCGCGCGCCCCGGTGCCTGATCCGGTGCATACGACGTCCCAGGTGACGGCGCCGGATTTTTCGCGCATCCGCAACTCGGCCAGACCGGTATAGGTCTCTTCCTTGATGCTGATCCCGAGTGCCTTCGCGGCGGGCTGGAACAGGCTCTTGCTCTGGCCGTCCTGATAGGAGCCGCCCCAGGAGACCACGGTCAATTGCGGCTCTGCCTCGGCCCTCGCGCGTCCCGCCGAGACGATCGCGGCCGGCATCGAGGCCGCCGCCAATACCGAGCCCAGAAGCGTCCGTCGCCGCATGCAGTCCTCCCCTCTGTTGGCGCCATCCGGTTATCGTGCCGAACCGGCTGCGGGGCGCAGCATGGCCGGAACACGGCGGTGTGACCAGGGTCGATGAAGGGGTAATCTGCACGGCCGGCGGGTCGATTGCTGATTATTCAAACCGACCCGAGACCCACAAGCAGCACGTTCGGGAGCCGACCGGCGCCGGTGACTAGCCGGGCCGCTGCGGCGGAGGCATCCGTCGACTGGCCTTCAGTATGAGCGTCCTTGAGACCGAGCCACCGACGCCCCCACGGCATGGCGGGCGAAGGCTCGGCGCCCACCCCTTGCTGCAAGGACCGGGGAAGTCGTGGATGCCGGCCGGCGTCGGCGTGACGATAGGGACATTGCCGAAGAACCAATCGTCAGGGCGGTTGCTGGTACTGCTGTGACGGCATTCCCAGCGGCGTCGGCTGCATCGGAGCCCCGTCGGACGGCGCCTGCATCGGCGGCACTCCCGGCGGCGGTTCGCCCGGAGGTTGCTCGGTCGGGCTCGTATCCAACGGCTGCTGCTGCACCGGCGGCAGCATCCCGGCGGCAGGCACGAGCCAAGGCTCCAGGTTGCGGCGGACCTGGTATTCGAACTCCACGTTCATCGCGTCCATCGTCGCCTTCGTGATGTCGTAGAGCGCGCCACGCAGGTCATCGACGGGCCCGGTATGCTGGCGCGATGCGTTGGCCTGGGCAAAACCGGACCGGAGGCCCGGCGTGGGATAGATCTCCAGCACCACCGCCAGCGCGCAGGCAATCATGTCGCCCTGGCGGGTCAACGAGGCATTGGTAATACCGAACACCGCCTGCCCGCTGGTTCCCAGCGCTTGCAGCCGGTCTTCCGCCATGGCGCGCAGCGCCTCCACCGGATGCACCGGGGCAAGCGCGGTGATGTCAGGCGCCAATCCCGATGGATAGAACCGCTGCTCGACAGTGAACTGGGCGACGTTCAGCCGGATCGGCGGCAAATAGTTGTAGCGCAGCAGCGGAAAATTCTGCCGCTCCTCGTGGCCGCAGGCAGCCAGCAGGAACGGCAGCAGCAGCGACGCGCGTCGGGTCAGGAGGCTGGCATGCATGCGAACTGGCTCCGGAGCGGCTTGGGGTTCAGGGGCGCTTCGGCGCGGTGGCCGCGCCATGCACCTCATCACGGGTGAAACGAAAATCGAAATTGCAGAACTCGCAGGTCATGACGATGTCGCCGTCCACCGCCATGTGGTCCAGGTCGTCGATGGAGAAGGTTTCCAGGATGCCGGACAGCCGCGCGCGCGAGCACCGGCAGCCGTAGGACAGGGAACGGGCGCGATCGACGGCGACGCCCTCGGTGTGGAACAGACGGTACAGCAGCGTCTCGGGCGCGAGCGCGTCATCCAGCAGCTCGCCGTCGGTCAGCGTTTCGGCGAGGATGCTGGCGGTGCGCCAGCTTTCCTCCTGCGCCTCGGCGTCCAGCATCGGATCGATGCCGCCGGCGCCGGCGACCTTCTCCAGGATCAGCGCCCCGGCGCGCCAGCCGGCATCGGTCGGTTCGCAAGCGAGATGCACCATGCAGCGTATTTGCTCGCTGGTGCTGAAATAGTGCAGTGCCATTTCGGCGAGGTTGGTGCCCTCGATGGTGACAATCCCTTGATGGCGATTCTGTTCGGGTCCCTGGTCCACCGTGAAGGCCAGGTAGCCGTCGCCGAGCAATTCATTGGCCGCGGGGGACGGGGAGGCTTCCAGCAAGCCGGCCAGCGCGTCGGACTTGGCACGGGCATAGCCGCGCAGCGCGCCGGTGTCGGTGCAGTCGGCCAGCAGCATCGGCACCGGGCCGTCGCCCTTGGCTTGCAGGCTGAACGAGCCGCGGAACTTCAACGCGCCGGACAGTGCCGCGGTGAGCGCCAGGGCCTCGCCGGCGAGCCTGGTGACGACGGGGTGGTTGTCGTGCCGGGTCAGTAGGGCGTCGGCCAGCGGGCCGAGCCGCACCAACCGGCCGCGCACGGGACGGTGCGGCAGGTAGAACGGCGTGACGCCGCGCGGCACCACGATATCGGGCACCGGCGGACGGGCGGGATCGAGGAAGGCAGGCGTTTGTGACATCCCGCGCAAGATAGGCACGCTCGGGGCGCGGGGCTACTGTCCGGGGCATGCTTCGCGCGATGACCTTGTCCGATGCCGACGCGGTCGCGGCCCTGATCCGGGTCGCTTTTGCCGCGCAACCGGTGGCGCCCGACCCGCCGATGTCGGCGTTGCGGGTCACGGCGGCGGACGTGGCGGCGCATCTGGAGCGCGGCGGCGGTGCTGTGGCGGAGATCGACGGCGCGCTGGCGGGCTCCGCGCTGTGGGAGGCGCGGGACGGCGGGCTGTATGTGAGCCGCATTGCCGTGGCGCCGACGTGGCGGCGGCGCGGCATCGCGCG
>JBEKNT010000382.1:0-12216 GCA_049522565.1 Acetobacteraceae bacterium
CCCGGGGGCCCGCCATGACGCCGGACGCCGACCGGTGAGCCAGCCTTTACGCCGTCTGGTAGGACACTGAAGGCTGGGCGACGAATCCGGTCAGGCTGGAACTGCTCTGAAAGTTGAGGCCGTCCAGGTGATCGGGTTCGCTGGCGAACGGTTCGGCCTTGCCGCCGTGCGTCTTGCTGTTGTTCTTGTAGTCCCATGGCAATTGCCAACTGAGTGCGCCGGCTCCCGGCAGACAGGCCGCAACGTCTTGCAACGACATGGACGCACTGTTGCTTTGGTGGACCACGTTGCTCGCCCCGATATCGTTGGCGGAAAAGACCTGCACCATGCCGTCGCCGGTGTCGGCTGTCTCGTCAGCCTTCCGATGAGCAACCCATCGGGCGCGCACCAACCGTCTCCCCCCTCTCATGGCCAGCCATCGCACCGCCCAATCATGCCATACGAAAAAAGCCGGAGGGGCGAACCCCTCCGGCTTGTTGTCCGAACCGAACCCTTGAGGGGTTCAGATCTTCTTCTGCTGTGTCAGGTCCCAGCCCACCACTTCCGGTGTGCCGGCGATCTTCGAGTCGCGGCCGATGTACTTCCAGGTCACCGCGGAGAAGTTCAGCGACAGGCTCTCGCCCGGGGCATCGTCGGACCCGCCGGACGCGCTGTAGCCGCTCAAGCCCACCTCTTTCAAGGTGTACTCGAGATAGGTCTCCACCTTGTCCTTGGTGGTGGTTGTCATCGAGATGGTGACATCCTTGCTGAAGTCACCGCCGACCGCATCCTGCCAGAGCTTCGGCGACGCCTTGTCCATCCGCTTCGACACCACGACTTCGCTCACGGACGGCTCCGACCCTTCACGGGTGTCCGAGCTTCTGGAGGTCGAGTTGACCGACCGGCCGACGCCCCACTGGAACGAACCCAGCTCGATCCAGTCCTTGAATCCGTCGGTCGTGACGGATCCCTTGATGTCACCGAATTTCATATAGATGGCCACGCTGACGCTCCCTTTGCTGTCATACCAAACACAAACTCAGCCGACATGGTATTGAAACGACCCAGCCGTGTCCACGCCCACGGTAATGGCATCGATTGTTCCGCCCTCGGCAAGGCGGGACAATACCTCTCCAGACAACTCCGGAAGCAACGTCCGCGAGAGGATCTTCTCGACATTGCGTGCTCCCGATGACGTCTCTGTACACCGGTCTGCGATGGTCTGCACCACCGAATCATCCCAGGCAAATTTCGCCCCATATGCCTCTTGCACGCGCCGCCGGATCCGGTTGAGCTGCAACCCGACGATCTTCTTGATCACGTCCGGCGACAGCGGGAAATACGGCACCAGCGTCACGCGGCCCAGGAAGGCCGGCTTGAACACCTTCATCAGCTCCGGCATCAGCGCTTCGGCCAGCCCGGCCGAGTCCGGTGCCGTCTCCGGATCGGCAAACAACTGCGTGATCAGATCGGTGCCCGCATTCGATGTCATGATGATGACAGTGTTCTTGAAGTCGATGTCGCGGCCTTCGCCGTCCTTCATGTTCCCCTTGTCGAACACCTGGAAGAAGATGTCCTGCACGCCCGGATGCGCCTTCTCCATCTCGTCGAGCAGGATGACCGAATAGGGCCGGCGCCGTACCGCTTCTGTCAGCACGCCGCCCTCGCCGTAACCGACATAGCCCGGCGGGCTGCCCATCAGCAAGCTGACCTTATGTTCTTCCTTGAACTCCGACATGTTGATGGTCGTCACGTTCTGCTCACCGCCATACAACAGGTCGGCCAGCGTGAGCGCGGTTTCCGTCTTGCCGGTGCCCGACGTGCCGACCATCAGGAACACGCCGATCGGCTTGCGCGGATCGGTCAACCCGGCCCGGCTGGTGCGGATCGCCTCCGCCACCGCCTCCAGCGCATGCGACTGGCCGACGATCCGCTCCTCCATCATGTTCTTCAGGTTCAGCACGGTACGGATTTCGTTGGACTGCATGCGGCCGGTGGGGATCCCGGTCCAGCCCGCCACCACCTCGCCCACCGCCTGGCCGTCCACCACCGGGTGGATCAGCGGCTCCTCACCCTGGAGCGCGTGCAGCTTGCCGGTGGTCTCCTGCAACGTGGTGCGCAGCGCGTCCTTGTCGAGCGTGCACTCGCCGCTCTCGATCTGTCCCCTGATCTCCTGCATCTCCGCGACCAACGCCTTCTCCTGCTCGAAGCGCGCCTCCAGCGCCTCCAGCTCGGCGGCCTTTTCGGCGCGCTCGGTGAGCAGGTTCTCCCGCCGTGTGGCGTGGTTCTCGCCGCCGGCGATCTCGCGATCGACGATGCCGAGTTCGGTGTCGATCAGGGCGATGCGGCGCGTCCGGTCCTCGATCGGCGCCGGCACCGCCGCCTGGCTCATCGCCACGCGGGCGCAGGCGGTGTCGATCAGGCTCACCGCCTTGTCCGGCAACTGGCGCGACGGGATGTAGCGCGCCGACAGCCGCACCGCCTCACTGACCGCCTGGTCCATGATGCGGACGTGGTGGTGCTTCTCCAGCGTTCCGACCAGGCCGCGGATCATCGCGGTGGCCACCGGCTCGGTCGGTTCCTCGACCTTCACCACCTGGAAACGGCGGGTCAGCGCCGCGTCCTTCTCGAAGTACTTCTTATATTCTGCCCAGGTGGTCGCGGCGATGGTGCGCAGCTCGCCGCGCGCCAGCGCCGGCTTCAGCAGGTTGGCGGCGTCGCCCTGGCCCTGCGAGCCACCCGCGCCGATCAACTGGTGCGCCTCGTCGATGAACACGATGATCGGCTTGGGCGACGCCTTCACCTCGTCGATCACGCCGCGCAAACGATTTTCGAACTCGCCCTTCACCCCGGCGCCGGCCTGCAACAGGCCGAGGTCCAGCGTGCGCAGGGTGACACCCTGCAAGCCGGGCGGCACGTCGCCGGAGGCGAGCCGCATGGCGAACCCTTCCACGACGGCGGTCTTGCCGACGCCCGCCTCGCCGGTAAGGATCGGATTGTTCTGCCGCCGCCGCGTCAGGATATCGATCATCTGGCGAATTTCGGAGTCACGGCCGAGAATCGGATCGATCTTGCCGGCCCGGGCCTGGGCGGTCAGGTCGGTGGTGAATTGCTCCAGCGCGCCACCGCCGCCGCGCGGCATCGGGGCGCCGCCCTCGCCCGGCGCGCCGCCTTCCGCCGCGGCCGCGGCACCCGCCTCCTGCGCCTCGGCACTGTTGGCGGTGATCGCCTCGAAATCGCGCTTCAGCAGGTCCGGGGCGATCTTCAGCAACTGGCTGGACGCGTCGCGCGCATGCCGCGCCAGCGTTTCGTCCGCCAGCAGCGCCCACAGCAGGTGGCCGGAGCGCACCTTGTAGGCGTTCTTCTCCAGCGAGGCGAACAGCCAGGCCTGCTTGACCAGCTCGACGATCTCCGGCGCCAGCGACGGCGCCCGGCCGTTGCCGGTCTTCATTTTCTCCAGCGACCGATTGAGGTCGATGGCGAAGCGCCCCGACTCAATCTCGTAATGCTTCAGGATGAAGCTGATGTCGCCGTCCGGCCGGTCCGCCAGGGTGACCAGCCAGTGTTCGATCTCGACATTATAATGGGTACGCGACAGCGTCAGCCCCGCGGCCGCTTCCAGGGCGCGCCGGCAGGTGTCGTTGAGGTGCCCAACGAGCTGTTTCAGGTCGATAGCGGCCATCGTATTTCCTGCCCGGTTGTCGATGTGGCGGAGCCGGGGGACCATCCCCCTTTCCGCGGATCAACTGTATGTGTTACGCGGAACCGTTGTCCAGCTTTCGAGAAGGTGCGCAAGTGGCTTTGCCCGATGGTTTCGATCTTGAGGCGCTTTTGGCGCCAATCCCGGGCGACGCGCCGCAGGGCACGGACATCCGGGAGGACTTTTCGGCGCAGTCCCCGTACAACAAGCTGCGTGACGCCCGCTCGGAGGCGCGCGACGCGGAAAAGCTCCAGGACGCCGGCAGCGACGATGCGCGCGATCCGACGCCGCTGTGGCGCACCGTGCGCGACCTCGGAATGAAGACGCTGACGGAAACCACCAAGGACCTGGAGGTCGCCGCCTGGATGACCGAGGCCTACGTGCGCAGCCACGGGCTCGCCGGCCTGACCGGCTGTGCCAGGTTGATCGCCGGGTTGGCCGAGCAATACTGGGACGCCGTGTTTCCGCTGCCCGACGACTACGGCGTCGAGACGCGCGTCGCGCCGATCACCGGGCTGAACGGCCGCGAGGGCAACGGCTCGCTGATCCAGCCGCTGCACAAGCTGCCGCTGTTCACGCGCGGCGACGGCACCACGATCGCCATGTATCAATACGACGGCTCGGCCCAGCTCGGCACGCTGGATGCCGAACGCCGCCAGGCGCGCATCGCGGCGGGCGCCGTCCCGTTCGACGAACTGGAAAAAGAAGCGCGCGGCCAGCCCCGCGTCTTCGCCAAGCTGCGCGAGGACGCGCGCGAGGCACTGGCCGCCTGGCAGGCCATGGCGGCGATCCTCGACGAGAAGGCCAGCGAGGATCCGCCGTCCACCAGCACCGTGCGCGACATGATCACGCATGTCGTCGAGATCGCCAACCGCTACGCGCCGCCGGAGGTTGAGGCGGCCGCGGCGGGCGAAGCCGAAGGCGGCGTCTCCCCGGATGGGACGCCGGGCGTGGCGATGGGCGGCGGGTTGGTCGGCGGGATTGCGGTCCCGGCCGGGCAGGTCGTCTCGCGCGAGGACGCGCTGCGCGCCCTGGAGAACCTCGCCACATTCTTCCGCAAGACCGAGCCGGTCTCTCCCCTCGCATACACCTTGGAGGAGGCAGTGCGCCGCAGCCGGATGACCTGGCCGGAGCTGCTGGAAGAGATCGTCGCTGATCGGGACAGCAGGAATGCGATCCTCACCACTTTGGGCATCCGCCCGCCGCCGCCGCCGGAGGAGTAGCGCGGCGCGGTCCGGATTGCCGTTTCGCTGCCCGCTGTAACGGAAAATCGTGGCGCCGGGGTGTGAACCATGTCATATCCTGTGCCAGGTTGTTGACCCTATTCGTCCCGGCCGACTAATATTCGGCTGCGTGCGGCGAAACCGCCAACGGCTCAGGCAGGCAATGTCGGCACCGGCCGACCACAGCGATGGGGAAGCGAGCACATGAGTGCAAGCATACATGACAAGCTCAACCGCGTGCGCAAGCCGCGAGTCCACATCACCTACGAAGTCGAAACGGAAGGCGCGCAGATTGTGCGTGAGTTGCCGTTCGTTGTCGGGGTCATGGGCGACTTCTCCGGCGATCCCACCTCGCCGCTGCGGCCCATGGGCGATCGCAAGTTCATTCAGATCGACCGCGACAACTTCAACGACGTGATGGCCAGCATGAACCCTGGCCTGAAGCTGAAGGTCGACAACAAGCTGTCGGAAGCGGGCGGCCAAATGGGCGTTGACCTGAAGTTCAACTCGCTCGACGACTTCGAGCCGGCGCGGGTCGCCCAGCAGGTGCCGGCGCTACGCGCCCTGATGGAGACGCGGGCCAAGCTGCGCGACCTGATGAGCAAGGTCGACCGGTCCGAGGAACTCGAGGGCCTGCTGGAGCAGGTGCTCAAGAACGAAAACGGCGCGACCAAGCAAACCGCGCCCGACCAGACGACGGAGCTGATGAAGAACCTGGTCGAGCAGGCGATGGCCGGCACGGTCACGTTCGACAAGAACCTCCAGCGCACGTTCGAGCGCGCGATCGCCGCGATCGACCACAAGCTGTCCACCCAGCTCAACGAGATCATGCACGATCCGAAGTTCACCAAGCTGGAAGGAACCTGGCGCGGGCTGAACTATCTCGTCATGAACAGCGAGACCGGGACCAGCCTGAAGATCCGCGTGCTGAACGCCTCCAAGCGCGACCTGACACGTGACCTGCAGCGCGCGGTCGAGTTCGACCAGAGCCAGTTGTTCAAGAAGATCTACGAGAACGAGTTCGGCACCCCGGGCGGTGAGCCCTACGGCGCGCTGATCGGCGACTACGAGTGGACGCAGCATCCGGACGACGTGGAGACGCTGCGGCTGATCTCCAACGTGGCGGCGGGCGCCTTCGCGCCGTTCATCTCCGCCGCCGGCCCCGGCCTGTTCGGCTTCGACTCCTGGACCGAGCTGGCCAAGCCGCGCGATCTCGCGAAGATCTTCGAGACCTCGGACTACACCAAGTGGCGCAGCTTCCGCGACAGCGAGGATGCCCGCTTCGTCAGCCTGGTCATGCCGCGGACCCTGGCGCGCCTGCCCTATGGCGCCGCGACCAAGGCGATCGACGAATTCGGCTACGAGGAAGCGCCGTACGATGAGGTGACCGGCGCCGCCAAGGCGATGGACCACGACCACTACTGCTGGATGAACGCCGCCTACGCGATGGGCACCAAGCTCACCGACGCGTTCGCCAAGTACGGCTTCTGCACCGCGATCCGCGGCGCCGAGGGCGGCGGCAAGGTCGAGGGCCTGCCGACCCACGTGTTCACCTCCGACGACGGCGACATGGACGCCAAGTGCCCGACCGAGCTGGCGATCACCGACCGGCGCGAGTTCGAACTGTCCAATCTCGGCTTCCTGCCGCTCTGCCACTACAAGAATACCGACTACTCGGTGTTCTTCGGCGCCCAGACGGTGCAGAAGCCGAAGAAGTACGACCGGCCGGAAGCCACCGCCAACGCCGCGATCTCGGCCCGCCTGCCCTACATCATGGCGTCCAGCCGGTTCGCCCACTACCTGAAGGTGATGGCACGCGACAAGATCGGCAGCTTCATGGAGGCCAGCGACGTCGAGCGCTGGCTGAACCGCTGGATCACCAACTACGTCAACGGCAACGAGAACGCCGGCCAGGAGATGAAGGCCCGCTATCCGCTGCGCGAGGCGAAGGTGGAGGTGCGGGAAATCCCCGGCCGTCCGGGTTCCTACAACGCCGTCGCCTACCTGCGGCCGTGGCTGCAAATGGAAGAGCTCACCACGAGCCTTCGCATGGTCGCCCGCATTCCGGCCAATACGGGCTAACCGCGAGGTCCGCCTGACGCGGGCAGCGTCATGAACGACACCGACCTGCTACCCGGCGCGTCCGCCACCATCGTGGCGGACGCTGCTGCTTCGACTGCCCCTGCCCCTGCCCCTGCCTCAGCCCCGTCGCCGCCGCTGCGCGACGTCATGCTGTCGGGTCGCTTCATCGGCCAGCGCGACATCGCCCTGGAGGACACGCTCTCCGACTTCTTGCTCAGCGACGGCGGCGACGCCGTCGAGCGCTGGTTCGGCACCGAGACGGGACGCCGGCTGCGCGTCGATCCGGACGCGCTGCGCGGCGCGCTGGACCGCGACATCGCCGCGATCGACACCCTGCTGTCGGAACAGGTGGACACCATCCTGCACGAGACGCGGCTGCGCCGCCTGGAAGGCACCTGGCGCGGCATCGCCTGGCTGGTTGACAGCACCGACCAGAGCAGCCGGCTCAAGATCAAATTGCTCAATGCCGGCTGGCACGAAATCTGTCGCGACCTGGAACGCGCCATCGAGTTCGACCAGAGCCATCTGTTCCGCAAGGTCTATGAGGAAGAGTTCGGCACCCCCGGCGGCGAGCCATACGGCTTGCTGGTGGTGGACCACGAGGTGCGCCACCGCCCCTCCCCCACAGCGCGGACCGACGACGTCACCGCGCTCACCGCCTTGTCGGGGGTTGCGGCAGCGTCGTTTTGCCCGTGCATCCTCGGCGCCTCGCCGACGCTGCTGGAAGTGGACAGCTTCGCCGATCTGGCCAGCGTCATCGACATCGCCGGGCCGCTGCGCAACCCCGACCATGCCCGCTGGCGCGGCCTCACGACGCGCTCGGACATGCGCTTCATCGGCATCGCATTGCCGCGTCTGCTGGCCCGTCCGCCCTGGGAAGATGACGGCACCCGCGCCGACGGATTCCGCTACGCCGAATACGCCCCCACCGGCGAGGAGCGGGTCTGGATGGGCGCCAGCTACGCCTTCGCGTCCGTGGTTGCCCGCGCCTTCGCCAACTACGCCTGGCCGGCGGACGTCCGCGGCGTGGAAACCGACCGGGTCGGCGGCGGGCTGGTGGATGGCGTGCCGCTGGAGCCGTTCCGCACCGATCCCGACTTCGTCTGGTGCCGCGCGTCGGTGGAAATCGTCTGGAACGACCACCAGGAACGCGCGCTGCTGGACGCTGGGCTGATGCCGCTGTCCGCCATTCCATTCAGCGACGAACTGGTGTTCGGCGCCGTCCGCAGCTTGCTCGTGCCGCAGCGCTACACCGGCGCGACCGCGATGGCCGCCGATGCCAATGCACGGCTGTCGTCGCAGATCAATTCCATCCTGTGCGCCTCGCGTTTCGCGCACCACCTGAAGATGAAGGGCCGGCAGATGGTCGGCTCGTTCAAGACCGCCGACGAGATCGAACGGCTGTTGCAGGAGTGGCTGACGACATACGTCAACGCGAATGTCAGCTCCACCGGCGATTCCCGCGCGCGCTTCCCGCTCATCGGCGGTCGGGTCAGGGTCCAGGAACTGACCGGCAAGCCCGGCCATTTCGGCTGCGTCGTCCAGTTGCAGCCGCACTACCAGCTCGACGACGTGTCGGCGACGTTCCAACTCGTCACCGATCTCGGCGGCCGCTAATAATGGCGGGGCACCCCGGACTTCATGCGTGGCGCCCATAAAAACTTGAGGGATTCATGAGCACGACCGACCAGACGGCCGCCGCCCTGTTTCGCGCCGGCAAATTGACAGACGCCATCGCCGCCGCACAGGCCGCATTGCGCAAGGCCCCCACCGACCTGAGTGCCCGCGTGCTGCTGGCGGAACTGTTGGCATTTTCGGGCAATCTCGAACGCGCCGACGTGATCCTCGACGCGGCCTCGACGATCGACCCGTCCAGCGCGCTGGTCGTCGCGGAATTCCGCCAACTCGTACGCGCCGACATGGCCCGGCGCCAGCTCTTCCGCGATGGCCGTGTGCCCGAGTTCCTGGGAGAGCCGACCGAAACGCAACGCCTGCAACTCGCGGCGCTGGTGGCCTTGCGGGCCGGCGACCTGGCGGAAGCGGCGCGCGAGGCAGCCGGGGCCGAGGCCGTGCGTCCGCACACCCCGGGTAAGCATAACGGCACCGCATTCGACGACCTGCGCGATGTGGACGACCTGCTGGCCGGCAGCGTCGAGGTGCTGACCACGACCGGCAAATACTACTGGATCCCCACCGAGCGCCTGATCAGCGTCGAACTCCATGCGCCGAAGCGCCCGCGGGACCTGCTGTGGCGCCGCGCGTCGATGTCGGTGGACCAGGGACCCGACGGCGATGTCTACATGCCGGTGGTATACGCCGGCGACGATACGATGACCGAAACGCAACGCCTCGGCCGTGAGACCGACTGGCAGCAGGCCGAGGGTGGCCCGGTGCGCGGTGTCGGCCAACGCGTGTTCCTGCTGGGCGAGGACGATGTCGCGATCATGGACCTCGGCACCCTGACGTTCACCCCGACAGCCGGCGCATGAGCGGACGCGCCGGCACGCGCGGCACCGCGGTTCGCATCCAGGCGCCGCTGCTCGATCGGCTGATCGACGATAACCCGGACCAGGCGCGCGACCCGCCCACCTCGGTCGCCGACACCATGACGGCGCTGCGCCAATCGGTGCGGCGCGACCTGGAAGGGCTGCTGAACGCGCGCCGGCGCTGGCGCTCCTGGCCAAAGTCGATGACCGAACTCGCCACGTCGCCGATCGGCTACGGCATTCCGGACTTTGCCTCCGGCGCGTTCAACGACGCGCGCCGCCGCGAGGAATTGCGCCTGGAGATCGAGGACACGATCCGCCGCTTCGAGCCACGCTTCCTGTCGGTGCGCGTGCATCTGGTGGATACGCACACGCAACTGGAGACCACGCTACGCCTGCGCATCGACGCCGTGATGCACGCCGAGCCGGCGCCCGAGGCGGTGACCTTCGACACGGTGGTGGATCCGACGACCGACGATGTACTCGTACGTGCGAAAGATTCATAGTACACCTCTCCCGCGGCGCGGGAGAGGTCGGCGCGCAGCGCCGGGTGAGGGTGCGGCGAGCGCCCCGAAACCCTTGCACACGTGCCTTCCGACGAGACCAGACGGTATCGTCTCGCGGCACCCTCACCCGCCGCTTCGCGGTGCGTCGATCCGCTTCGCGGCTCAACCCCGCGCGTAGCGCGGGAGAGGTATTGTAGGAAGCATGTCTGACACCCTCCTGCCGTATTACGATCGCGAACTCGCCGCCATCAAACGCCTGGCCGCGGAATTCGCCGAGACCCACCCGAAGATCGCCGGACGGTTACGCCTGTCCGCGGACGCGGTGGACGATCCACACGTCGCCCGGCTGCTGGAAGGCGTCGCCTTCCTCGCCGGACGCGTCCATCACCGGCTCGACGACGAATTCCCCGAGCTCACCGACTCACTGCTCGGCCTGCTCTACCCGCATTACCTCGCCCCCGTCCCGTCCTGCATGGTCGCGCAACTCGACTGCCAGCCCGACCTGCTGATCCCGGCGCGCCTGGCCGCCGGCGTCGTGTTCGACACCGAACCGGTGCATGGCGAGACGTTGCGCTACCGCTCGACCAGCGCCGTCACGCTGTGGCCGGTCGACGTCGAGAGCGTCCGCCTCTCCGGCCTGCCGATCGTCGCGCCGCCCAATCCGGCCGCCAGCGGCGCCGCCGGCGTGTTGCGCATCACCCTGAAATGCCTGTCGCCCGACGCCACCTTCAACCAGCTCGGCGTCGATCGCCTGCGCTTCTTCCTGCGCGGCCCCACCAACCAGACGCTGCCGCTGTACGAGCTGCTGTGCGGCCACGCGATCTCCGTCGCCTATGCCGACTCCGCGGTCGATAGCGCACCCGTGGTGGTGCCCGGCAGCAGCATCCAGCCTGCCGGCTTCGCCCCCGAGGAAGCTCTGCTGCCGTGGTCCGCACGCGGCTTCTCCGGCTTCCGGCTGCTGACCGAATACTTCGCCTTCCCGGAGAAATTCCTGTTCCTGGACTTCACCAAAATCGACACCAAGACCATGGTGTCCGGCGGCAACAAGCTGGAGATCTTCGTCTATCTCGACCGCGCCGCCCCGGAACTGGAACGCAGCATCGGCCAGCCGGCCCTCGCGCTGGGCTGCACGCCGCTGGTCAACCTGTTTCCGCAGCGCTGCGAGCCGATCCGGCTGACCCACACCGATACCGAATACCGCGTGGTGCCGGACGCTAGGCGCCCGCGCGCCGCAGAGGTCTGGAGCGTCGAGCGGGTGCGCGAAACCCTGCCGGACGGATCATTCCGGCCCTGGCGCCCGTTCTACCGGCTGAACGACTCCGCGGGCGCCTCCGGCCCGCCGGCTCCCGCCCGCGGACCGTCCGGGGCCGGCAACGCCACGCCCGGCGGCTTCTACCACGTCGCCCGCCGACCCGCCGCGCCAGGCGTCCCGGGCACGGAAGTCTTTATCGCCCCGCACGACCCGGTATTCGATCCGGACAAACCCGCCGACACCGTGCTGTCGGTGGACGCGCTCTGCCTCAGTCGCGATTTGCCCACCGACTTGCCGTTCGGCGGCGGCCACCCGACCCTGCGGCTCGTCGAAGGGGCCGCCTCCGTCGCCGCCATTCGCGCCGTCACGCCGCCCACCACCACCCTTCGCCCGCCGCTGCGCGAACGAGGCTTCTGGCGCCTGGTGTCCCACCTGTCGCTCGGCCATCTCGCGGTCAGCGGCGGCGCCGATGGCGCGAACGCTCTGAAAGAGGTGCTGCGGCTCTACGACCTGCGGGAGACCGCGGAAACCCACAGCGCCATCGATGCCATCACCACCATCTCCGCCCGCCCCGGCACCGCACGCGCGCCCGGACGGCTCGGCGCCTTCTGCCGGGGGCTCGATGTGACCCTCGAATTCGACCCACGTACCTGGCAGGCCAGCGGCCTCTACCTGCTGGCCTCGGTGCTGGAACACTTCCTCGCCCTGCACGGCACCATCAACAGCTTCACCCGCACGACCGTCACCCTGCGCGGCCGCCCGGGCACCGCCGCCGCCTGGCCCGCCCGCAGCGGCACCCGCGTGCTCGTATGACCGGCTTGGGTGCCGCTGGGAAGCAGGCGAGGGGGACGCTGTCCCCCCTTGGTCCGCTTCGCGGCCCAAGCCCCTGCCAGGGGACAGTCGTCCCCTGGACTCCTTTCACTTGGTGCGGCGAGAGGGGGAGGGGGCACAAACCCGGCGTAACGCGGCGCGAATGCGCGCCGCATTA
>JBEKNT010000383.1:0-6670 GCA_049522565.1 Acetobacteraceae bacterium
TTCGCCGACCCGACGCGCTGGCCCGGGGATCAGGGGAAAGCCACAGGCTATCGGCCGTTGCCGCCATGCGGCGCGTCCCGCAGCGGGTGCCCTGCCAACCCGTCCCGAGCCAGCCCGGTCAGGTCTTGTCGTGCCGCGCTGGTCAGGAAACCGCATCCGGATCGTTCGGCGCATGGTATAGTATGCCGGCGCCGGCAAACGGCTCGTTCGGGTTCCTGCCGTATCGGTATGCAAAGTATGGCTCTCCGCCAGTCGATATGCTAGGAGCCGCGTGCAACTCGTTAGGTGGAGGGGTCTGGCAATCCATGGCGATCAGTTATAATGAGCCCATTACGTTTGGCCGTTCCGGGATCGCCAAGACTCTGAACTGCTCCGGAATAGATTTTTCCGAGGACGGATTCGAGTCCTGGACGAGTGCGCCGGTTGCCGAAATGGATATTCCGCTGGCGATCGCCAGACAGGAAGTGCTGTTTCAGATCGATGTTGCCCCATTCATCATCCCTGACAGCCTTGACGCCCAGAACGTATTCATTTTCCTGGGTGGCTTCTTCATCGGGTTCTGCATGCTGACCGAACCTGCGGTCCGGGAGTTCCCGATCGCCCGTAACTTGATTTCTGGCCGATCGATGCGTCTTTCGCTGGTGATACCGACGGCCAAGTCGCCGCAGTCCCTGAGAATAAGTGACGATCTACGAGAGCTGGGGCTGCACCTGCACTCCATGGTCTTCCGGGCTTGATGAGATTCCGTATCGCGGGCGACCCCTGCTGACCCTGCCCTTTGTCGGACAATGCGAATGATCAAAAAGTCTCCCGTGGCCGTTAGTCATAAAACAGATAGTACCGAATCCGAAACCGGAACGGCTGGCGATTCCCGGAAAGGCAGAAAGGTGGTCCCGGCGGAAATTGCTGCGTTGGCAATCACGCCGGAAGACGCCGTGAGCGCACCGATTGAGCAGGCTCCGGAGGCGGAAAAGGAGTTCTCATTGGCCAATGGGCAAGCCGGGCAGGATCTCCATGCGCTCGATGCTCTTGCCGAGGTCGAGCGCGCCGGGCCGGCTGCACCATCCGAGGAACCGCGCAGCACGCAGCCGCAATCGGGCCGCGCGGTGATGCCGATCGGTGTTGTCGACGAACTTGCTCCCGAGCGGATTATCGGCTGGGCCTGGTATCGCAGCCGTCCCGATGAGCCGATCGATGTGCAGATCATGGTTGATGACGTGCTGGTGCGGGAGGTTCGCGCCGATCAGTTCCGACCGGAACTGGAGGGACGCGCGGGTAACGGCTGCCATGGCTTCGTCGTGCATGATCCGGCGACACATATGCCGCCGGGCAGGTACAGCGTGCGTGTGCTGCGCGCGACCGATGGCCTGGAGCTTGAGGGCTCGCCGGGCTGGGTAACCCAACCCGAGGCAGGTCCCCGTCTCGGCGTTGCTGAAGAGATCCCCGGCGTCCCAGCCGAGATCCCCCGCGTTGCTGCCGAGATCCCCGGCGTCGCAGCCGAGATTCCCGGCGTTGCTGCCGAAATCCCGGGCGTCGCAGCCGAGATCCCGGGCGTTGCTGCCGAAATCCCTGCCGGGGCGCCAACCCCTGCGCCGACATTCCCCCCGGCCAGGCCTAGCGTTCCGAGAATCGGCAACATCGATTTTATCGACCATGATCAGATTTCCGGTTGGGCCTGGGACCCGGCAAATCCGCACGAGCCGATTGACATCGAAATTCTCGATGGCGATGTGGTGGTCCTCACCGTCCGCGCCGACCAGTTCCGCACGGATCTCCTGGAAGGCAAGATCGGCGACGGGTTTCACGGTTTCCAACTACGCAACATGGGCGGAGCCCTCCCGCTGTCACGCCATCTTGTGCGTGTGCGTCGTGCCAGTGACGGGCTGGACCTGCCCGGTTCGCCAAGCTGGATTACCCGCCCCGGGCTCGACAGCCACTCGCTTGAGTTCATGGAACGGGCGGTGTCCTCCGCCATCACGGTCGCGACCAGCGCGGAAGACCTGGCGCAGCCATTGAGCGCGCTGCTGAACCTGCTCAACGACCTGGTGAACGTGCATGACGGTTTGGCCCGGGCCAGTGCCGACGCCGGTTCGGTCGCCGCGATCCATGTCGCCGACGACCTGAACCTGACCGGGCGTACGCGCGAACTGATCAATCAGCTCCGCTATTCCCATCCACCGCTCTGGTTCGAGCCGGCCGCGAACCCTGAGGTTTCCATCGTCATTCCGGTCTTCAACAAGTTCGCGTACACTTACGATTGCCTTAGGTCGATTCTGGCCGCGCCGCCGGAACGCAACTTCGAGATCATCATTGTCGACGACTGTTCCGAAGACGAGACGCTGTTCGCCTCTCTGGTTCTCACCGGAGCAGTGCGGGTGCTGCGCAACGCCAGGAACCTGGGTTTTGTCGGCAGTTGCAATGCCGGGGCCGATGCCGCCAAGGGGCGCTACCTGTTCTTCCTGAACAACGACACCCTGGTGAAGCCCGGCTGGCTCGACGAACTGGTCGAGACCTTCGAGCAATTGCCGAATATCGGCATCGCCGGTTCCAAGCTGCTGTTTCCGGATGGCACGTTGCAGGAGGTGGGCGGCATCATTTGGCGACTGGGCGATGGGTGGAACTGGGGTCGCGGCCGCGATCCGAGCGAACTGGCATTCTCCTACCTGCGCGACGCCGACTATGTCTCCGGCGCCGCGCTGATGATCCCGCGTGATCTGTTCCAGGATCTCGGCGGTTTCGACCAACTGTTCGCACCGGCCTATTACGAGGATTCCGACCTCTGCTTCCGGGTGCGCGCCCGCGGCAGGCGCGTGGTGGTGCAGCCCGCCTCGGAGATCGTGCACCTGGAAGGTGTCAGCGCCGGGACGGACCCCGCCGGCACCGGCATGAAACGCTACCAGGTCATCAACCACGCCAAGTTCTACCGACGCTGGAAGGACGTGCTGATCACCCACCGCCTGAATGGCCAGGAACCGGAGCTGGAGGCGGAACGGCTGGTGCACAAGCGTGCCTATTTCATCGACGATACCGTGCCGACCCCGGATCAGGATGCCGGCTCCAACGCCGCCATCGACCACATGCGGTTGCTGGGCGAGCTGGGTTATAAGGTGACCTTCCTGGCGGCCGACAACATGGCCAAGATCGACCCGTACACCGGCAATCTGCAGAAGCTCGGGATCGAATGCCTGTACTACCCGACCTATTGGTCGGTGGAGGAGGTGTTTCGCAAGGCGAAGCAGAAGCCCGATCTCGTCTATCTGCACCGCTACACCAACGCCAGCAAATACGCGACCATGGTGCGGCGCTACTTTCCCGACTGCCGCATCGTGTACTGCGTGGCGGACCTGCACTTCCTGCGCATGGAGCGGCAGGCCGCGATCGAGGGCAGCCCCGGCGCGACAGCGGCGGCGGCGGCACAGCGGCGGACCGAATTGGCGGCGGTGCAGACCGTGGACTACGTGATCGTGCACTCGCCGGTCGAGGCGGCGTTGCTGCGCGAGGCCGATCCGCGGCTTGCCATCGGCGTGGTGCCCTGGACGGTGCGGCCACGTCCTACGCCGCTTGCCTTCGAAGAACGCGCCGGCACCGCCTTCGTTGGCGGTTTCGGCCATCCGCCCAACGGCGATGCCGTGCAGTACCTGATCAACGAGATCCTGCCGCTGCTGCGCCGGCAGGCGCCCGACTGCATCACCTATCTGATCGGCAGCAAGATGCCCGAGAAGATCATGGGCATGAACCTGCCCAACCTGGCGCCGCTCGGTTTTGTTCCGGTGCTGGCCGACATCCTGCACAAGCTGCGCTGCACCATCGTGCCGCTGCGCTACGGCGCCGGCATCAAGGGCAAGGTGCTGGAGAGCTTCGCGCACGGCCTGCCCTGCGTCATGAGCGAGGTGGCGGCGGAGGGGCTGGAACTGCCGGAGGAACTGGCGTGGCTGGTCGCCCGCTCGCCCGAGGAGTTCGCCGCCAAGGTGGCCCGGCTGCACAGCGACGCGGCGTTCAACGACCGGCTGTCGCAGGCCGGGCTGCGCTATATCGACGAGCGCAACAGCACCGACGTCGTGAAGCAGGCGTTACAGGCCGCGGTAAGCGCCGACGCCGAAGCGCTGGCGGTGGCCTTGTAGGTTCCTGCGGCTTCCGGGGAACGGCGTATGGCCCGCCTTGTTGTCATTGCGGTACTGGCGCTCCTGGTCGGCGCGGCGGCGCTCAGCTCTGCCTCCAGTGGGCTGATCAGCCAAATCCCGGACTGGTCCAGGAAGGCACAGCTTGCCCTGGTGGGGATGCTGTGCCTGGCTGGGTGGGCTGTCTGGTTCTACATGGAAGGCGGCTTCGACTACCTGATGTGGCTGCGCGCGGTGCCGCCCCGGCCCGCCGCCGAAATGCGCTTCGTGTCGGCGGTCCAGGACGCGATGGACCGCTGGGAAGACGCTCAGCCTGGAGGCGAAGCCGCGTGCCGGCGTGCCACGACCGCGATCGAGACGCAGACGGAGCCGGCCACCGATTGGGCCGGCACGGTTTACACGGCGTATCGCGTCGGTTCCGGGGCGGCGCTCGTCGTGCGGATCGGGCGCTACACCGCGCTGCGGACCAGCTACAATGAAGGGACGAATGCCATATTGCTCGAACCCGGATCGGCCGTGTTCAAGCAAGCCGTCACGCTGGAGGCCGGCGTTCCCGTGCAATTTTCCGGCGCCATCGTCCCGGCGGCAAGCGGTTGCGCCTTCCAGCCGGACGTCGTTGGGCAGGCGACCGGATCGACGTTCGTGTTCCGGTTCACCCAGCTTCGGCGGCAGTGATGCGGCCGGTTTCCCCGCCTTCCAGTCCCGCGCTTCGCCCGGGATCGCCTTGCGTTGTGGCACTGGCGGCGCAAGTCATATATAATTTCTGGTGCAGCGATGGACTTCGAACCTGACATGGATGTTTCCGCGCGTGACGATCCGCGCCACCAGCCGGCGGCCGTGCTGGTCACCGGCATGCACGCGTCCGGCACCGCGGTACTCGCGCGCGTCATCGCGATGCTGCACCAGGCTTCGACGGGAGTCCGGGTTGCCCCCGAGACCGATCGGTTTCCGCATGTCGAACACAGCTCCGCCGTCGTCGCGCTGAACCAGCGGATCCTCCAGGAGATCGGCGCCGACTGGCGCAAGCCGAGCCTGCTATTCCTGCGCGGCAAGGGCGTCGCCGAAAGCACGCCGTTGATCCGCGCTTTCATCCAGCAGCGCTATCTGGACTTGGCGGTGGGCATCGTGCGCAGCGGCGCCGGCGCCGCACCGGTGATCCTGGAAGATCCGGGCCTGTGCCTGTTCCACGACCTGTGGAGTGCCTCGCTGCGGCAGGCCGGCTATCGCGTGCACACCGTCCTGGTGGCGCGCAATCCGCTGGAAGTGTCCGCCGCGCTGAAGACGACCCACCGGCTCGCCATCAACAAGAGCCAGCAGGCCTGGGTGCAGCACAACCTGACCCTGCTGACCACCGCCAAGCGGGACCAGGACCTGATCGTCGTGCCCTATCCGGATCTGCTGCAACCGGAGGGCGGGCTGGCCGGAATGCTGGGCACCCGCCTGGGCTGGCCGGCGCCGGATGCGGCCGCCGCCACGCTCGCCGCGGCATGGTCGGCGCTGATCGACGCGGCCCGGCAGGAGCCCAGCATCTCCAGCCAGGTTGTCGCCCGTTCGCCGCTGGTGCCCTCGCTGGTGAAGCGGCTGCACGCGCTGCTGACCGAATGGCCGGCGCGCGACGCCGACGCTCGCGATGCCGAGCTGGCCGCGCTGGCCGCCGCGTACGAGGACCAGTCGCTGTTCGCCGGCAACCTGCTGCAAGTGAAGCTGCCCGAGCAGGAGAAACCGGCCGCGCCGGTGGTTGCCTCCGCCGCCGGTGAGACGCGGAAGGTGCTGGTCCACTACCATCTGTTCAAGAACGCCGGCACCTCGGTGGACGCGATCCTGCGCCGGAACTTCGGCAATCGCTGGATCAATACGGAGTTTCCGCCGCAGGGCCAGGCCAACCACCAGGACGCGATCCGGACGCTGATCCTGGACAATCCGAACCTCGCCGCGATTTCCTCCCACACCCTGATGCTGCCGGCGCCGGAGATCGACGGCGTGGAGGTCTTCCCGATCCTGTTCGTGCGCCATCCGCTGGACCGGCTGAAATCGGCCTATGAGTTCGAGCGCAAGCAGGAGGCGATGACCGCGGGTTCAAAGCTGGCCAAGGAGCGGGACTTCGCCGGCTATATTCGCGCTCGGTTGGCGATCAAGGGGGACCGGTCCTGCCGCGATTTCCACGCGCATCGGCTGGCGATGGCCGTGCCGGTGGCGGAGGGGACCGAGCGGGAGCGGGCACTGATGGCGCTGGACCGGCTGCCGTTCGTCGGGTTGGTGGAGGCGTTCGAGGCGTCGGCGATGGTGTTGCAGGAGCGGGTGCGGCGGATGTTCCCGGAGTTTCGGGCGTTCGATGTGTGGGAGAACTCGACGACTGCGCGGGGCAAGCCGCTTGAGGCGCGGCTGGAGGAAATCCGCCAGGAATTGGGCGAGGAGTGCTTCGCCCTGGTCATGGCGGCCAACGAAGCGGACTTGGCAGTATACGAGAAAGTGCGGGAAGCCCGCACTCCGCCGGTTACCGCAACGCCCATGTTCTAGGCGACGTGACGCACGCCGCGCAGGAGGCGGGGATG
>JBEKNT010000384.1:0-6648 GCA_049522565.1 Acetobacteraceae bacterium
CCAGCCGCCGTCCGGCAGTGGATCGGAGGTGACATCGATCACCTGGCCGTTGCTGCGAATCCGGCGTGCCGTGGCGGCGCGCGAGCGATCCGCACCACGCTGCCCGGCAATGAAGGCAGCGCCATCTGCCCCCGCGAACTCGTCGCCGGCCGCCATCAGGTCGAGCAAGGCAGGAAAGCCGATGCCAGGCTGGACATGTTCTGGTGGCAAGGCGAGCAATTCGGCAAAGCGGGGATTGGCGAACAGCAGTGTGCCGGCCGGACCGAACGCCGCCAGCCCGAGCTGCAGCGTCGCCAGGGCGGTGGTGGTCTGGGCCAGCGCGTGTTCCGCATCGGCGCGGGCGGCGATCAGCGAGGTGGTCTCCACCGCACAGACCACGTAGCCGCCGCCGGGCAGCGGCGCGCTGTTCAGGTCGAAGGTGCGGCCGTTGAATGTGCGGCGGCGCAGCCGTCCGGGGCGGGATCGGTCGGCCGCGAGCACGGCGGCCACCTGTGCCTCGGGGTCGCCGGGTCCGTAGACGCCGCGATGGGCCGAGGCGCGCACCGCATCCTCCACCGGTGTGCCCGGCGGGATGCTGTTCGGCGGCAGGTCCAGCGAGTCGTGGAAGGCCGGATTCATGTACACGATCCGGCGCCCGGGATCGACGATGCCGACGCCGACCGGCAGCGCCTCCAGCACCGGATCGACCGCGATCGCCGACGGCGCCGCCACGCTGCTCACGCGCTGCCTCCGGCGTTCACGCTTTGGCCATGGCCGGCCGCGGGCGCCGCAGCGTATGCAGCAGCACCAGCGCGGCGCTGAGCACCAGGACGGCGTTGGCCTGGTGGGCCGTGGCAAGGCCGGTGGGAACCACCAACAACAGCGTCGCGACTCCCAGGCCGTATTGCACGACGGTGGTCAGCCCGAGCGCGGCGAGCGGCAGCCGCACGTCGCGTGGCACCGGCACGACAAAGCCGAGGACGAGCGTGCATGCGGTCACCAGGGCGGTCAGGGTCGCCAGCAATCGATGATCGAACTGCACGGCGGCGATGTTCTCGGTGAGGTTGCGCAGGAACGGCGTCAGCCGGGCATAGCCGTCCGGCACGATCTGCCCGTCCATCAGCGGGAAGCTGTTGTAGTCATAGCCCGCGTGGGTGCCGGCGACGAAGCCGCCCGTCACGATGGTCAGCGCCACCAGGGTGCAGCAGGCGACGGCCAGACGGCGCAGCCGGGCGGTTTGCGGACGCTGCCCCACCGTCGGCCGCAGCACCGTCAGGCCGGTCCAAACGATCGCGACGTAAAGGCACAGGGCGAGGGCGAGGTGGACAACCAGCCGGTACGGCGACACGGCCGTGGCGTCGGGAAAGAAGCCGGAGGCCACCATGAACCAGCCGACCGCGCCTTGCAGCCCGCCCAGCAGGAACAGCAGCAGGAGCCAGGGGCGCAGGCGCCGCTCGATCCGGCCGGTGGCCCAGAACCAGATCAGCGGCCCCAGGAAGACCACGCCGATCAGCCGGCCCCACAGCCGGTGGGTCCATTCCAGCCAGAAGATGTGGCGGAAACCATCCAGGCCCATACCGTCGTGCAACAGCGCGTATTGTGGGATCTGCTGGTAAAGCCGGAACAACGCCTCCCAGTCGGCATGGGTCAGCGGCGGCAGGATGCCGCTGACCGGCGCCCACTCCATGATGGACAGGCCGGAACCGGTGAGCCGGGTGACCCCGCCGAGCACGATCATGACCAGGATCATGCCCGCGACAGCGAACAGCCACGTTGCCACGAGCCGGCGGTTGCGCTGGCTGGTGGCACGGTCTTCCGGCAGGGCGCCGGGAAAATCCCGCACGTCGAATGGCATGTGCGTCAGTATACGGGGAGGTTCGCGGCGATGATACTGCGACGCGCGGGGAGAAGCCGCACGGGGCGGTGGGCGGCACGGGACAGCAAGTTTTGCTCCGCGGCGTAGCCACCGGCAGTGAGTTGCCCGCACGGTCGATCGGCGCGACAACCGCGGCAGCAGTATCTCGCGGGGGACGACATGAGCGACACGGCATTGCGCAACGCCGACATCGATGCGGCGCTGACCGAGGCGAAGGAGGCCTATGTCGCGCGCAACCCGAAGAGCCTCGCCCGCTACGTCGAGGCGACCGCGGTGATGCCCGGCGGCAACACCCGCACCGTGCTGTTCTACCCGCCGTTTCCGCTGGCGATGGCACGCGCCGAGGGCTGCCGCCTGTGGGACATGGACGGCGCGGACTATGTCGATTTCCTCGGCGAATATACCGCGGGTTTGTACGGCCACTCGCACCCGGTGATCCGCGCCGCAGTGGATCGCGCGCTGGACGGCGGCATCAGCATGGGCGCGCACAACATGATCGAGGCAAAGTTCGCCCGCGCGGTGTGCGACCGCTTCGCGCTGGAACGCGTGCGGTTCACCAATTCCGGCACCGAGGCCAATTTGCTGGCGATCACGCTGGCCCGGGTGTTCACCCACCGGCCGAAGGTGCTGGCGTTCGACGGCGCCTACCACGGCGCGGTGTTCACCTTCGCCGGCGGTGGCTCGCCAGTGAATGCGCCGTTCCCGTTCGTGCTGGCGCCGTACAACGATACAACCGCCACACTGGCACTGATCGAGCAACACGGTGCCGAGCTGGCGGCGGTGATCCTGGAGCCGATGATCGGCAGCGGCGGCTGCATCCCGGCAGCGCCGGACTTCCTGGCGGCGTTGCGCGACGCTTGCACGCGGGTCGGAGCGCTGCTGATCCTGGACGAGGTCATGACCTCGCGCCTGTCGCCAGGCGGGTTGCAGGCGGTGCGCGGGGTGAAGCCGGATCTGACGACGCTGGGAAAATATATCGGCGGCGGCATGTCGTTCGGCGCCTTCGGCGGGCGCGCCGACATCATGGACCTGTTCGATCCGCGCCGGCCCGACGCATTGCCGCACGCCGGCACGTTCAACAACAATGTGCTGACCATGTCGGCGGGCCTCACCGGCCTGACGGAAATCTACACGCCCGATGCAGCGAGGGCACTGAACGCCCGCGGCGACGCATTGCGCGACCGGTTGAACGGCCTGTGCCGCGCCGCGAACGCGCCGCTGCAATTTACCGGCATCGGCTCGATGCTGGCGGTGCACGCGATGCGCGGGCCGGTGCGCTCGCCGGCCGACGCAGCCAAGGGCGACGCGAAGGTGAAGGAGCTGTTCTTCTTCGACATGCTGGCACATGGCATCTGGCTGGCCCGGCGCGGCATGTTCGCGTTGTCGCTGCCGATCGGCGACGCGGAATGCGATCGGCTTGCCGGCGCGGTCGAGGAGTTCCTGGCGTCGCGGCGATCGGTGATGGCGCCATGACCTCGCCCGCCTGCGGCACGGTTGAGCAGTGAAGCGGATCAACGCGGTTGGCCGCGAAGCGAACCGACCGGGAGCGACGAGGGTGAGGTGATCGGCGCGGCGCGCGGCACCCGGACCCGGCGCAGTGCGCCGCGCCGATCCGCGTCGCGGCTCCACCGCGCTGCGCAGGCGCGTTTGCCTTATAGTCCGAGAGCATCGTACCGGGATCATCCGAACCATTTCCACACCGGTTGTGGCCAGGCTTGCTCGACCGGGCGTCGGTTCAACAGTCGTTTGGAGAGGACCATGTGCCGCGCCACCGTTGTTCTCGCAGCCGCCCTGCTCACGCTGTCCGCCGGGGCGTCGGCGGGAACCCTCAACGCCGTTTCCGAGGCCACCGATCCGGCCAGCGCGTCCGGCACCACCGACCCGCCATCGACGATGCTGTCCGGAGCGCCACTGTTCAGCAAAGATTTGCCGGAAGCCGCCTCACCGGACGGCCAGGGTGCAACCGCCTTTCACCCCGGGCCGAACACGCCGGAGGGCGCGTCCAACGGGACGGTGCGAATGCTGCTGAACCCGCCTCAAGCCGATGCCCGGGACAACGATTGACCACGCCTTGGCAGGACGGTCGCTGTTCAGCTCGTTGTCGGGAAACTTTACGGTTGCGTGCGCGCATACCCGGATAGTCACAAAAAATATCCTAGTTCTAATATATTAGACGATTGGCATTCAATTTGCTTCCGCCTGATCCAAGCCTTTCGCGCCGACCATTCGGCTGCGGATGTCACCGCAGGATCAGCCCGCATGCGCCGCCTATCGACCTCCGTTGCCATCGCATTGTTGCTGTCGCTCGCCGGCACGGCATGGCTATCTCTCGCCGGCACAGCCAGCGCGACCATTGTCAGCGGCAGCTTCTCCGGCACGATTGCCGGCAACACCCGCGACACGTATGGCCTGTTCGGCGCGGCCGGCGCCAATCTCTCCGGCGAAACCTTCAGCGCCACCTATAGCTATGACACCTCCGCCTCGTTCTATTCGGCGCAGTCCACGTTCGACGACTATCTCGGCACGGGAGGCCTGACGCTCAGCGTGACGATCGGCGCAAGCACGGTGGCAACGGCAGGTGTCACGAACACCGAGATCATCGACACGCAGGCCGGCACCGACACCGAGGTAACCCTGGCTAATCTTGCTCCATCCCCGCTCATCGATTTCACTGTGTTCGCGCAAGGCGCCTGGGTCCCGGGCGTGACGATCGATGCGCCTTTCATGCTGGATCCAACGGATTTCGGGCAAACGATCTATGTGAGCGCCGACGGCAACCACTACGACGTGCTGGACTTCGTCGGGTCCTCGAGCCCGGACACCCCTGCTCCTGAACCTGCCTCACTGGCATTGCTCTGCGCTGGCCTTGCCGGCATCGGCTGGGTGCGCCGGCGGCGCAGGACTGCCGTCACCGTTCGGTCGAATGAACCAAACGGTGAATTGCCGCCTCATGGGGACCAGACGCCTTGACGCGGCGAGGCTCCGCCCGGGGCGCGTCCGCAGGGCAGCACGACTGACCGGGCCCGCAGTGGTGCAGCCCCGGCGTGAGCCTGTGATCGGCTTCCGGCCGTCCACGAGCGATCGGGTTTCTCGGATTTGATCCGGGCGATCCGGACGGAAGGCCACGGGCGCACCATGTGCCACGTTTGCCGGCGCCACCTTGCTGGCTCTCCCGCCGAGATTGCGCCCGAGGCATTTCCTGTTGCCACCGGGGGCGAAGGTCTGTAACGTTTTTTTGACGCCCAATAAACGAGTTCCCATGCCCGGTCATGAGCGATTTCTTCAACGAAGCCTATCGCCGCGCGCGTAGCCACTTCACCGCCGAACAGTGGCTGGCTCTGCCGCCGCAGCAGGTGACCGAGGCGATCTATCAGGCAATGCGGGAAATGGACGCCGCGGCCGCCGGCCAGGTTGCGATCCGCCCGCGCGTGAAAGCGTCGAAAGCGGCGCGCAGCGACGAACGCCCCGAACCATAGCAGGGGTTCGTCGGGCGCCGCGTCACGCCCCATTGGCAAGCGGCTGTCGCCGTGCTTTTTCTCCCGCCCCTGGGAGGAACCACCACCGATGCCCACGACCATCGCCGGCCGGCATTTCCTGCAAACGCCCGGGCCGACCAACATTCCCGATCGCGTCTTGCGCGCCATGGACCGCAACGCCATCAACCATCGCGGCCCCGAATTCGGTGCCCTGGGCCGCGAGGTCGTGGTCAAGCTGCGGCGCGTGTTGCAGACCGAGGGCATCGTCGCGATCTTCCCTGCGTCCGGCACCGGCGCGTGGGAGGCTGCGATCGTCAATACGCTGTCGCCCGGCGACCGCGTGCTGATGATCCGCACCGGGTGGTTCTCGCACCTCTGGGAGCAGCTTGCGGCGCGCCACCGGCTCGACCCGGTGTTCCTCGACACCGATTGGCGGCGCGGCGCCGACCCGGAGGCGATCGGCGCGGTGCTGGCCGACGACCGGGAGCACCGCATCAAGGCGGTCTGCGTCGTGCAGTGCGAGACCTCGACAAGCTGCATGACCGACGTCGCCGCGGTGCGCGCCGCGATGGATCGCGCACGGCATCCGGCGCTGCTGATGGTGGACGCGATTTCATCGTTGGCCTGCGCCGATCTGCGGCACGACGAGTGGCGGGTGGATGTCACCATCGCCGGCTCGCAGAAGGGGCTGATGGTGCCGCCCGGCCTGAGCTTCAATGCGATCAGCCAGCGCGCCCTGGCGGCGATGGCCACTGCCACGCTGGATCGCGGCTACTGGGACTGGGAGCCGCTGGTGGTGGCCAACCGCACCGGCTTCTTTCCCTACACCCCGGCGGTGAACCTGATGTTCGCGCTGAACGAGGCGCTGACGATGCTGCTGGACGAGGGCCTGCCCAATGTCTTCGCCCGGCACGACCGCTTCGCCGAGGCGACCCGTCGGGCGGTGCGCGCCTGGGGGCTGGAACTGCAATGCGAGGACCCGCGCGCCTGCGCGCCGGGGGTGACCGCGGTGCGCCTCCCCGACGGTCACAGCGCCGATGGGCTGCGCAACGTGATCCTCGACCGGTTCAACATGAGCCTCGGCAACGGCCTCGGGCGCATCGAGGACCGGGTGTTCCGCATCGGCCACATGGGCGATCTCGGCGACCTGCAGCTTGCCGGCACGCTGGCCGGCGTGGAGATGGGACTGTCGGTTGCCGGCGTGCCGCATCGGCCGGGCGGGGTGCAGGTGGCGATGGACTACCTGTCCGGCAACGCGCGGGCATAAAAACCTCTCCCGCAAAGCGGGAGAGGTCGCCGCGAAGCGGCGGGTGTGGG
>JBEKNT010000385.1:0-6646 GCA_049522565.1 Acetobacteraceae bacterium
AGCGCGCGGCCTCGCGTCCGGTGAGGAAGCCGGCATAGCACGCCAGTTCCCACACTTTGCGAAACACCCGCTCGGTTGTCTCCAAAAGCGGGACGTTGACGTTGGCGCCGATATTGAACACCGCGACCTCCAGCGGCGCCACGGCATCCGCGTCGCGCATGAACCGGGCCACCGCAATTTCGTCCCGTGCGTCGAGCGTGTGGCCGACACAGACACCGCCGGCGGCTTCGATCTCCGCCACCAGCGGCGCCAGCTTGTCGCCGTTGCGGCGGCCGCAATGCACGACATAGCCCTCGCGTGCGAAGCGGCGGGCGATCGCGGCGCCGATGTAGTCGCCCGCGCCGACCACCGCGACCGACGCGTTGCGCGCTGCGGCCTGGCGCCCCGGGACATGGGCCGTCGAGGCATTTTCCCCGGGGCCGTTGCCTCCTGACGCATCGCCCCCAGGCCGATTGCCTGCCGGGCCACTGCCTGCCGAGACGTGGCCCCCCTGCGCCCGATGCATGCCTCGTGCTGCTTCGCTCATTGACGCCGACCCTCCGTCCTACTAACTAGCATCATAATAGTTACTATGGATGAGGTTGTCCATGCAGCGTACGAACTTCGGTGCCATGTCCTGCCCGATCGCCCGCGGGCTGGAGCGGGTGGGCGAATGGTGGAGCATCCTGATCCTGCGCGACGCCTTCGCCGGCATGACGCGGTTCGACGAGTTCCAGCAAAGCCTGGGCATCGCGCCGAACATGCTGACGCGCCGGCTCAACGCGCTGGTGGAGGCGGGCATGCTGGAACGCCAGCGCTACAGCGAGCACCCGCCGCGCCACGCGTATCACCTGACCGAGCGCGGCCGCGACTTCCGGCCCGTGCTGGTGGCGATGCTCGCCTGGGGGAACCGGCACTTCGCGCCCGAGGGTCCGAGCATCATGATCGTCGATGCGAAGACCGGTGCGGCCGCGGATCCGATCCTGGTCGATCGCACCACCCTGCGGCCGCTGGCGGAGCCCGACTACAAGCTGGCGCCCGGTCCGGCGGCCACCGCAGCGACCCTGCGACGGCTGGGACTCGGCTCTGGCAGCCTGCTGTGCGCCGAGGCGCGCACCGCGGCACCGGCCAAAAGACCGGGGCCACGCCGGCAGGCGAGCGCATCATGAGCGCGGCAGTGACCAGCATTACGGTGGAGGACGCGGCAGGCATTGCCGATCCGCTCGTGCCGTCTGTCGGCAACGTCGCCGTCGCGCGCACGCCGTCCGCCGGCGACAGTGGCATGCCGCGACCGGCGCCTGCCGCTGACATTGTCATCTCCCACCCGCCGGTGGTGCATAGCCCGCGCACCCACATGCTGCTGCACGGGTCGATCATTCCGACCCTGCTGCGGCTGGCCTGGCCGAACATCCTGGTGATGCTGGCGCAGGCGTCCACCGGACTGATCGAGACCTGGTGGGTCTCGCGTCTCGGCACCGACGCGCTGACCGGTATGGCGCTGGTGTTCCCCGGCTTCATGATGATGCAAATGCTGTCCGCGGGCGCCATGGGCGGCGGCATCTCGTCGGCGATCGCCCGCGCGCTGGGCGGCGGGCGGCGCGGCGAAGCCAACGCGCTGGTGCTGCACGCCATCATCATTAACGTGGCGTTGGGCACGGTGTTTGCCGTGCTGGTGCTGATGTTCGGGCGGCCGCTGTATCGCGCCCTGGGCGGCGAGGCGGGGTCGCTGGACGCGGCGCTGGCCTACTCCACGGTGGTGTTCGCCGGCACGCCGCTGGTGTGGCTGATGAACGCTCTGGCCAGCGTGATCCGCGGCACCGGCAACATGTTCGTGCCGTCGCTGGCGATCTGTCTTGGCGTCGTGCTGCTGATCCCGCTGTCGCCGTGCCTGATCTTCGGGATTGGCCCGTTCCCCGCCATGGGGATCGCCGGCGGCGGCATGGCGGTGATCACCACCACGGTGCTGACCGGCGCGGTGCTGGCCTGGCACGTGTGCTCTGGTCGCAATCTGGCGCGGCTGGCCTGGTCCCGGCTGCGCTGGCCGCTGTTCGCCGACATCCTGCGGGTCGGCGCGGTGGGCTCGGTCAGCACCTTGCAGACCACGCTGACGGTGGCGTTGACCACCGCCCTGGTTGGCGCCGCGGCCGGTCCGGACGCTGTCGCGGGCTATGGCACCGGCAGCCGGCTGGAGTTCCTGCTGGTGCCGCTGGTGTTCGGCCTGGGAGCGCCGCTGGTCGCGCTCGTGGGCACCAATATCGGGGCTGGGCAGAGGGCCCGGGCGCTGCGAGTCGCGCTGATCGGGGGCGGACTGGCGTTTGCGATGACCGAGACGATCGGGGTTGCCGCGGCGCTGTGGCCGCACGCCTGGCTCGGGCTGTTCGGGCATGATCCGAGGATGCTGGCGGCCGGCACGGCGTATCTGCGCGATGTCGGCCCGACCTATGGGTTCTTCGGGCTCGGCCTGTCGCTGTATTTCGCCTCGCAAGGCGCCGGGCGGTTGTTCTGGCCGCTGCTCGCCGGGCTGCTGCGCATGGTGATCGCGGTGGGGGGCGGCTGGGTCGTGCTGCGGCTGACCGGGTCGCTGGGGTGGATGTTCGCCGCTCTGGGGGTCGCGCTGGCCGCGTATGGGCTGACGCTGGGAGCGGCCATCGCGTCGGGGGCATGGTTCCGGCGGGCGCGAGGCGGGTGAATGCAGCAAGGCCAGGGCTCTGCCCCCGGCCTTCGCCGGGGCAGGCTCTGGACCCGCCAGGGGGCTTTGCCCGCGTGAGGTTTCAGGGGCAAAGCCCCTGACCTTGCTTCGTCCACCCGCCCCGCAGCCACGGACCTTGCGCGGCGTAGCGCACCGGGCGTAACGCCGTCCCCAGCCGACGGAGAACACCCCATGGCCCGCGTCCCGCTTGTCTCGGAAGCCGATATGACACCGCAGCAGCAGCGCGTGTTCGACGCCATGCGGCACGGAAGGCGCAAATCGGCGCCGGTCGGACCGCTCGCCATCGCGATGCACCGACCGGAACTCGCCGAGGCATGGTCGGCGCTGGGCTTGGTGCTGCGCTTTGATTCCATCTTCGCCCCGCGGCTGCGGGAGTTCACCATTCTGCTGACCGGGCGCTATTGGGACTGCCAGTTCGAGTGGGTCTCGCACGAAGCGGAAGCCCGCCGTGCCGGCCTCTCAGCGCAATCCATCGAGACGCTACGGCGCGGCGGCACGCAGTTCGAGGCGGCGGATGAGCAGTTGATCCACGATTACGCGGTGGAGTTGCTGGATAAGCATTGTGTCGGGGATGCGCTGTACGGCAGGGTGCGGGACATGTTTGGCGTATCCGGCGTGGTCGAGCTGACCGCGCTGATCGGCTACTACGCGATGGTCGCGCTGACGCTGAACGCGCATGAGTTCGGCGTGTCGGATGGGGTAGCCCTGCCGCTGCTGCCTCGGACGAGGTGATTCACCAGGCTATGCGGACTCAGGGAGCGGCAGTCAGTCGTCCGGGCCGGGCGCCTCGCCCTCGTTCATGATGCCATACAGCCTGCTCGTCTGTTCATCGAAAGAGCCCACAGCGCGGCCCTTCGTCACGCGGCAGCGCGTCCTTGTCGAAGCGAAACGTATTGTCTTCGCGGACGATCGTGGGTCGGTCGCGCCGTATGAGGAGATCGGCCAGGAGATCGGTCCGCTGGACGGCAGCGGGCGCATCGACACGCTGCGGGGTGCCGGCTTCATCGCCGACGCACTGCGCCATGACACGCTGCGAGAATTGGTTCGTTATACCAGCAACCCGGAACGACCCAACGAACGGCTGGCGTTGCTCGAGCGGTTGCTGTCCGACCGGCCTGACATCCTCCCGGCGGACGCGGCCGTACACCGCCCGGCCCAGCGGACCGCAGGAAGTCACCTGCGGTTGCCGGCTCCCCCACATCCGGGCCGGCGCCGCCCCTGGCCGCCTCGCATCCCTCGCGTCAGCGTCTCCCACACCGCGAAACGGCCCGCTGCCTTGCCCCTGGCCCCGCCCTCGGCTAAACCCCGCCCGCGCCGGCACCCCTGGAGGCCGGCGTTTCCCGTCAGGAGCGAACCATGGCCAATGTCGTCACGATCGAGGCCGAGGCACGCGCGCGAGCAGGTAAGGGGGCGGCGCGGGCGACTCGGCGCGCAGGCAAGGTGCCTGCGGTGGTTTACGGCGCCCATCAACCCCCCAGCCTGATCGCGCTGGAACCGCGCGCCGTGCTGCGCGAGCTGCATCGGGCGGGCTGGCAGTCCCGCCTCTACGAAATCAAGGTGAACGGCGACGCCACGCGGGCGCTGATCCGCGACGTGCAGTTCCACCCGGTGAGCGACGCGCCGGAGCATGTCGATTTCCAGCGCCTCGCCCCGGGTGAGCCGATCCGCGTCGCGGTGCCGGTGCATTTCGAGAACGAGGGCCTCAGCCCCGGCCTGAAGCGCGGCGGCGTGCTGAACGTGATCCGCCACGCCGTGGAGGTCTACTGCGATCCGGAGCAGATCCCGGAGCAATTCGGCGCCAACCTGGCGGATCTCGACTTCAACGACAACGTGCGCTGGCACGACCTGACGGGTACCGAACACGCTCGCCCGGTAATCACCGATCGCGACTTCGTCGTCGCCACCGTGGCGCCGCCCACCAAGGCGCTGGAAGTTGCGGCGGAGCCAGGTGCGGCGGCGGCAGCCCCGGGTGCGGCGGCGGCTCCGGGCGCGGCGGCGACTCCCGCGGGCGGTGCTCGCGCGGCACCGGCGGCGGCCGCTCGGCCAGCAGCGGGCGGCACCCGCGCGCCCGGCAGGAAGGGCTAGCGCCGCAAAGGGTTTGCCATGCTGCTCTGGGTCGGACTCGGCAATCCGGAGCCGGGGATGGCCCGGAACCGGCACAACATCGGCTTCATGGCGCTGGACACGATTGCCATCCGCCACGGGTTCTCCCCGTGGCGGCAGCGCTTCAAGGGGCTGGTGTGCGAGGGCAGCATCGACGGCGAGAAGGTGCTCGCGCTGAAGCCGCAGACCTATATGAACGCCTCAGGCGAGTCGGTGCAGGCGGCCGTGGCGTTCTACAAGCTGCCGATCGAGGCGATCACCGCCTTCCATGACGAGCTGGACTTGGTGCCCGGCAAGGTGCGGGTGAAGCGCGGCGGCGGCGCGGCCGGGCATAACGGGCTGCGCAGCATGGACCGGCAGTTGGGCTCGCCGGACTACTGGCGGGTGCGGCTGGGCATCGGCCATCCCGGCGACAAGGCGCGGGTGCTGGGCCACGTGCTGGGCGAGTTCGTCGCCGCCGACCGGGAATGGCTGCTGCCGGTGCTGGACGCCGTGGCGGACGCGGCGCCGCTGCTGGCCGGGGGCAAGCCCGAGGACTTCATGACGCGCGTTGCGCTGCTGGTGCAGGGGCCGAAATAGATGGGTTTCAACTGCGGCATCGTCGGCCTGCCCAATGTCGGCAAATCGACGCTGTTCAACGCGCTGACCGCAACCGCCGCGGCGCAGGCGGCGAACTATCCGTTCTGCACGATCGAGCCGAATGTCGGCCGCGTCGCCGTGCCCGATCCGCGGTTGGGCGTGCTGGCGGCGATCGGCAAGTCGGCCAAGCTCATTCCCACCTCCCTGGAGTTCGTCGATATCGCCGGCCTGGTGCGCGGTGCGTCGAAGGGCGAGGGGCTGGGCAACCAGTTCCTGGCGAACATCCGCGAGGTGGACGCGGTGATCAACGTGCTGCGCTGCTTCGAGGATCCCGATATCGCGCATGTCGAAGGCTCGATCGACCCGATCCGCGACGCGGAGGTGGTGGAGACCGAGCTGATGCTCGCCGACCTGGAAAGCCTGGAGAAGCGGCTGTACGCGGCGCAGAAGAAGGCGCGCGGCGGCGACAAGGAGAGCGTCGCGGCGGTGGCGCTGATGGAGCCGCTGGTGGCTGCGTTGCAGGCCGGCCGCCCGGCGCGCACCGCGATCCCGCCCGGGCAGGAGGAGGCGGTGCGGCGGCTGCAACTGCTGACCTCCAAGCCCGAGCTGTACGTGTGCAACGTCGAGGAAGGCGCTGCGGCGGCGGGAAATGCGTTCTCCGCGCTGGTGGAGGTGCGGGCGCGCGCCGAGGGTGCGCGCGTCGTGGTGATCTCCGCGGCGATCGAGGCGGAGGTGGCGCAACTGCCGGAAGCCGAGCGGGGCGAATTCCTCGAAGGGCTGGGGCTGCACGACAGCGGCCTGGATCGCGTCATCCGTGCCGGTTACGATCTATTAGGATTGATCACGTATTTTACCGTCGGTCCGAAGGAGACCCGCGCCTGGACGATCGTGTCCGGCACCAAGGCGCCGCAGGCGGCGGCGGCGATTCACAAGGATTTCGAACGCGGCTTCATCGCCTGTGAGACGATTGCGTATGACGACTTCGTTGTTTGCAATGGAGAGCACGGGGCGAAGGAGGCGGGGAAGATGCGGGTGGAGGGGAAGGAGTACGTCGTGAAGGACGGCGACGTGCTGCTGTTCCGCTTCAACGTGTAGAAGACCCCTCCCGGGCCGCGGGTGGAATTGAGCCGCGAAGCAGATCAACGCGATGGCGCGCGAGCGCCGCGAGTGAGGGCGATCGGGTCGGCACGCTGCGCCTTCTTATCGGGTGCACGCAGCACCCTCACCCGGAGCGCTTGAGCGCTCCGACCTCTCCCACTTCGTGGGCGAGGTTTC
>JBEKNT010000386.1:0-6626 GCA_049522565.1 Acetobacteraceae bacterium
TCAACTGACGCGGTTATTGCTCGGCGAGCCCTTATAGAACCGGCAGTGATCTGCATCACCGGTCGATGCGCCGATGGTATCGTCCCGCGCATCTCCTCCATCCGGATCGCCGCCGAGGCGGCGATCACGGCCAACCGGCAGCAACAAATCTGCTCTTCATGGCTTTTCGCCCGCGCCGTTGGAAACACCTGCCGGCCGCCAGCCCCAATCTATCGCACCGCTGTTGCGCATGTCCGCCGACCGGGTCCGGTCCGGTGCCGCGGCCAACGCGATGACCCCGTTGCCCCCCCCTCCGGCCCTTGCCAACCGGCGGAGGAGTCGCTATCTAGCCGGCTCAATCACATTCTCCGCTGAGTAACGGGGGGTGGCCTTCACGGGCCGCCTTTTTTGTTTTGGAACAACGCGAACCACAGCATACCAGCCTGGAAGCCAGGATCGCCGCCATCGTCGAGCCCTCGTTGGAGCATATGGGCTACGAGTTGGTGCGCGTCGCCGTGCTCGGCCGCGACCGCCCCACGGTGCAGATCATGGTGGACCGCGCCGACGGCGCCGCGGTGTCGATCGACGACTGCGAATTGCTCGGCCGCCACTTCAACACCATGATGAACGTCGAAGACCCGATCCCCGGCGCCTGGACGCTGGAGATCAGCTCGCCCGGCATCGACCGGCCGCTGACACGGGTGAAGGACTGGAACCGTTTCGCCGGCCATGCCGCCCGCGCCGAGGTGGTCGCCCCGATCGGCGGCCGCAAGCGCTTCTTCGGCATCGTGCTCGGCGCCGACGCAACCGTCGCCCGCCTTCGCCTGGATGACGGGGGAGAAATCGCCTTGCCGCTCACCGATATCCGCCGCGCCAAGCTGGTGCTGACCGACGCCCTGATCGAAGCCTCCACAACCCCAACCCGGACCAATTGACAGAGGTCACCATGGACACCGCCGTCTCCCGCCCCGAACTTCTCCTCGTTGCCGACGCCGTCGCGCGGGAGAAGAACATCGACCGCGAGGAAGTGCTGGAGGCGATGGAGCAGGCCATCCAGAAGGCTGGCCGTGCCAAATACGGACATGAAAAGGACATCCGCGCCACGATCGACCGCAAGACCGGCGACGTGCGCCTGTCGCGCTGGACCGAGGCCGTCGAGGCGGTGGAGAACGAGGAAACCCAGATCCCCGTCCACATCGCGCAAAAGTTCAAGCCGGAGATCAAGCTCGGCGAATACATCGTCGATCCGCTGCCGCCGATCGATTTCGGCCGCATCGCCGCGCAGACCGCCAAGCAGGTGATCGTGCAGCGGGTGCGCGAATACGAGCGCAAGAAGCAATACGACGAGTTCAAGGATCGCGTCGGCGAGATCGTCAACGGCGTGGTGAAGCGCACCGAGTACGGCAACCTGATGGTAGAACTCGGCCGCGCCGAGGCGCTGCTGCGCCGCGACGAGCTGATCGCGCGCGAAAGCTTCCGTAACGGCGACCGCGTGCGCGCGTATATTTACGACGTGCGGGAAGAACCGCGCGGGCCGCAGATTTTCCTGTCCCGCACGCATCCCGGCTTCCTGGCCAAGCTGTTCGCCCAGGAAGTGCCGGAAATCTACGACGGCATCATCGAGATCAAGGCGGTGGCGCGCGACCCCGGCAGCCGCGCCAAGATGGCGGTGATCAGCCGCGACTCCTCGATCGACCCGGTCGGCGCCTGCGTCGGCATGCGCGGCAGCCGCGTGCAGGCGGTGGTGCAGGAACTGCAAGGCGAAAAGATCGACATCATCCCGTGGTCGCCGCAGGCCGCCACCTTCGTGGTGAACGCGCTGGCGCCCGCCGAGGTGACCAAGGTGGTGATGGACGAGGAAGCCGGCCGCGTCGAAGTCGTGGTGCCGGACGAGCAACTCTCGCTCGCCATCGGCCGGCGCGGGCAGAACGTGCGGCTGGCGTCGCAGCTCACCCGCTGGGACATCGACATCCTGACCGAGGCGGAAGAAAGCGAGCGCCGCCAGGAAGAGTTCCGCCGCCGCTCCGGCCTGTTCGTCGAAGCGCTGGACGTGGACGATGTGATCGCCGGCCTGCTGGTGACCGAGGGCTTCAATTCGGTGGAGGAACTGGCCTTCACGCCGCTGGAGGAGGTCGCCTCGATCGAGGGCTTCGACGAGAGCGTCGCGGAAGAGCTGATCCGCCGCGCCGAAACCTTCCTCACCCGCCGCGACACCGAACTGACGGAGAAGCGCATCGAGCTGGGCGTCGGCGACGACGTGGCGGCGATCGAGGAGCTGACTCCGGCCATGCAGGTCGCGCTCGGCGAGAAGGGGGTGAAGACCCTGGACGACCTGGCCGACCTCGCCTCCGACGAGCTGATCGAGATCGTCGGCGCCGACAACATGAACGAGGAAACCGCCAACCAGGTGATCATGGCGGCCCGCGCCCATTGGTTCGAGGGGGATGAGGCAGCCGAGCCGGCGGCCCAGGAGGCGAGCCACGATTGACGCGGAGGAGCAGATCGCTTCGCCGGACGAGGAAGCGCAGGAAGAAACCGGCCCGCTGCGCCGCTGCGTGGTGACGCGCGAAAGACTGCCCAAGGAACGGCTGATCCGCTTCGTCGTCGGCCCGGACCGCGCACTGGTGCCCGATCTGAATGCAGACCTGCCTGGACGGGGAATGTGGTTGAGCGCGTCCCGGGATGTGCTAGAAACCGCCCGCGACAAGGGTGGCCTGGCCCGAGCATTCGCCAGGGCCGCCCGCGGCCCGGTCTCAGTGCCCCAAGATCTTCCTGCCCTGCTCGAGGCGGCGCTGGTCCGGCGGATCGGCGAATTGCTTGGCCTGACCCGCCGCGCCGGCCAGGCGGTTGCCGGCTTCGAGAAGGCGCGGGAATGGCTGCGGAGCGGCCGGGCGCGGCTGATCGTGCACGCCTCGGACGGGAGCGAGGCAGAGCATGCGAGGTTCCTGTCCGGCAATGCCGGAAGGGTGACGGTGGTCGCCCCTTTGCCGGCGGCGGCGCTGGGGCGCATGTTTGGGCGCGATCACGTGGTGCATGTGGCGATCGCGCCAGGACGGCTGGCCGAGCGGCTTCACGTCGAGGCGGATCGGCTGGCCGGGCTGCGAGGACAAGGGCAGAGCGCCCAGGGATTGAATAATGGCCAAGCTTGACCGGCCAGGAGTGCGCGGCGAAGGCTGAATGGCCAGAGGCTAAGAGGACAACGGCTGAACGGCCAAGGCTGAAGGGCCATGTGCCGGATGGCCAAAGGCTGGGTTGATCGGGGCCGCAGGCCACGCGTTGGATGAGCCAGGGCAGGCAACTGCCGGTTTGAACGAATAGTTGGGTGTCAACGGGTAAAGCATGAGCGAAAGCAACGATCAGGACGCTGGCAAGGGCCGGCTCTCTCTGCGCCCGTCGGGACGCCTGGAGCTGGGACGCACCGTCGATGCCGGCTCCGTACGGCAAAGCTTCAGTCATGGCCGCTCCAAGGTCGTGCAGGTCGAGGTGCGCAAGAAGCGCGCGCCCGTCGGAGCGCCCGGGGCACCGTCCGGCCCGCCCTCCGCGACCCCCGCGCCGAGCGCTCGGGGTCCCGCGCCAGCCGGGCGGCCGCCTGCCGGCGCCGGCCGCGCGCTGACGCAGACCGAACTGGCCGCCCGCCAGCGCGCGCTGGTGGAGCAACAGCGCGAGTCGGCCAAGCGCGAGGCGGAACGGCGCGAGCAGGAGAAGATTTCCATCCTGTCGGCGGCGGAAGAAGCGCGCCGCCGCGAGGAAGAGGCGCGCAAGGCCGCCGAAGAGGAAGCCCGTCGCCAGGAAGAGGAAGCGGCCCAGCAAAAGGCCGAAGAGGCCGCGCGCCAGGCTGCCGAGGCCACGGTCACCGCGCAGGTGGCGACCGCCCAGGCAGGCAGCCCCGCTACGGCCCGCACCCCGGAGGAGCAACGCCGGCGTCCGCCGCCGGCCGCGCCGGCCGGTGCGCCGCAACCCGCGGCGGCGACCGAAACCCTGCGCCTGCGCCCCGGCGCCAAGGCGGTGGACGAGGACGACGAGGCCCGCCCGGTCCGTCGCACCGGCCCCGGCATGCCGCCGCGCCGGCCTCCGGTGGCCGCGCCGAAGCAGGCCGACCGCCGCCGCCCTGGCCGCATCGACGTCCAAGCGGCGATCGAGGGCGAGGACGAGAAGGTTCGCTCGCTCGCCTCGGTGCGGCGCCAGCGCGAGCGCGAGCGCCGCCAGGCCGAACTCGAACGGCTACGTTCCGATCAGGTGAAAGTTGTGCGTGACGTTATCCTGCCCGACACGATCACCGTGCAGGAGCTGGGCAACCGCATGGCCGCCCGCACCGGCGACGTGATCAAGGCGCTGATGAAGATGGGCGTCATGGCCACGGCCACGCAGTCGCTGGACGCCGACACCGCCGAGCTGGTGGTGCAGGAGTTCGGCCACCGTGCCCGCCGGGTTTCCGAATCCGACGTGGAGATGGGGCTGGAGGGGACTGCCGACACCGACGCCGAACTGGAGCCGCGTCCGCCGGTCGTCACGGTCATGGGCCATGTGGACCACGGCAAGACCTCGTTGCTCGACGCGTTGCGCGCCACCGACGTCGCCGCCGGCGAAGCAGGCGGCATCACGCAGCATATCGGCGCCTACCAGGTGACGCTGTCGAGCGGCGAGCACATCACCTTCATCGACACTCCGGGCCACGAGGCGTTCACCGCCATGCGGGCCCGCGGCGCCGGCGTCACCGACATCGTCATCCTGGTGGTGGCGGCGGATGACGGCGTGATGCCGCAGACCATCGAGGCGATCCGCCACGCCAAGGCGGCGAACGCGCCGATTATCGTGGCGATCAACAAGATGGACCGCCCGGACGCCAATCCCCAGCGGGTGCGGCAGGAACTGCTGTCGTACGAGGTCGTCGTCGAGGAGATGGGTGGCGAGACGCAGGACGTCGAAGTCTCCGCGACCAAGAAGACCGGGCTCGACAAGTTGCAGGAGGCGATCCTGCTGCAAGCCGAAATCCTCGACCTGAAGGCCAATCCGCATCGGCCGGCCGAGGGCACGGTGATCGAATCGCGGCTGGATCGCGGTCGCGGACCGGTGGCGACGATCCTGGTACAGAAGGGCACGCTGAAGCAGGGCGACATCGTGGTGGCCGGCGCCGAATGGGGCCGGGTGCGCGCGATGCTGGACGACAAGGCGCGCCCGGTGACCGAAGCCGGACCGTCGGTGCCGGTGGAGATCCTCGGCGTGGCCGGCGTGCCGGTGGCCGGCGAACCCTTCGTGGTGGTGGAGAACGAGAGCCGCGCCCGCGAGATCGCCGAATTCCGCACCCGCAAGCTGCGCGACAAGGCGGCCGGCGTGACCGCCGGCGCGCGTGGCACGCTGGACGAGATGCTGGCTCGCATCCAGGCGGGCGAGCAAAAGGAAGTCGCCGTCCTGATCAAGGCCGATGTGCAGGGCAGTGCGGAGGCGATCCAGGCCACCGTGCTGAAGCTGGCGCATGAGGAAGTGAAGGTCCGCGTGCTGCACGCGGCGGTGGGCCAGATCACCGAAAGCGACATCCAGCTTGCCAAGGCGTCGAACGCGGTGATCGTGGCGTTCAACGTGCGCGCCACGTCGCAGGCGCGCGACCTGGCGACCCGTGAAGGTGTCGATATCCGCTACTACTCCATCATCTACGAGGTGTCGGACGACATCGAGAAGCTGGTGCAGGGCAAGGTGGCTCCGAAGGCGCGGGAGAAGTTCCTGGGCTACGCCGAAATTCGGAAAGTGTTCACCATTACCAAGGTGGGCAAGGTGGCGGGTTGCATGGTCACCGACGGCCTGGTGAAGCGCGGCGCCGGCGTGCGGCTGCTGCGCGACAACGTGGTGATCCACCAGGGCGAGTTGTCGCAATTGAAGCGCTTCAAGGACGACGTGCGCGAAGTGGCGCGCGGTTACGAATGCGGCCTGTCCTTCGCCAACTTCCATGACTTGCAGGAAGGCGACATGGTCGAGTGCTTCGAAGTGGAGATGGTTCCGGGTTGAAGAAGCAGGCGCGTACCGGACCAAGCCAGCGGCAGTTGCGCGTGGCGGAGGAAATCCGCCACGTGCTGGCCGGGCTGTTCGAGCGGCGGGATTTCCGCGATCCCGATCTGGCTGCGGCGCAGATCACGGTCACCGAGGTGCGCATGTCCCCCGACATGAAGCACGCGACGGTGTTTGTCGCGCGTCTGGGCCGGTCGGATGTGGAGGCGTTGCTGCCGGTGCTGAAACGCGCGGCGCCGTTCCTGCGAGGCCAGGTCGCGCATGCGGTGCAGTTGCGCTACGCGCCGGACCTGTCGTTCCAGCCGGACCACGCACTGGAATACGCAACGAAGATCGATCGCCTGCTGCACGCGCCGGAAGTCGCGCGGGATCTGGCTTCCGAGATTGAGGGAAAGGAGCGCGCATAATGAACGAGCAGCAGGCCAGAGCGCTAATAGACTACTATTTTGCAAACCAGCCAGCATCCTGGATCACGTATGTCGGTCTGGTTGTTAGCGGTGTTGCACTCGTGATTTCGTTCGGTGCCGTGGTGGCAATTGACCGACAGACGAAATCCTCAAAGTCGGCAACGGACGCTCAAACACGATCCTTAGTAGAACAGCATATCCGGGTGGAATGGACGGGCATCCTGGACGCCTGTATGCAGC
>JBEKNT010000387.1:0-6610 GCA_049522565.1 Acetobacteraceae bacterium
GGGAAATAGCGGAATCGGAGACACCATCATGCCGCTTGATCCCGACGCCCAGTTCGTTCTGGAGATGATCCGCGTTGCCGGACGGCCGCCGTTCGAGACACTAACGCCGGCCGAAGCTCGCGAGGCCTACATCAACAGCCGCAAGGTGTTGCAGCCGCCGCCGGAAGACGTCGCCGACGTGCGCGATCTCACTGCGCCCGGGCCGGCGAGCGACATCCCGGTGCGCGTCTATCGTGCCAGCGGCACCACACCGGACGAGAAACTCCCAGCGCTGATCTACTATCATGGCGGCGGCTGGCTGCTCGGCGATCTCGACTCGCATGACGGCGTGTGTCGGCGCTTCGCCAACGTGGCGCGGTGCTGCGTCGTCTCGGTGGACTATCGCATGGCGCCGGAACATAAATTTCCCGCGGCAGTGGATGACTGCATCGCCGCAACGCAATGGGTGGTGGCCGAGGCCGACGCGCTGGGGATCGATCCTGCCCGTGTCGCGGTCGGCGGCGACTCCGCCGGCGGCAACCTGGCCGCGGTGATGGCACTGCTCGCCCGCGACGGCGCGCTGCCGCCGCTCACGTTCCAATTGCTGATCTATCCCGCGACCGACATGATGATGACATCGGTGTCCTCGCAAACCATCGCCGATGGCGTGCCGCTGACCTCGAAGACCATGCGTTGGTTTATCGACCACTACATGCGGGACGACGCTGACGCACGCGACTGGCGCGCTTCGCCGTTGCGCGCCGCCGACCTGTCCGGCACGGCACAGGCACTGGTGCTGACCTGCGCATGGGATCCGTTATGCGACGAGGGCATCGCCTACGCGCGCCGTCTGGAGCGTGAAGGCGTGCGGGTGTCGCACATGCACTTCTCCGACCAGATCCACGGCTTCATGAGCATGGGTCGGATCATCCGTGCCGCCGACCTGGCGATCGACATGATGGGGGCGGCGCTGCGAAAGGCCGTGTGGCCGCCGGGCCGTCCGGAGTAGGAGCGCGGCGTCATCCGTCATTGCGCGGCGCGAAGCGACGAAGCACGCCCCACCTGACGCGCCGCTGTCCTCGCAAGAAACAAGCGCTCCCCCCTCCCCTTGAGGGAGGGGGTTGGGGGGAGGGGGAGCCTCCTTCTCTCCCCCCGTCGACGCAGTTTCATTCAGGACGGGTTGGCCTCCGCCGGCCGGTGGTCAACTCGCATCGGCACCGGACGCCAGCAGCGTCGGATTGCGCGTATCGCCGTGGGACGCAGTACAGGTGCCGCTCCCGGGCGGGAGATTGCTTCGTCGCTGCGCCTCTCGCGATGACGGATCAGCCAAGCCCTGCCAGGAACCCCTCCAGCGCCTCGATGAATCCCTTGGTGTTCTGACCATGCACGTTGTGCCCGCAATCGGCCACCGTCGCCAACGTGCCATGCGGCAACGCGTCGCGAAAACGCTCGGCCCCCTCCGGCGTCAGGATGCGTGAGTTCGCGCCGCGCACCAGCAGCACGGGCAGATCGAACGCCCGTGCATCGTCCAATGTAATGTTCTCCAGCGGCCCACTGCCACGCACCAGCCCGAGCCGGCGCGGCGTGGCATCGCACTTGCTGACGTATTTGCCGTCGGCGCGTTGCAGCATGTTGTATCTGACGGTGCGTTCGATGTGTTCGCGGCTACGGTATGGATCATACTTCCGCACATTGCTGACAAAGTGCTCCAGGTCGTCAAACTCCTGGTTGGCCTGCACGAAGCCGGCGATCACCTCGCGTCCGCGATCCGACACTTCCGGGCCGACATCCACCACCACCAGCGCGCGCAGGCGCGACGGATCGCGTTTGGTCAGCAGCAGCGAATTGCGTCCACCCATCGAGTGGCCCATCAGGATCGGGCGTTGCAGCCCGAGCGCGGCTATGAATGCCTCCGCGTCGAGCGACATCGCGTGGTTGGAATACTCGACGTCGCGCGGCCATTCGCTGTCGCCATGTCCGCGTTGGTCGAGTGCCAGCACGCGATAGCGCTGTGCGAGGTACAGGCTCACAAGGTCCCAGGAATGCGCCGATTGGTGGCCGCCATGCAGCAGCACAATCGGCGGCGCGTCCGGCGCACCCCACTCCAGGAAGTGGAAGCGCAGCCGCCGCAACACGATATTCCGGGAGCGGTACGGCGTCGTGCGGGCATGCGGAATGCCAAGATCGGTCGCACTGGCAAGCAGGGAATCGAACTCGTCCGATGGCGCGAGGTCGAGCGGTGAGGCCGTGTCGGCGAAGTTGTTAAGATACATGAGACCCTATGACCCGTTGGTTGTCGCGGAGCGAGTGGCCGTCATTGCAAGCAGCGTAGCCAGTGGTTGGGCTTGACACGGCCAGACAGTCTCCCGCAGGACCGGAGGTGAATTCCCGGGCGGGAGATTGCTTCGTCGCCGCGTTTCTCGCAATGACAGGGACGGCGCGGGCCCGGTGTCTCTGAATTCCCCCTCGCCCGCCATCATCGCATAGGGCATTCTCCCCTCCCAGGAGGACGTCGTCGCCGTGAATAATACCAGCCTGCCGGCCGCAGTTGCGCAACCGCGCGGCTCGCCTTTTCGCCGGCTGCTGCTTTCGGGCCGAGACGATTTCTGGCGGCTCTGGTTCGTCGGCCTCGTCGTGTTCGTGGTGCGTTGGCTGGAGACCATCGCCGTCGGCATCGTGGTGTATCAGCGCACCGGCTCGGCCTTCCAGGTCGCCATGATGACCATGCTGCGCCTGTTGCCGATGGGCCTGTTCGGCGCCTTCCTCGGAGCCCTGGCGGAACGCATCGAGCGGCGCACCGCATTGATTGCGGTGATCATCCTGATGGGATCGACCTCCTTCACCCTGGCGGTCCTGGCCCATACCGGCCGGCTGGAAGTCTGGCACCTTGCGCTCGCCAGCTTCCTCAACGGAGTCGCCTGGGCGACCGATAACCCCGTGCGTCGTGTCATGATCGGCGAGGTCGTCGGCGCCGACCAGATGAGCACGGCGATGTCGATCGATGTCGGCTCCAACAACGCCAGCCGCATGGTAGGCCCGACCATCGGCGGATTACTGCTCGTCACCATCGGCATCGATGGCGCGTTCATGCTGAGCGTCCTGCTGTACGCAACCGCGTTGCTGGCCGCGTTGCGCCTGCGCTATCGCAATGCATCGCTCCCGATCGGCTCCGGCGCCGTGCTGCCGCGCATGATCGAGGGCTTCGCTCTGGTCCGCAGCGACAAGCGGCTGCGCGGCACGCTGATCGTGACGATCGTTTACAACGTGTTCGGCTGGCCGTTTACCAGCATGGTGCCGGTGATCGGTCACGATCGCCTCGGACTCGACCCCGGCGGCGTCGGCCTGCTGGCGAGTATGGACGGCATCGGCGCGTTCTGCGGCGCGATGCTGGCCGCCATGTTCCTGCGCCCCGCCTGGTACGGCCGCGTTTATGTTGGCGGCGTCGTACTCTACATGGTGATGCTGAGCGTATTCGGTCTGGTGCCCAATCCACTGGTCGCCGGCAGCGCGCTGCTGTTCACCGGCCTGGGTGGCGCTGGCTTCAGCATCATGCAGGCGACGCTGGTCTATCTCGCCGCGCCCCCCGACATGCGCAGCCGTCTGCTCGGTGTGTTATCGCTTTGCATCGGCGTGGGGCCGGTGGGATTTGTCGGCCTGGGCCTCCTGGCAGACGCGATCGGCGCCCACTGGGCAACCGCAGCGACCGGCATCACCGGACTGCTGGTGTTGGCGCTGACGCGGCCGTTGTGGCGCGCGATCTGACTAACGCAACGTCTGTTGCGACGGGCTGAGCCGCGCCGGCAGCCGCAGTACCAACACCAGTGTCAGCACGGACATGGCGACGGCCAGCCAGTACGCATTGTGCAGCCCGGACGAGACCAGCCCGGTCAACCGCGCCTGCGTCGCTGCGTCCAGCGTCTGGCGCGATGTCGGTTCCAACAGCCGGTTCACCAGACCCACCACCTCCGGTGCACGATGCTGGATCGTGGCGTTCAGCACCGCGCCGAACGATGCAGCCCCCAACGCCTGGCCGATGAAACGCAGGAACAGACAGGAAGACGTGGCAGCACCGCGCTTCGCCCATGGCACCGCCGCCTGGATCGAAACGATGAATGCCGTGTTGCACAGTCCCATGCCGACACCCATGACCAGCGAACCAGCCGTCGCCCAGGGCACGCCGCGCTCCGGCGTCAACAGCACCAGCACCACACTGGCGAGCAGCAACGACAACGCGCCGAGCGTCGCGGTCAGCCGATACGTGGTCCGCACCATGAAGCGGCCGCCGAAGATGCTGGCGAACGCCCAGGTAACCGACATGCAGCCCAGCACGAGCCCGGCCGTTAGCGGCGAGCGGCCCAGTGCCCCCTGCACGTAAGTCGGCAAAAATGCCGACACGCCCATCATGATCGCTCCGGCGAGGCCACCACCCAGGCTGCCAATGACGATCACCCGTTCGCGCCACAACTCCAGCGGCAGCATCGGCTCCCGCGTGCGCGCTTCATGCACGACCAGCGTGGCCAGCCCGAGCAATCCCGCCGCCGCGGCGGCCCATGCGATGCCGGACGGCAGGCTGCTGCCCTGCACCAGCACCAGCATCAACGCACCGATCGCCAGCATCATCAGCAGCGAGCCGACATAGTCCACCTGGTGCGCGCGCGATTCGATGCGCTCGTGGAGGAACAGCGAGATCATCAGGACCGCCACGGCCCCAACCGGCAGGTTCACCCAGAACACCGTGCGCCAGCCGACATGTTCCACCAGGAAAGCGCCGAGCGAAGGGCCGGTCACCGCCGCGACGCCGAACACCGAGGAGATCAATCCCTGCACGCGCGCCCGTTCTGACGGCGTATAGATGTCGCCGCAGATCGTCATGGCGATCGGCTGCACGCCGCCGGCGCCGAAGCCTTGCAACGCGCGGAACAACACCAGCCAGACCATGTTGGGCGCGAAGCCGCACAACGTCGAGCCGATCAGGAACAGCCCGGCGCCGGCATAAAAAACTCTCTTGCGGCCATAGATGTCGGCGAGGCGACCATAGACCGGAATGCTGACGGCCTGGGTCAGCAGATAGACCGCGAATACCCAACTGAACAGGCTGAACCCGCCGAGTTCGGCAATGATGGTTGGCATGGCGGTGGCGACGATGGTGCTTTCCACCGCCGCCATGAATGTTGCCATGATGCAGGCCGCCAGCACCAGGGAGCGGCGCGCGGCGACATGCGGCGTCCGGATCACGTCGGCGGATGCGTTTTGGCGGCCGGCAGCGGCGTGCCGGACGGTGGGGCCGTCGGAAAGCATTGTGCTGTCTTCTCATCCGCCGCCCGGCATGACAACCGCGCAACGCGCGACCCTGCTCTGCCGGCCTATCCGCTGACGGGCCGAGCCGCGTTCCGCGGGCCGCGCACCAGCCGCGATGTCGCGAGGCTGTTCTGTATCTGATCCGCGGCGCTGGGTTGCGGCTTGCTGTCACGCACGGACCAACTGTCACGGCACCAATCAAGAATGAATTCGATCAGCGCGGCGCGCAGTTTGTGCGTGCCGAGCGTGTGGTCGGCGCCTTCCAATACACGCATCGTCACGTTCGGCTGCTGCCGCAGACGCCATCCGTCGTGGCCGAAATATTCAGCAAGTTCCTCGACCCCGGGATCGTTGCAACCTAGTACGTAGAGCATCGGCAGCCCGCGATCCCCGAGCCCGCGAAGGGCGCGCCGAACCCGGCCGACCCGCGTCGTCGCCCCGGGCAACAGGTTCAGCAACGGATCGATACCGGCAAGAGCGCGCCGCACCTGGCGCGCGGCGACGACGCGAACCAGATTGGCTACGTCGAAGTCGGCGCGCAGCAGCCGAAGCCACGCTTGGGCGCTGAGGATGTTGCGCAGATAGAAGCGGGTCGGGCGCAGATCGGTGCGGCGCACGATGTCGGACGGATCGCCCTCGCGCCAGATGAACCGCTGCAGGTTCACCAGGATCAGGCCGCCCACGCGCTCGTCGCGATATGCGGCCTGCAGCGCGTGATACGCGCCGGAACATACGCCAAGCACCACGACAGGTCGCTGCGTACGCCGCGCCAGTTCCGCCACGGCGTCCAGTGCCCCGGCGGTTGTCGCTTCCGCATAGGGGCGGCCGACCTCGCCAGTCCGGGGCACCGTGTCGCCCATGCCCGCCGCATCCATGCGCAGCGAGATCACGCCATCCGCAGCGAGACTGCGTGCGAGATCCACCGCGATCCGAGCGTTGCCCCAGCGGGGATTGGCGCTGGTGTTGACCAGCAGCACGGCGGGCGCGCCGTGAGTCGGCCAATCGGGGATCGTCAGAATACCAAACAGCGATTCGTCCGGGCCGAAACAAATCGGCGTTTCGCGCGCGTGCCCAACGGTGAGCGATGCATCGCCAGCCAGATCGGCGACGCGCGGCGCGTTTGATGCGATGGGCCGGGCTTGCACCCAGCGCACGATCCGATCGAATGCGGCGCGCGGGACCCCAGCCGTATGCGAGTCGCGGTGCATAAGCTTCAGGTCTTCGTGCATCTGGAACATTGCCGCGGTGCCGACACTCCGCAACGATTCGGCCAGAGCGAGCACGGCCGGGCGGCTTTCTGACTCCATCAGCAGCGCCTCGGCTGCCGGCCGTT
>JBEKNT010000388.1:0-6577 GCA_049522565.1 Acetobacteraceae bacterium
ACTTGCGGTCAACGTGCCGCCGGAGATGGTGTCGGTGCCGGCGGTGAAGTCTGCGGTGTTGGTAACCGTCAGCGTGCCGCCCGACTCGGTAAAAGTGCCGCCCGAGATGGCAAAGTTGCCGCTGGTGGCGCCAACCTGGAACGTGCCTTGGCCCAACAACAAGGTGCCGCCGGTCTCGCTGAAGCCGCCCTTCGCTGCCAGCTTGGTAGTGGCAGTGCCGGTTCCCGCGGCGCCGATATTGATCGTTCCGAGCGAAAGAGTTGTAGCTCCACTGACGGTGAGCGTTTTCGTCCCGGACGCGGTGCTCCATTCCAGCGTCGCATCGGCGCTGTTGACCTGTAAACCGGCAATAGACGTGCTGAGCGTGACGGTAACTATGTAGGGCGTGCCGCCGGTGGCGTCGATGACCGCGGTATCCGCCGTGCCGGGAGCAGTGCTCCCGGTCCAGTCAGCGGCGGTGTTGAAATTGCCATTAACTTCGGTTAGCCAATGCCGCGTTGTCATTTGCCGCCTCCGTACACGCACCTTGCACGCGCCGCTTGGCGCGCGGGCTCTACCCCGACTGGGCCGTGATCGTGGGCGAATCAGGCCGGACTGTCAACGGAAAAACCTCGCATGCTCAATTTCACGCCGGAATCTCATGGGGCGTCACGAATTCGTGCACGCACCCTTGTCTCGCCGGGCGCGAGGCTGTCGGATGTCGGGCAACCCTGATCCCGTCCGGCGCTGACGGAATTCTTTACACATCGCACGACCGAAGGAAGACCGCCGGCGGCAAGAGTCTGATTTGATGGATAAATATATGATGGCATGCGACTTGCTTCTCCTCTACCGTTGAATTGCTTTACGAGGAACTCCTATGTTCAGGTTCGCGGTGCATGCCTTGGCCGTTTGCGCGCTGTTCATCGGCGGCAGCGCCTCCGCGCAGCAAATATTGTTCGATAACCTGAACGTCTCCCAGTCCGGATCGTATCTGGCGGTCGCAAATTACGACCAGACCGGGGACGGACCGCTCGCCGCCTCGTTTCTGACCGGCCCGACGGGCAAGATCAATGACGTGCAACTCCTCCTTGGCGGCGATCCCACCAATACCGACGGCGCTATCCAGATCGCGCTGTTCAGCGACGCCGGCTACGTTCCTGACGCTCTGGTGGCGCAGATCGGGACTTTGGACGATAAAAATCTTCTGAATAGCGGCAGCTTCACCGTCTATGATTTCCCGGTCGCTATCGTGGGACTTAGCGCCGACACGCGTTATTGGATCGAACTGTCCGATCTGAACGGCGATCCCGCGTCAGATCCAACGTCCATACTCTGGTCCCTGGCAGCCGATGCGACCGGAACAGGTGTTATGGCTGAGTGGTGGTATGGCGACGGCGCCGCTTACCCAAATTGGTACAACAATCCACTGGACTATCAGGACTCTGGCAACCCGTTTGGCGGCGACACGGCCTTCCAGATGTTGGTGTCGGCGCCTGAACCGGCAAGCATGAGCCTCGTCGGCCTCGGATTGGTGGCGCTCGGCGCCGTCCGGCGGCGCCGTCGGTCGTAGCTGGCGTCACGGGCGGCAGGGGTGTCACGCTTCTGCCGGTTCCGTCGCTGCCGGCCGCCTGCCCTTCCGGTTTTCTCCCGCATCTCGACCGGTAGCAGTGTACAACCGCCCTCAGACTTGGCGCACTGACCAAGGCTGACCCAGGTGAAGGTCCTACGGCATGCCGGCGGAATTTAGCGCCGCGTCGGGTGTCGAGGTTTTTTACACATCGCACGGGCTACCCCCGACCTGATCGTGGGACGATGTCCGCCGCCAAAGTCGCCGCCGCCGGTCTGCCGCCTGGCCTGTTGCGATGCCGCTCTATCGCTCGCGGGCTTAGCCCGCTGGCGGAGAGGCTGCCCGATCAACGGCCGCAATCCGCGTCATCGCCGAGGCAGGCTCAAGTGGCCAGGTGTGACGTGCGTCCCACCATCCAAGACCGGATGAAATTCCAGCCAGAACGGGGGCATGGCCAGCGCGGTACCTAATCCAGAGGTCGGCACGACCAACCCGGTGTGTGCCATCGACACCCCCGCCTGACACATGTCCCAGAGCCCCGATTGTCCGCCAGCCTCCGGTTTTGTATCAGCGGCCGGCGGGCAGAGTGGCCGCCCAGATCCGGCTGACGTCGCGTCCGCTATCCTCCAGAGTGGAGGACATTTGGAGGATCTCGGTGGCCACCCTCAACGTCAAGAACCTGCCCGACGCGCTCTCCGACAAGCTCAAGGCCCGCGCCAAACACGAGCGCCGCTCGGTCGCGCAGGAAGTCACCTGCCTGCTCGTCGCCGCATTGGACAGCACCCAGCCGCTCTCGATCATGGAACTTCAGGGGTTAGGCAAGGAACACTGGCGCGAGGTCGATGCCGCAGCGCATGTCGAGGCCGAACGGGCGTCGTGGGACTGGTCGACGACCTTGGTCGCGGCACCATCGGGATCGACACGACCCTGCACGACAGGCGGACCGTCCCGATAGACGCGGGCCACGCACCGGTGTAGATTGCTCGTGTATTTACCGATCGATACCCCATGCAATCTGCCTTGTTCGACCCGGGCGCACGCAAGCGGACCGTCAGCCTGACGGTCAACAGCGACCTCTATGCCCGCACCCGCGCGCTGGGCATCAATGCGTCGCGCGTCGCCGAGGCCGCCCTCGCGCAGGCCCTGCGCGAGAAGCAGGCCGAACTGCTGCGTGCCGAAATTCATCAAGACATCACAGCCCTTGCGGAATACGTTGCCGCCCACGGCGACCCGGCGGCCGAGTTGCGGGAGATGTTCGGCGGCCCCGATGCAGCATGATGTCTTTGCCAATCCGGCGCCCAGAACCCGCGCCGCCTTCCCCTTCATCGCGGTTCTGCAAGCCGATCTGTCAGCCGAGGGCCGGTCGCGGATGGTCGCGCCGATGGCTCCACGCGGCGCCATGCCGGGTGCCGTCGGACGCCTGTTGCCAATCGTCCGGCACGATCAACATGAGTATTTGCTCGCCATGGAACTGATGACGTCGGTGCCGATCAGCGCCTTGCGCAATCCGCTCGGCTCGATCGCTGCGCATCGCGAGGACATCACCCGTGCGGTCGACTGGCTGTTCACCGGTATCTGACCCGGGCGGCCCCGGTTCAACCGCGACGGTCCGGGTGGGCCCGCCGGCAAAACGCTGACGCCGTGCGCGATGACGGAATCGGGAGGAAACCGCAATTCGGTCAGCTCACGAATTCGTGTTCAAGCAACTGCACGCCAACAAAAATCCGATCACGTTTTCATCTGCGTCGTGCGATGGTTACAGAATTCTTGCTGCAATTGACGGCTGTCAGCATGCTTTGCACCCCGGCCGCTAAAATCAGTCCGGCAGCACTTCCATCGCGTCGCCCACGGCGAAGCGCCCGCCTTCCACCACCTCGGCATGCACGCCCAGCTCGATGTGCCCGTACAGCGCCCGCAGCTCCTCCAACGGCACCGCGTCGCGCTCCGCCGTGACCGGGTTCACCTCGGTCGCGGCACAGCGGGTGATCGGCTTGACGACGCGCAGCACCGCGCCGCCGAGCTGGATCTGCTGTCCGACCCACTCCCGCTCGCTCCAGGCCCGCGCACCGGAGAACCAGACATTGGCCCGGAAGCGCCGGCGGTGGCGCCGCGCCCCCACCCGCGCCTCGAAGTCGCGCAAGCTGGCGAGGTTGATCAGGCTCACCATCTTGCCCCGCTGGTCGCAGAAGCTATGGCCGGGGACATGGTGGAAGGCCGGCTTCCCGCGCGCTTCCTCGCCCAGATAGGCGACCAGGAAGGCGCCGATCCGCTCCCGCCCGGCCTCGCTCAGCGCGTCCTCCACCACCGCCGAGCCGTCCGGCGCGCGGATCGCCAGCATGCCGGAGCGCGGGTCGAAGAAGGAGAACAGCGCCGCGATCCGCGCATTCTTCATCAGGCACATGAAGTTGGCCTTCTGCCGCCAGGCCGGGGCGGCCGGGTCGAAGCCGGAATCCCCCTGCGCCAGGGCGAAGGCGCGGTCCCAGGGGATGCAGCCGCCCGCCTCCACCTCGGCCGAGTCGAGCGCCTCGGCGGTCAAGCCCTTCACCGGATAGCGATACAGGTATTCGATGCGCATGCCGCGGTCCCCCTTGAGGCGCAGTCTGACTCGCCCCACTTGCTTTGCCAAAGGCTCACGTTTCCGTTGCCTATTGGAGGGGCGGGAGTAGGGCCCGTCGCCTACGCAAAGGGACAACAAACAATGGATATAGAGAAGTTCACCGAGCGGGCCCGAGGATTCCTCCAGGCCGCGCAGACCATAGCCATCCGCGACTTCCACCAGCGGATCACCCCGGAGCACCTCCTCAAGGCCCTGCTCGATGACGAGGAAGGCGCCGCCGCGGGTTTGATCCGGACCGCGGGCGGCGATCCCAAAGCGGCCGCCAATGAAGTGCGGGCCGAGCTTGGGCGGCAGCCGAAGGTGCAGGGCTCCGGCGCCGGTCAGCCGCAGATCACCCCCGAGTTGGTGCGCGTTCTGGACGCCGCGCAGCAAGCCGCGACCAAGGCCGGCGACGAGTATGTCGCGCAGGACCGGTTGCTGGTGGCGATTGCCGCCTCCGACACGCCGGCGGCGCGCGCGTTGAAGGCCGCCGGTGTCGCGCCGCAGGCGCTGGACAAGGCGGTCGCCGACATCCGCAAGGGCCGCAAGGTCGACTCCGCCAATGCCGAGGCGAATTTTGATGCGCTGAAGAAGTATGCCCGCGACATCACGCAACTGGCGCGGGACGGAAAACTGGATCCGGTGATCGGGCGGGACGAGGAAATCCGCCGCACCATGCAGGTGCTCGCCCGGCGCACCAAGAACAACCCCGTGCTGATCGGCGAACCCGGCGTCGGCAAGACCGCCATCGTCGAGGGCCTCGCCATCCGCATGGTCAACGGCGACGTGCCGGAGGCGCTGAAGAACAAGAAGCTGCTGTCGCTCGACCTCGGCGCCATGGTCGCCGGTGCGAAATACCGCGGCGAGTTCGAAGAACGGCTGAAGGCCGTGCTGAAGGAGATCGAGTCGGCGCAGGGCGAGGTCGTGCTGTTCATCGACGAGATGCACGTGCTGATCGGCGCGGGTCGGGCGGACGGCGCGATGGACGCGTCGAACCTGATCAAGCCGGAACTGGCGCGCGGCACCTTGCACTGCATCGGCGCCACCACGCTGGACGAGTACCGCAAGCACGTCGAGAAGGATGCGGCGCTGGCGCGACGCTTCCAGCCGGTGTTCGTGGGCGAGCCGTCGGTCGAGGACACTATCTCCATCCTGCGCGGCATCAAGGAGAAGTACGAGACCCACCACGGCGTGCGCATCACCGATGGCGCTCTGGTCGCCGCGGCGACGCTGTCGAACCGCTACATCACCGACCGGTTCCTGCCGGACAAGGCGATCGACCTGATCGACGAGGCGTCCAGCCGGTTGCGCATGGAAGTGGACAGCAAGCCGGAGGAACTCGACGAACTCGATCGCCGTGTCATCCAGTTGAAGATCGAGCGCGAGGCGCTGCGCAAGGAGAGTGACCCGGCGTCGCGCGACCGCTTGCAGCGGTTGGAGAAGGAACTGGCCGACCTGGAAGACAAGTCGAACGCGATGACCGCCGCCTGGCATGCGGAAAAAGACCAGGTGACGGATCGGCAGAAGCTGAAGGAAAGGTTGGAGCAGGCGAAGAGCGAGGTCGAGATCGCGCAGCGGCGTGGCGATCTTGGGCGTGCGTCGGAGCTGCTGTACGGCGTCATCCCGGATATCGAGAAGAAGCTGGGAACGGCGACCGACGGCAAGCTGGTGAACGAGGCCGTCACCGAGGAGAGCATCGCCCACGTCGTATCGCGCTGGACCGGCATTCCGGTGGACAAGATGCTGGAAGGCGAGCGCGACAAGCTGCTGCGCATGGAGGACGAGCTGCGCAAGCGGGTCGTCGGCCAGGACGAGGCGCTACACGCGGTGGCGAATGCGGTGCGCCGGGCGCGGGCAGGACTACAAGACCCGAACCGGCCGATCGGCAGCTTCCTGTTCCTCGGTCCGACCGGCGTCGGCAAGACCGAGCTGACCAAGACCCTGGCGGCGTTCCTGTTCGACGACGACCGGGCGATGGTGCGCATCGACATGAGCGAATTCATGGAGAAGCACTCGGTGTCGCGGCTGATCGGCGCGCCGCCCGGCTATGTCGGCTACGACGAGGGTGGCGTGCTGACCGAAGCGGTGCGTCGGCGGCCGTACCAGGTGATCCTGTTCGACGAGGTGGAGAAGGCGCACGAGGACGTGTTCAATATCCTGTTGCAGGTGCTGGACGACGGTCGGCTGACCGACGGCCAGGGCCGCACGGTGGACTTCAAGAACACCATCATCGTGCTGACCTCGAACCTGGGGTCGGAGATCCTGGCGGCGCAGCCGGAAGGCGAGCCGGCGGCGATGGTGCAGGGCCAGGTGATGCGCATCGTGCGCGCGCATTTCCGGCCGGAGTTCCTCAACCGGCTGGATGAGATCATCCTGTTCCGCCGGCTGCAGCGGGCCGACATGGCGGCGATCGTGTCGATCCAGTTGGAGCA